>JADJZB010000029.1 GCA_016719485.1 Holophagales bacterium
GAGATTGCCGGCAGGCCCTCGGCGGTCGAACGCCAGGAAGGACTCCGTCACGTAGTCGAAGACGCCCGATTCGACGACCCGACGTTCACGTGGGCCGTCCTTCAGGCGGCTTGGGAGTGTCGACTCTGGCGGAGCCGGGAACGACTGCCGTACGCGACGGCAGGGTTCCGACCGCGTCGAACGCGAGGGAGCTGACGAAGTCCGACGTCGCTGCCGGGTCGACGCTGTCGATGGACCGAGACGAGCCCTTCTTCGACGCGAACCCTGGTCCCGGGAACCTCCCTGGGCCGCATGTGGCTGATGGATGGGCTTCCGTCCGGTCCATAGGCGAAGAAGGGCTGTGGGCCCGAAAGCTCCGACCTCTCGTCGATGGCCTCGTCGACCCACGACGTACCGTTCCAATGAGCGAACGTGATCGTGTCAAACCCGCCAGACGACGGACGGACTCCGTCGCCCGGATCCGTCGCCACGGCGGGCGCATGCCGGGCGTTATCTCCGGCCTCCGGCTGGAGGAGAGGCGATACATCCCACGAGGACGTCGCGCGATCCCAGCGGGCGACCTTCGTCTGGCTGCCGAGCTTCTCGGCGATTCTCACATAAGCGATCGTCGGACTACCCTCGGGGTCGAACGTCAGCGCCGGGCTGTACGCCGCGCCCGCCGGCTCTCTAGGACGGTAACTCCCCGAGCCGACGGCGGAGAGCTTACCACCATCGGCACGTAGGCGCCGTCACCCGTCCGCTCGCCGGGGCTCCCGCCGTCGTTCACGACGCCGTACGCGATCAAGGCGCCGTCCCCGAAGGCGGTCACCCGGACCCAGCCGTTCATCACCCCCTGGTGCCGAGGAAACCCGTTTCCTGCGTCCACGCGCCCGGCTCGAGGACGACGACGCGCGGATCGCCCTTCGCCACTCCTCCGGCATCGCCGTCATGAGCGCGCAGTTCGAGAGTGACGGCACCCGACCCGTCCGCCGGCGTTCACGACGGCGACGTTCGTCCTGTTGTTCGCGTCGGGCGCAAACCGTAGAGGAAGGCTTCGGTGGTTGCTTCCTGCCCCTCGTAGATCCCGGGGGTGAAGAGACCGAACTGTCCCCCGGCCGGACTGAGCGACGCGGTACGGGCCCCCTGCGTAAACGTCGGACAGCTCAGCGCCCGTCACCCGGACCCGCAGGGCTCCCGCATAGCTGGCGGCCCCCTTCGCCCCGATGCGCAGGCCCTTGCCGCGAAGGACCTCGAGCGCGTCAGGAAGGCGAGCTGCTCGCCGGCACGCAGCTTCAACGTGACGTTTCCGCCAGTCCCCAGCGAAGGAGCCAGGCTCTCGCGGTAGCTGAGGCTCGAAGGTCGCCTCCGAGCGGCCCCGGTTGGCGAAGATCATCTCGCTCAGGAACCCCGACGTCGTCTCGACGAGAACCGGGACCGTGATGCGATCCCCGGCGATGTCTCCGCCGTGAACGGGAGGAACGAGCCGTCGTTCGTGCCATTGCTGTTCACGACACCGTAGGTCCAGACGCACCCTGGCCACCCGTTCTCTCGACGGTGACCCAGCCGCTCGTGAAGCCGGTCCGTCGAGAATCCCGTTGAACTGCGTCCACCCGAGGGCAGGAATCGTCAGGCCTTCCGCCTTCGTCAGCGAGGCCCCCGAACCGTCACCCGCGAACGCCGTCACGCGAATCGTGACGTCGCTGGCCGTCGGGTTGTAGACCGCGACGTTCGAGCGATCCCCGCTCGTTGCGCGAATGCCGAAGAGCGTGGCACTCGTCTTCACGACGCTTCCCTCGGCCGTGCCCGGGTAGGCCAGCCCTGCGGCGCCCACGGGATGCGGTGCCCGCGTGGGCGTCGTCGTCCTCGCCGTGACCGCCGCAGCGTCCGCCGACGACATGCCGTAGAAGCCGACCTGGAGCGTCCCCCCCCGATCTCCCGATGCCGGAATCGGGATCCCCCTCCCGATCAGGTAGGCGATCGCGTCCGGAATGACCTTCTGCTCGCCGGGCGCGAGCGCCTCGACGCCCGTGCCGCTTCCTCCGCCGAAGGCCGCCGTGTACGTCAGCGCGACCGTCGCCGTGGTGGTCCCCCGGTTCGTCAGGATCAGCTCGGTCGAGAAGCTGATCCGCCCCCGCTCCGCTGCTCGAAAAAGGACGATCGGAACGACGAAACTCGACTGCGAGACCGCGCCGAGAGCGGGCATCGCCGCCCCGGCAGACGCAGCAGAGAGAACCAAAGCAGCCGCAGCGACCAGCGAACTCGGAAGCCGGCGGGGGGACGAGCTGTTCATCGCGATCACCTTCCTGGCCGCACCCCGATCCAATGACGTAGAGATGTCGCCAGTCTGGGGGCCGTGGGGCGGCGCGGTCAAGCCGATTCCGGCGCTTCCGCCGTCACCCGGCTTCGAGCCGCGGTTCGGAACGCGGGCCTACGCGATCGTGACGTCCTTGCAGAGGTAGACGTCCTGGATCGTGTTCAGGAGCTTCGCGCCCTCTGCCATCGGGCGCTGGAAGGCCTTGCGGCCCGAGATGAGGCCCATCCCTCCGGGCGCTTGTTGATGACGGCGGTCTTGATCGCCTCGGCGAAGTCGTTCTCGCCCGAGGCGCCGCCCGAGTTGATGAGGCCCGCGCGCCCCATGTAGCAATTGGCCACCTGGTAGCGGGTCAGGTCGATCGGGTGGTCCGTCGTGAGCACCTCGTAGACCCTCTTGTCGGTCTTGCCGTAGGGGTTCTCCTTCGAGGCGAGGACGTTGTAGCCACCGTTGCTCTCTGGGAGCTTCTGCTTGATGATGTCCGCCTCGATCGTCACGCCGAGGTGGTTCGCCTGGCCGGTCAGGTCGGCCGAGACGTGGTAGTCCTTGTCCTTCTTGAAGGCGTTGTTGCGCAGGTAGCACCAGAGGACGGTCGCCATCCCCATCTCGTGCGCCGCGTGGAACGCCTGGCTGACCTCGATGATCTGCCGGCCCGAGGCGTCGGAACCGAAGTAGATCGTCGCGCCGACCGCGACGCAGCCCATGTCGCGCGCCTGCTTCACCTGCGCGAACATGATCTGGTCGAACTTGTTCGGGTAGGTCAGGAACTCGTTGTGGTTGATCTTGACGACGAAGGGGATCTTGTGGGCGTACTTGCGCGCGACGGAACCGAGGACGCCGAGCGTCGAGGCGACGGCGTTGCACCCCCCTCGACGGCGAGCTTCACGATGCCCTCGGGGTCGAAGCAGATCGGGTTCTTCGCGAAGCTGGCGCCCGCCGAGTGCTCGATCCCCTGGTCGACGGGAAGGATCGAGAGGTAACCGGTTCCGGCGAGACGGCCATGGTCGACGAGCTGCTGCAGGCTCCTGAGGACGGGGATCGGCCGGTCCGACTGAGCCCAGATCCGGTCGATCATGTCGGGGCCCGGAAGGTGCAGCGATTCCTTCGGAATCCCGGTGCAGGTGTGCTCGAGAAGGGACTTCGCGTCGGCGCCGAGCGCCGCGGTGATGGTTTCGATCGTGCTCATGTGCAGGTCTCCTCGCTTGGTGTCGCGATGCTCCGCGCATCGTATCTCTGCGGCGCCTCGGCCGCGACCGCCCGGACGGCAGAGAACCTCAGCCCTCCCGCCGCCCCTGGAAGAGAAGGGACGCTCCGAGGACGGCCCACGAGGCGAGGAGACCCCAGGTGGCCAGGACGGCCGGGTTGTTGGAGAGCGTCCCGAGCTTCAGGGTCCCGGCGACGACGTAGACGGCCACGGCGACCGCCGCGGAAAGGATCACCGCGCCGCGGCGCGCCCGGGGAAGGAACATCCCGGCGACCAGCGGGACCGACGAGGCGGTGAAGAGGAGGTAGATACCGTACTGGGCGAAGATGGCGACCGAGCCGCCGGTCGGGTGGGCCAGCTGCCACCTCGCCAGGAAGAGGCAGACGAGAGCGACCCCCACGAGGCCGAAACGGCCGAAACGCAGGGCCTTCTCCGGCTTCGCCCCGGGGAGGAGCGGGTGAACGTCGACGGAGAGGATGCTCGCCAGGGCGAGGAAGATCCCCTCGAGCGTCGAGAGCCCCGCGCAGACGAGCCCGATGGCCACGACGACGCTCAGGCCCGGCCCGAACGTCACGGCGAGCCAGGCCGGCACGACCAGGTCGATGCGCGGGAGCTCGGGAAGCGTCAGGCGCGCCGCGATCCCCACCCAGAGGACCGCCATGAACACCAGCCCCGCGCCGATGGCGACGCCCAGGTACCGGCGCACCTGCCGACCGTCGGCGAGATAGAGCGCCTTCGAGAGGATGTGCGGCTGGCCGACGATGGCGAGGCCGACGAGGAGGTTGCAGAAGAAGACCTCGAAGACGTTTCGGAAGAATGGAGAGCCGGGGTTCACGGCGGTGGCGAGGACGGGTTCACGGCCGCCAGGCGCGCCAGGACGCCGCCGAAGGGCGCGGCCTGGCCGACGGCCGTCCCGACGAGCAGGACCGCCACGACGAGCATCACGATGGCCTGGACCGCGTTGATCCAGGCGTGCGCGGTGGCGCCGCCCATGGCCATGGCGAGGAGGACGTAGAGGAGGATTCCCGCTGCGACCATCTCCGCGGGAACCCCGAGGGAGGCGCGAGAGGACGAGGGCGAGCGCGACGACGATGAGCGTGGCGAACGCGAGGAGGCCGAGCGAGAGGCCCGAGAAGGCGACGCGGAGGCCCTTCGACTCCACCGCGTGCCGATCCACTGGGGAATCGTCAGGGCCATGACCCGCGCGCCCGTCTCCCGGAACGGCCCGGAGAGAACCATGAGGCCGACCGTGATTCCGAAGCCCGCGGCCACGCCGTAGCCGAGGAGAGCGGCGAGCCCGTAGTGCGCGACGAGGCCGGGGTTGACGACGAAGGTCGCGACGCTCGTCAGCTGGGCCGAGAGGGAAAGGCCGACGACCCAGGGCGGCAGGTCGCGCCCCCCGACGGCGTAGGAAGCGACGGTGGCGGTCCTTTTCGCGCCCCGGATCGCGAGCGCCGCGGCCACCACCGCGTAGAGCCCAAGGCCGATCCAGGTGAGGGTTGCCGTCGTCATGTCGCTCTCCTCCGCGCCGTCCGGCCCGAAGGCCGCGCTGCGCCGGATCATCGCAGAGGCCGACGGCACCGGGTGGACCACGGATGCACGGACGAGGTCCGGACCAGATGGCCTTCCGATAGGGAGGGGGGGCCTCCGGCGACACGCCGGCCGGCACCGGGCGATAATCGGCGACCGGCATGGAGCGACGCGCTCGCTCGAGGGCCGGTGACCAGACATGAATCTCGACACCTTCCGGATCCAGTTCTTCGCCGGCGCCCCGCGCTACGAGTGGCTCGAGCTCCTCGGCCGCGGGGGGATGGGCGTCGTCTTCAAGGCGAGGGACCTGGTCCTGGACGAGGTCGTCGCCATCAAGATCCTCTACGGCCACGTCGCGGACGACGACGGGGCGATCGTCGCCCGCTTCAAGCGCGAGATCAACCTGAACCGGAAGGTGAAGCACCCGAACGTCGCCCGCATGTACGACTTCGGCACCAGCGGCGGGCACCCGTTCATCACGATGGAGTTCGTCCCGGGAAAGGACCTCCAGACGCTCGTCCTCGAGGCCGGCCGGATCGCTCCGGCCCGGGCGCTTCCCATCCTCCGGCAGATCTGCCTGGGAACGCAGGCGGCCCACGAGCAGGGCATCGTCCACCGGGACCTCAAGAGCCAGAACATCATCGTGGGCGAGGGCGACACGGTGTCGATCCTCGACTTCGGCCTCGCGCGCGGCCTCGTCGACGAGAAGCTCACGCTCGACGCCGTCGTCCTCGGGACGCCGCACTACATCTCTCCCGAGCAGGCGATGGGAGAGCCGGCCGACGCCCGGAGCGACATCTACTCGCTCGGGATCATCGCCTTCGAGATGCTCGCGGGAGAGCTCCCCTTCACGGCCGACTCGGCGCTCGGCATCGCCATGAAGCAGATCTCGGAGCCGGTCCCGGCGACCCTCTCCCTCTTCCCCGACGTCTCTCCCGGGCTCCGCAGCGCCGTCCACCGCGCGCTCGAGAAGCGGCGCGAAGACCGCTTCCAGAGCGCCTCCGAGCTCGAGGCCGCCTTCGCGCGCGCCGGGGACGAGCCGGCCGCGGCGACGAGAGGCTCCGGCGGCGATGCGATGAGCCGCGCGATCGACGACGTTCTCGCGGGCCTCGACGAGGCCGCACGGTTGCGCCGGGCGGCGACCGGCAACGTCGACACGAGGACCCCGCTCGTCCAGCATCGCCCGCAGGTCGGATCTCCCTTCACGCCTCCGCCGTCCGTTCCGGCGCAGGCGCCGCAGCCTGCCGTTCCCGCGACACACCCCTCGCCTGTCGCGCCCCCGACGGTCCCGACCGCCCGCGTCACACGTCCGCAGCCGTCAGCCCTCCCGCCCCCCCTCGCGCCCGCCCCGCCTCGCCCGACCGGCCGCCCCACGGTGTTCATCGTGCTGGCCGACGGTGCGGACCGCATCTCGATGGGAAAGGCGCTGGGCGATTCCGGCTGCAACGCCGTCGAGGCCCGCAGCGGCGAGGAGGTCCTCGACCTCCTGATGTCCCGCCTGCCCGACGCCGTCGTCATGGACGTCGCGCTGCCGAAAGCCGACGGATTCGAGGTGGCGCGGATCCTGAAGGCGACCCCCATCTTCGCGCGGGTGCCGGTTCTCCTCCTCGGGACGCGCGTCGATCGGGCGCAGGAGCACTTCGCCCGGCAGGTCGGGGCCAGCGACATCCTCGCGCGCCCGATCTCCGAGCGGGAGATCGTCGAACGGACGTGGCGGCTCCTCGGCCCGCTCGGCTTCTACCGGGACGAGGCCCAGTCTTCCCGGATCGCCAGGCCGGGCCCCCGGCGCACCTGAACGCCGTTCTCTCCTCCACGCCGTCTTAACGCCGGAAGGCTAGGATCGCCGGATCGCCATGACGACGTACGCGCCCGCTCCCGGCCGTTCCCGCCTCGACGTCCTCCTCCGGCGCGGAACGGTGCCGCTCCTTCTCTCGCTCGCCGGCGGCCTGCTCGCAGGCTTCGCCCTCAACCAGGTCCTGAACCGGGCGATCGCCGGAAGGACCGAGGCGAGCGCCTTCGCGCTGCTCGCACGGGTCGGTCCCGAGCTCGAGACCGTCCTCGGATCGGGCCAGAGCGCGAAAGAGGCGATCAACCGGCTCGGACGCCAGCTCTCGCTCCGCGCGACGCTGGTCGGCACGGACGGGAGAGTCCTCGGCGACAGCAGCGTCGATCCCGAGCGCGTCGACGCGCTCGAAAACCACGCGAGCCGGCCGGAGGTCCTCGACGCCCGCCGGACCGGCTCCGGAGTGAGGACCCGGTATTCCTCGACCGTCGGAGAGCGGCTCGTCTACGCCGCCGTGCGGCTGCGGGGCGGCGAGGTCCTTCGCCTCGCGTTCCCCGAGAAGGACCTCGCCCGCTGGGAAGCCCCCTTCCGCGCGCAGACGCTCGGCCTGTCCGTCCTCGCATCCCTCCTCGTGGCGGCTCTTCTCATCCTCGCGCGCTCCCGCCACGCGGCCGAGCTGGACCTCGTCCGCCAGGCCCTGGGAAGCGTCGAGCGGCTCGAGAGACCCGCCGACCCGGGCCGCGTTTCCGAGGAGGCGGCGATCCTCTTCTCCGCTCTCGGCGACCTCGCAGACGACGCCTCGGAGCGGGACGCGAGCGTTCGGCGAGCCGCAGCCTCTCCCGGGTCATCTTCGACGAGGTTCCGGCCGGCCTCCTCGTCGTCGATCCCGCGCTCTCCCTCCTCGGCGCCAACCCCGAGGCGATCCGCCTTCTCGGCGCCAGCCCCGCCGCGATCCGCTCCGGAGAGCACATCCTCGAGCTCGTCCGGGAGAAGGTGGTGGCCGGTCTGCTCGAGGAGGCTCTGGAGAAGGGCCGGGCTACGGCGGTGCTGAGGCTTTCCGCGGAAAGAGGCGGTCGCACACTCGAAGCTGTCGCCATCCGGGTGACGCCGAACGCCCGAACGGCCCAGGCCGCGGCCGTCGCGATCCTCCGCGAGACGCCGACCCGTTAGTTCGCGCGCTCGATTCCGGGGTGCGGGAGAGGCGGCCGGATGAACTCCGGTGCAGAATCCACCTGAATGGGCAGCGGATCGGTGCTCGGAAACCGGCATTCCTCGTCGGGTTGGCGCATTCCACGCCCGCCACGGCGCGAGTCCCCGGTGATTCCGGTGAGCGAGCGGGACCTGGAAGACGTCTGGCGCCTGCGGTTCCGCGATCCGCTGGTGGAGGCCGCCTTCCGCGAGGAGCAGCGGAACGCGAGCGCCCGGATCCTGCGCCCGGCCGTCGCCGTCGCCTTCGTGACGATCCTCGCCTTCGGCCTCCTCGACCCGATCGCCTTCCCCGAGACGTGGCCTCTCGTCCTCGCGATTCGGGTCTGCGGTCTCGCGCTCCCGATCGCCCTGCTCCTCCTCCTCACGTACGTTCCCCGGTTCGCCGCCTGGACCCGGCCGGTCCTCGAGGTCGGGGGTGTGGCGGCCGGCTGGGCCATCGCCGCGATGATCGCCATCGGCCAGCTCCACGAGCCGGGGACGAGCCTCTACTTCGTCGGCCTCAGCTTCCCGATGGCCTCCTCGGCCATCGGCCTTCTCCCGTCCGGTTTCGCGGCGAGCGTCGTGCGCGCCGGCCTCATCGTCCTTTCCTTTCCCTTCGTCGCCCTCGTGAGGAAGCTCCCCGGGTTCGGCCCGCCGCTCCCGGCCGACGTCGTCGTCATCTCGGTCGGGACGCTCATCCTGCTCTGGTTCTTCTTTACCGTCGCCGGCTACTTCCGCGAGGCCTACCAGAGGCGGACGTTCGTCACGATGCGCCTCCTCGAGGCGGCCAGCGAGAAGGTCCGTTCCGTCGCTTCCGAGCTGAAGCGGCTGAACGAGGAGAAGAGCACCTTCCTCGGCATCGCCGCCCACGACCTGAGGAACCCCCTCGGTGTCGTTCTCGGCTACGCGGAGATGCTGCGCGACGAGGAGTTCTCGAGAAAGGAGACCGCCGAGATGGCGGGCAAGGTCGTCATCGCCGCCGAGAGGGTCCGCGACCTCGTCGCGGGACTCATCGAGGCGAGCGCGGCCGAGGCCGGGCGGGTCTCCCTCGAGAAGCGCCCCTGCGACCTCCTCGGCATCGCACGCAGGGTCGTCGAGACGCAGACCGCCTCGGCCGAACGGAAGGAGATCGGGATCCGGGTCGACGGCACGGCCGTCGTCGTGACGGGAGACCCGGGCGCGATCCAGCAGGTCGTCGAGAACGTCGTGTCGAACGCCATCAAGTTCTCGCCCTGGAGATCGACGGTCGTGGTGACGATCCGCTCCGAGGGCGGGGCGGGCGTGGTCGAGGTCGAGGACGAGGGCCCGGGCGTGAACGAGGCGGACCGGGCGCGGCTCTTCGCGAAGTTCGCCCGGCTCTCCGCGAAGCCGACCGGGGGCGAGTCGTCGACCGGCCTCGGCCTTTCCATCGTCAAGACCCTGACCGAGGCCATGGGCGGCGACGTCTCGCTCGAGAGCCCTCCGGGCCGCGGCGCCCGCTTCCGGGTTCGCCTCCCCGTCTAGGTCCCTTCCGGTTCCCGTCCCGCCCGCGGCTGTTCTATCCTTCCGGCACGTGAGCTCCCGCGCCGCAAACTGCCCCTCGTGCGGAGGAGAGGTCCTCTTCCGCGCCGGCTCTTCCGTCGTCACCGTCTGTCCGCAGTGCCGGTCAGCGGTGTCGAGGAAAGGGGCGGGGCTCGAGTCGCTCGGAACCGTCGCCGAGCTCGTCCCGACATCCTCCCCGTTCCGGATCGGGACGACCGCAAAGCCGAAGGTTCAGGGCCTCAAGCCGTTCCGCATCGTCGGCCGGTTGCAGCTCTCGACCGGCGAGGGGACCTGGGACGAGTGGCACGTCTCGTTCGAGGACGGCCGCTACGCCTGGCTCGCCGAGGCCCAGGGGACGTTCTGGGTGATGCGGCCTCTTCCGGCCCCTTCGAATCCTCCCGCTCCCGAGTTCACCCAGATCGCGCCGGGGCAGAGGCTCAACTTCGGCGCGTATGGCCAGTTCACCGTGACCGACCGGCGACAGGCGCTCTACGCCTCTGCCGAGGGCGACCTGCCCTTCGCCGCCGCCCCCGGCGCCGTCTTCATGTATGCCGACCTCTCGGGCGCAGACGGGAGCCTCGCCACGCTCGACTACGGCGACGACCCCGGCGTCGACGCGTTCTTCGTCGGAAAGCAGGTCCAGCTCGCCGAGCTGGGTGTCGAGGGGCTGGAAGGGTGGTCCGGGAGAAAGGTCGCAGCAAAGGCCTCGTCGCTCAACTGCCCCGCCTGCGGCGCGGGGCTCCAGCTGAAGGACCCGGCGAACACCGTCCGCGTCGCCTGCACCTACTGCGGCTCCGTCCTCGCGACGCCCGAGGGCGGCGCCTCGGCGGAGAAGTTCGAGGTTCTCACCCGGCTCCAGAAGGTCCCGTTCAAGCCGCTCCTTCCTCTCGGTGGAGAGGGGACATTGCGGGGCCTGAACTTCGCCATCCTCGGGGCGATCCTCAAGGCGTGCACGGTCGACGGCGTCCACTACTACTGGCGCGAGTACCTCCTCAAGGAGACGAAGTCGGAGGCCTACCACTGGCTCGTCGAGTCAAACGGGCACTGGACGCTCGTGACCGGGATCGCCGCCGGCGAGGTCTCGACGGCGCCGAAGCTCGCCGTCTGGCGCGGCACGCGGTATCGCCACTTCCAGTCGACGACGGCCCGGGTGGAGGCGGTCCTCGGGGAGTTCTACTGGGAGGTGAAGAGAGGCGAGTCGACAGGCGTCTCCGACTACGTCGCGCCCCCCCGGATCCTCTCGGAGGAGAAGTACGAGAACGAGGTCACCTGGTCGGAGGGAAGCTACGTCCCGAAGGAGGAGGTCGAGCAGGCCTTCGCCCTGAAGTCTCCCCTTCCGGCGCCCGAAGGGGTCGCCTCGAACCAGCCGTGGCCGCACGCGGAGTCGTCCCGCGGGTTCATGAGAACGATGGGGCTCTTCGCCGCGATCGCCGTCTTCCTCTTCGTCTTCTTCAACATCAAGGCCGACCGCAAGGTCGTCTACCAGATGCGCCACGACGTCTCGCTGGCGGCCAACGACCCGACGATCTCCTCCGACGCGCTCTCCGAGGGGCTCACGGTCGTCACCGAGCCGTTCGAGATTCCGCATTCCGGAAACGTCGAGGCCAGCATCGACGCCCCGACCGACAACAGCTGGGTCTTCGTGAACGCCGTCCTCCTCGAGGAGGCGACGGGCCAGGCTTTCGGGTTCGGCCTGCAGTCCGACTACTACCACGGCGTCGACGGTGGCGAGCGCTGGAGCGAAGGGTCCCGGTCCCGTACCAACTACATCGGCCGCATCCCCGCCGGTCGCTACGTCCTTCGCCTCGAGCCCGAGCTCGAGCGGGGCAAGGCGCCGCCGTACTACGACATCCGCCTCCGGAGCGGCGTGCCCCGGATGACACACCTCGTACTCGTCCTCCTCCTCCTCCTCCTCGGCCCGATCGCCCTCGGGATCTCGAAGGCCCGCTTCGAGAGCCGGCGGTGGGCCGAGAGCGACTACGCAGGCGGGGGCGAGGGCGGGTCGGACGACGACGAATGAGGTTCCCATGCTGAAACGCGGATTCCAGGTCTTCGGCGCTCTCGTCCTGACGGCCTACGCCTGGGCCGGCTTCGCCGGGTGGGAGCTTCCGAGCAACGCGAAGAAGGGCGTCGTCGCCGCCGGGGCGCGCAGCGCGACCGGATTCAGGGCCTACAGCTTCTGGACGGGAGGGAAGTGATGAACTGGTGGCAGCTCCACGGGCAGCAGGTCTGGTCGGCCCTCGTCTTCTCCGCCATCGGGATCGGCGTTTTCGGCCTCTTCTTCCTGATCCTCCCGAGGATCCTCCCCTTCTCGCTGAAGAAGGAGATCGAGGAGGACCAGAACGTCGCGCTCGGCATCGTGATCGCCGCGGTGGTCCTCGGGATGGCCTTCATCATCGGGCAGGCCATCGGCTCGTGACCCGGTGACGCCGAGCCCGGTCCGTCCGGGACCGGTCTACCTGACGGTCCTCGTCATCGCCACCTGCGGGCTCGTCTACGAGCTCGTCGCGGGGGCGCTCGCGAGCTACCTCCTCGGGGACACGGTCACGCAGTTCTCCCTCGTCATCGGGATCTACCTGACGGCGATGGGGGCGGGAGCGTGGCTCTCGAAGTTCATCGAGAGGGGCGTCGCCCGCCGCTTCGTCGAGATCGAGATCGCGGTCGCGTTCCTCGGCGGTTTCTCGGCCCCCATCCTCTCCTTCGCCTTCCTCTCGCCCCGCTGGTTCCATCCCGTCTTCTACGGCCTCGTCTTCGGCATCGGGACGCTCGTCGGCGTCGAGATCCCGCTGATGCTCCGGCTCCTGCGACGGTCGGTGGCCTTCAAGGACCTCGTCGCGCAGGTCCTCACCTTCGACTATCTCGGGGCCCTGGCCGCCTCGCTTCTCTTCCCCCTCGTCTTCGTCCCGAACCTCGGCCTCTTCCGCACCTCCCTCCTCTTCGGTCTCCTGAACGTCGTCGTGGCGTTCACGTCGATCCGGCTCTTCCGCGACGAGATCGGCGCCGCCGGAGGGCTGGTCGCCAAGGCGGCCGTCGTCGCTGCGCTCCTCCTCGGCGGCTTCGCCGCGGCCGACCGCCTCTCGGAGATGGCCGAGGAGCAGCAGTACGCCGACGAGGTCCTCTTCGCGAAGTCGTCGCCCTACCAGCGCGTCGTCCTGACGAAGAACAAGGCGGGTTTCCAGCTCTTCCTGAACGGGCACCTGCAGTTCTCCTCCGTCGACGAGTACCGCTACCACGAGGCGCTCGTCCACCCCGCGTTCGCCGTCGTCCCCGGTGCGCGGCGCGTCGCCGTGTTCGGCGGCGGCGACGGCCTGGCGGTGCGCGAGGTCCTGCGCCATTCCTCCGTCGAGTCGGTGACGCTCGTCGACCTCGACCCGATGGTCACCCGCCTCGCCCGCGAGAACCCTCTCTTCGTCGGGCTCAACGGCGGCTCGCTCCTCTCGCCGAAGGTCACGGTCGTCAACGACGACGCGATGCCCTGGCTCGAGAAGGGGACGGACCTCTTCGACCTCGTCTTCGTCGACTTCCCCGACCCGAACAGCTTCGCGGTCGGCAAGCTCTACACGAAACGCTTCTACAGCCTCCTGAAGAAGCGCCTGGCGCCCGACGGCGCCTTCGCCGTCCAGTCGACGTCGCCGCTCTTCGCACGCAAGTCGTACTGGATCATCGAACGGACGATCGAGGCCTCGGGCTTCGCAACGCGCCCCTACCACGCCACCGTTCCGTCCTTCGGCGAGTGGGGATTCGTCCTCGCGTCGCCCCGGCCCTTCAACGTCCCTGCACGGCTGATACCCGGCCTCCGCTACCTCTCCGACGAGACGCTCCCCGCCCTCTTCTCCTTCGGTCCCGACATGGCCCGGCTGGAGGTGCCCGTGAACCGCCTCCACGACCAGGTCCTCGTGAGGACCTACGAGAGCGAGTGGCGGAAGTTCGAGTGACGTGAAGGCGTCCCGGCGCGAGGCGATCGCCGCGCTCGTCGGCCTCCCCGCCCTCTCGGCCTTCCTCGGGGCCTGCCGGCGGACCGAGGACGGCGCCCCGTTCGGAGGCGTCATTGCCGGGGCCGACGTCCTGCGCGGGCACCGGATCCGGACGGGCGAGCTCCTCACGCGCCCTGTCGCCCGCCGCGAGAGCGTCGGCGTCGCGATCCTCGGAGCCGGCATCTCGGGCCTCTCCGCAGCCTGGACTTTCGCCCGCGCCGGCTTCGCCGATTTCCGCATCTACGAGCTGGAGGACACCCCGGGCGGTAACGCGCGCTCGGGCGGGAACGCCGTCTCCCCGTTTCCCTGGGGCGCGCACTACGTCCCGGTACCGCTCTACGGGAACCCCGCGCTCGAGCTCCTCCTCTCCGAGGTCGGCGCCCTGACGGGCCGCACGCCCGACGGCGAGCCCGAGTGGGCCGAGGAGATGCTCTGCGCCGAGCCCGAAGAGCGGCTCTGGTTCCGCGGGCTCTGGTACGAGGGCCTCTATCCCCGCGCCGGCGCGTCCCGGCAGGATCGCGAGGAGCTCTCGCGCTTCGAGCGGGAGATGCTCCGCTTCGCCGCCCAGAGAGACGGGAAGGGGCGCCGCGCATTCGCCATCCCCCGCCGCCGCTCCTCCGACGACGCCGAATGGACGGTGCTCGACAGGATCTCGATGCGCGAGTGGCTCACCCGGAACGGCTTCTCGGGCGCGCGCCTCTTCTGGTTCGCCGAGTACGCCACGCGCGACGACTTCGGCTCCTCGCTCGACGACACGTCGGCGTGGGCCGGCATCCACTACTTCGCCTCGCGCCTGCGCGGCACCTCGCCCGACGGCCCCTTCGAGGAGCCTGCCTCGTTCCTGACCTGGCCCGAAGGGAACGGGCGCCTCGTGAAACGCCTCGTGCAGGCCGCGGGCGGGAAGATCGTGACCGGGGCCGTCGTCTTCGACGTCGTCCCGAAGGCCGGCGGCGCCACCCTCCGCTGGCTCGACGTGCCGCGCAACGAGATCGTCGAGGTGACGGCCCGCCACGTCGTCTACGCCCTCCCCCGCTACACCGCCGCGAAGGTCCTCGCGCCGTGGCGCGAGAGCCCGCCCGCGTTCCTGCGTTCCTTCGAGTACGCGCCCTGGCTCGTCGCGAACCTGACGCTCTCCGGACGACCGGCCGACCGCGGCTTCCCGCTCTGCTGGGACAACGTCCTCTACGACTCGCGCGGCCTCGGCTACGTCGTCGCGACCCACCAGACGGGCCGCACGCACGGCCCCACGGTCCTCACCTACTACCTCGTCTTCGCGGGCGAGGAGCCGCGCAAGGCGCGGGAGAAGCTCCTCTCGGCCACCTGGAGGGAGCTGGCCGACGCCGTCCTCGCCGATCTGTCGAGGGCGCACCCGGACCTCCCCTCCCTCGTCACGAACGTCGACGTCTTCCTCTGGGGGCACGCGATGGCGCGACCGCACCCCGGCTTCGTCTGGCACCCCGACCGCGCCGCGCTCGAGCAGCCCGTCGGCCGCGTCCGTTTCGCCCACGCCGACGCCTCGGGACTCCCCCTCTTCGAGGAGGCGCAGGACTCCGGCATCCGCGCCGCCGAGGCGATCCTGGCCGAGGACGGAGAACGGTTCACGACGTTGCTGGGGTAGGGGGCCGTCAGTCGTCCAGGAGCGGCCCCGGGGCCGTCGCGGGCCGCGCGACGGCCGATTCCCCTACGACCTGCCTGCCGAAGGCGAGGTTGAAGACGGGGAGCGCCGTCAGCGTCGTCACGATCGCCATGACGACCATGATGGAGAAGAGCGTCGGCGTGATGACGCCGCGCTCGAGGCCGATGTTGAGGATGATCAGCTCCATCAGGCCACGGGCGTTCATGAGCGCGCCGATGCCCACCGCCTCGCGGTGGGGCTCGCCGCTGAATCTCGCCGCCGCGTAGCAGGCGCCCCCCTTGCCGAGCGTCGCGGCGAGGAGGACCAGGAGGGCCAGCCCCCAGAGCGCGAACGAGTTCACGAGTCCGATCCGGGTGTTCAGGCCCGAGTAGACGAAGAAGAGGGGGAGCAGGAGGTTCACCGTGAGCGGCTGGATCTGCTTCTCGATGCGCCGGGCGATCTCCCCCCGCGGCATCGCCGCGCCGAGGACGAAGGCGCCGAAGACGGCGTAGATCCCGACCATGTCGGTGTACCAGGCCGCGGCCGCGAGGAGCATGAGCGCCCCGGGGAGGGCGACGCTGTCGTAGGCCTCGCGCTTCTCGATCCACGCTCCCGCGCGGGCCAGGAGGGGCCTGAGGACGAAGAACGCGAAGACGCCGAAGGCGACGCCTCCGCCGATCGCCCAGACGGCGATCGAGGCCTGCCCCGAGAAGCTCGCGAGGACGACCGCGAGGATGCACCAGGCCGCCGCGTCGTCGGCCGAGCCGGCCGCCAGCGCCAGGGTGCCCATCGAGGTCCCCGAGAGCCCGCGCTCGTAGATGATCCGCGCGAGCATTGGGAAGGCGGTGATCGACATCGCCGCGCCCATGAAGAGCGCCGCCTCGCCAATCGAGACCTTCTCGGCGAAGAGCGCCGTGTCGCCGTGGAACGCCCAGGCGATCGCCGCTCCGAGCGTGAATGGGACCAGAATTCCCGCCCACGACACGGTCACGGCGCTCTTCGCCCGCGTCCGCAGGAGCTCCACGTCGAAGTCGAGGCCGACGAGGAACATGTAGAGGACGAGGCCGATCTGCGCGACGACGTAGATGACCGGCATCACCGCCTTCGGGAAGAGCGCCGCCTGGGCCTGGGGAGCGATCAGCCCGAGGAGCGAGGGGCCTATCAGGACGCCGGCGATCATCTCCCCCACGACCTGCGGCTGGCCGACGAAACGCGCCAGGTAGCCGACGAGGCGGCACGCCAGGAGGATCGCCGCCAGCGCCAGGAAGAAGACGATCGACAGCTCGTGATTCGACATCTGGCGCGCACTTTACCCGGAGTCGCAGACAGCCGCGCGCCCGTCCGAAGGCCTGCGACGACGAGGCCTTGCGGCGGCTATTCGAAGTAGCCCGACACGTCGAGAACGACGTCGACCTGCCCGGTCGAGGCGTTCGTCGCCTTGAGCGTCCCGCTCCCGTCCGCCGCCAGGAGCATCACGGCTCCGACCGCCCGCGTCCGCCCCACCGCGAAGGCCACCGTGGAAGTCGCCGGGGACGCCAGAAGGTGTCCGGGGAAGAGGCTCAGTGTGCCCGGCGCCGCGGGCGAGACGGCCGTGACGTTCACGACGAGCGCGTACGCCGATGCCGGGACACCGCACTCTCCGGCGACAGTGAAGGCGCGTGTCTCCGCGGGCGCCAGCGGCCCCCCCGACGTCCGGGTATCGACCGCGCGGCACGGCGCGAGCACGTGGAGCTCCGAGCCCACGACGCCGAACGTGGCCGACCGCGAGAGGTCGGCCGCTGGCGTGGTGACTGTATGCGTCTGAGCCTCTCCGTCCGACCACGACGAGAAGACGAGCCTCCGACCGTCGGGGAGGACCTGGTCGGGCGCGCCGAGCGTGAGACCCCACCCTTCCCACGACACGAACGTGGCCGGCGCCGTCACCCCCTCGCCGTTCACCGTCAGCCGCGCGCCCCCGGGGACGCTCCCGAGCGTGACATTCCACTTCCGTGGCTGGAGATCGAGCCGCACGTCCGGTGAGAAGAGGCCGCTGGCGTCTTCGGCCTGCAGGTGGACCTCGAGGAAGCTGTTCGCCGCCGCCGCCAGGTCTTCCGGGCCCGGTGCGGCGAACGAGATTCCCGCCCCCGTCCCCGACAGGAAAGGGTGCGTGTGGACGTCGTGATGGAGAAGGACCGTCCAGTGGAGGCGCTCCGGCGGAACCGCCCCTTCATCGGGGTCCGTCCCCGACCCGGTGATGGTCACGGCCTGTCCCACTCCGAAGCTGGCGCCTCCCGGCGGCGCGTCGATCGACGCCGTTGGGGGCCTGTTCCCGACGCTGATCGTCACGGAGGCCGGCGCAGAGAACGCGAGAGCCTGGTCGCGCACCCGGAGCGAAGCGAGGAACGCGCCGCTTGCGGGGTAGGTCTTCGACGTCGAAGGGGCAGCAGTCTGCACGACGGGGCTCCCGTCTCCGAAGTCCCAGAAGTACGCCAGCGTGTCGCCCGCGTTCGGGTCGGAGCTGCCGGCGCCCGAGAAGGTCACCTCGAGCGGGGGGTCTCCCGCGGTCGGATTGGCACCGATGACGGCCGACGGCGGCTGGTTTGATCCGGCGTGGGCGTATCTCAGCCGGCGGACCTGGCCGCCGGAGGCGTACGTCGTGTAGTAGAGCGCCTGCGTCTCTCCGTGCGGCCCGAAGAGGAGCGTCGTCGCGCTCGAGCCTCCGAGGCCCGAGACGAACGTCGTCGCGCTGGCAGGCGGCGCCCCGGAGGCCGGGATCCGGAAGATCGCGCCGCAGACGTAGTCGGCCAGGAGGTACGACCCGTCGTACTCCGCCGGCCAGACGCCGTTCGGGACGAATGCGCCCCCCGTGATCGAGTTGCATCCCGAGATCGACGTTCCCGGCACGACGGACGGGCCGTGGGAGTATTCGAAGAACGGGTCCGAGATTCCGGCGGGCGTCGGGCTGCACTTGCCCGTGGTGCTGTTGACGCGCGTTCCCTCTCGGCAGTTCCAGCCGTAGTCGGCGCCTGCGGTCAGCGCGTCCACCTCCTCCCTCACCCCCTGTCCGATGTCGTTGACGAAGATGCGCGTGCCCGCGGTGTTCGGGTCGGTCGCGAAGCGGAAGGGGTTCCGGAAGCCCCAGGCGAAGGTCTCCTGGCAGCGGTTGCCCGGGGTGGTCTCCCCGGTTGCGTTGCAACGTGCGGTGCCGGCGCCCTGGAACGGGTTCGAGGCGGGGATGCCTCCATCGCGCGTGATCCGGAGGATCTTCCCGAGGAGGTGAAACTGGTCGCGCGCAGCGTCGTTGGCGCCGGCACTTCCGCTGTCTCCGGCATAGTCGGTTCCGCCGTCTCCCGTCGAGACGTAGAGAAACCCGTCGCGGCCGAATCGGAGGTCTCCCCCGTTGTGATTGCCACCGAACGACCGGATGCCGTCGACGAGGACGGTCTCCGTCCCGGGATCGATCACGTTCGAGTCGGGAAGCACGAAGCGAGAGACGCGATTGCGCGCTCCGGCCACTCCGGTCGCGCAGGAGCCTGTTACGTTCCGCGTGTAGAACAGGTAGACGTAGCGGTTCGCGCCGAACGCCGGATCGACCGCCACGCCGAGGAGGCCCCGCTCGAAGTTCGTGCAGATCTGCGACGAGGGAAGCGTCAACGCAGGGGTCGGGAGCAGCGCTCCGGCCGCGGAGACGACGCGGAGGCTCCCGCTCTGGCGTGTGACGAGGAGGCGCCCGTCGGGTGTGAAGGCCATCGCCGTCGGTCCTCCGACCGTGGCGACGAGCTCGTCGACGAAACCGGCGGGAACGACGGGCTGGGCATCGGCTGCGCTCACGGCGGCGAAGAGAAGCAGTGCGCTGAAGCGGGTGCGGAGCGCGCGGCGAAGGTCCATCAGATCGTCCTCTCGGGCGGTTCCGTGGGCCGACGGTCCCCGCGTCTCGATGATACCGATTCGCATCGCGGCGGTCCTCGCCTGCGGGGCGGCGCGCGGGCAGGCGGTCGCCGGCCGCTAGACTCGCGTCACTCGTGTCCGCGAACGACCGGTCTCCCTGGCTCTTCTCCCGCCGCGCCGACGTCGTGCTCTTCGGCGGGCCGGCGCTGATCTCGGTCCTCCTCATCGCCATCGGCGCGCGGACGGGAAACCTCGACGGCGACCTGCCGGTCGCTCTCTGGCTTGCCGTCGTCGTCGGCATCGACGTCGCGCACGTCTGGTCGACGGGGTGGAGGGTCTACGCCGACCCGGAGGAGTTCCGGCGCCGCCCGGCGCTCTACCTCGCGATTCCGGCCGCCTCCTACGCTGCCGGAGTCCTCCTCTACACGGCGGGGCCGCTCGCCTTCTGGCGCGTTCTCGCCTACCTCGCAACGTTCCACTTCGTGCGGCAGCAGTACGGCTGGGTCGCCCTCTACAGGCGGAAGAGCGGCGAGAACGACGAGCCCGGGGCCGCGTGGGAGAGGCGGCTCGACGCGCTGACGATCTATGGCGCAACCCTCGCGCCGCTGGCGTGGTGGCACGCGACGCTGCCGAAGCGTTTTCACTGGCTCCTCGCGGGGGACTACGTTGCCGGCCTGCCGGCGTGGTCCGGCCCCGCGGCGGTCGCGGCGTTCGCCGTCGTTCTCGTCTCGTGGCTCGCGAAGGAGAGCCGGCGTCTCGCCACGGGTCGGCCCGTGTCGTGGGGGAAGGTCCTCGTCGTCGTGACGACGGCGGTCGTCTGGCACCTCGGGATCGTGGTCTGGGACAGCGATTACGCCTTCGCGGTGACGAACGTTCTCGTCCACGGCGTCCCGTACCTCGGCCTCGTCTTCCTCGCACAGCGCCGGGCCGCGGAATCGCGAGCGTCTGCCGGGAGGCCCCCGGTCCTCGCCGACCTCGGGTCCCGCCACGCGGCTCTCTTCCTCGCGCCTCTGGTCTTCCTGGCCTTCCTCGAGGAGTGGGGCTGGGACCGTCTCGTCTGGCACGAGAACGGCGCGGTCTTCCCCGGTGCCGCGTTCGACCCCGGTCCGGTCCTCCTCGCGCTCCTGGTGCCGCTCCTTGCCCTCCCCCAGGCAACGCACTATCTTCTGGACGCATGGATATGGAAGGTGAGGCCCGGGAACGCGACGGCTGCAGAGGCGATCGGCCTCGGGCTCGGCGAGCCGCCGCGCGACGCGGGCGCGGGATGACGCCATGAGCCCGCTCGGGACCCACCTCCTCCTCGACCTCGCGGGGGCCCCTTTCGAAACGCTCGACGACCCCGCCGTCGTCGAGGCCGCGCTCGTCGAGACCGTGGCCGCGATGGGGGCTCACGTACTCGGTGTCCACCTCCACCGCCTCGAGCCCCAGGGCATCTCGGGCGTCGTCGTCATCTCCGAGTCGCACCTGACGATCCATACCTGGCCCGAGCGGGGGGAGGCCGCCGTGGACCTCTTCACGTGCGGCGACGCCGCTTCCGCGCGCGCGGCCGTCGAGGCGCTCATCGCCCGACTCGGCGCGACGGTCTCCAGCCTGCGGGAAATCTCGAGGGGTACCGCCGGCTGACCACGCCCCGGCTCGAGGTCAGAACGACGCGGCGACGAAGATCCGCGGCCCCGCGAACGTGTAGCTGGCCGAGAAGATCCTTCCGTCCCTTTCGTACTCCTTGACCTTGATCGTATTGATGTCGGCGCCGAGGCCCGTACCGATGTTCTTCGCGACGTACCACTCACACTGAGGCCGCTCGAGAGCTGTCACCGGACGGCGCACCTGTCTGAACTGGCCGGCGAACGACCCGATTCGGCCTCCCATCGCTCGCGGAGGCGGGCGTGCTCCTCGATCGATCGGGACCTGTGAACTCCGGGCGGGAAGCGGTGCCCCGAGAGTGCGCGACCGAGGTTCACCGCCGCGATCACGCGGTCGTCGAGGGAACCGGCTGGCCCAGGAGGAGAGAACCTGTTCATCTCCTCGATGGTTCGGAACCGGTAGACGGGCATCCGTCCCTCTCTCCGAATCCGAACCTGCGGCGCAGCTCCTCCGCGTCTCCGCGATCCTTGGGGCGGACCGTGTCCCGCTTCATCCGATGGAGCATGCGCGGCGTGACGACCGGTACCGGGGCCCCCTTGAAATCGGTCTCCATCGTCTCGAGGTCCTCGAACCGGAACGCCTCGCCAAGGCGCGTGAGGATGTCGATGTGAAACGGACTGTCCGGAGGGACCTACGCCACCGCCACCGGGTCAGCCTTCCCGGTTTCGCCCGGCGAGCTTCTCGAGCGCCTTCTTCGACCCGAAGACGACGAGCGTGTCGCCCCGCTCGAGCGGCGTCGCGGGCGAGGGAATCCCGAGGATCCTCTCGACCATCCGGGTACCGAGGCCGAGGATCCGGGTCTCCGGGACGATCCGACGGATCGTCACGATCGTCACGCCGAAGTCGACCGGGAAGTCGATCTCCCCGACCTTCCTCCCGAGCAGCTCCTCCGGTACGCCCACCTCGCCGACGGCGAAGTCGGCCGAGAGGGCGAAGGAGTCGTAGAGCCCTTCGACCATGAGGCTCCCCGAGAGCCTCGCGACGGTCTCGGTGACCGGGAGGACGACCTCGTCGACGCCGAGCGCCTCGAGGATCTTCTCGTGACGGGCGGTCATCGCCCGGACGATGAGCCTCTTCGCGCCGATCTGCTTCAGGACGGAGACGGTCAGGAGGGCGGTCTCGAAGTGGGAGCCGAAGCTGACGACGACGGCGTCCATCTCGGTGATCCGCTGCTCCGCCAGCGCCTTCGGGTCGGTGGCGTCGAGGCGGACCGTGTGGGTGACGAGGTCGCGGAGGTCGTCGACCGCCTCCTCTCTCTCGTCGATCGCGAGGACTTCCGCACCCCGACGCGTCAGCTCGACGGCGAGCTGGGACCCGAAGTTGCCGAGGCCGATGACGGCGAACTGTCGCGACATGACCCTACGTTACCAGCACGTCCTCGCGGGCGTACTCGTGCCGCCCGTTCCGCCGGCGGGGGGTGACGGCCAGGACGCACCCGAGGAGCCCGACGCGCCCGGCGAGCATGAGGCCCGACAGGAGGAG
Source organism: Holophagales bacterium (assembly GCA_016719485.1). Classification (NCBI taxonomy): domain Bacteria; kingdom Pseudomonadati; phylum Acidobacteriota; class Holophagae; order Holophagales; species Holophagales bacterium. The sequence goes on from JADJZB010000029.1 coordinate 22,099, forward strand.
CTTGGACGAGGTTCCGAGAGTGGGCGTGATGCCGGTCGACAGCCCGACCGTCGAAAGCGCCGAGACGGCCTCGAAGGCGAGGTCGAGAGGCGGCTTCTTCTCGAACGCGAGAAGGGCCAGGACGGCAATGGACAGGAGGAAGACCGAGACGATGACGGTGGAAAAGGCCCGCTGGATCGACGCGTCGCCGAGGCGGCGCCGGTAGAGCTCGACCCTCCCCTGTCCTCCCGCGATCGACATCACGGTCAGGAGCGCGATGGCCACGGTGGTCGTCTTCACGCCCCCCGCCGTCGAGGCGGGGGACCCGCCGATCCACATGAGGAGGAGGAGGACGAAGAGGGCCGCCGGAGCCAGGCCGGCGATGTCGACGGTGTTGAAGCCGGCCGTTCTCGCCGAAACCGAGTGGAAGAGCGCGGACAGGAGCCGCTCGCCCCACGTCTCGCCGAGTGGCCCGCCGGCCGGGTCCAGGAGGAAGAGACCTGCCGTCCCGAGGACGAGGAGGAGACCCGTGACGGTGAGGACCATCTCGACGTGCAGGCCTGCCCGCCGGCGCCGCCGCGAGGCCAGCCCTCCGATCGCCGCCAGGACCGGGAAGCCGAGCCCTCCCGCCACGATGAGCACCATGATCGTCGACTGGACGACGACGTTCTCGGCGATCCCGGGCGCCGCGAGGTTCATGCCGTGGAGCGCGAAGCCGGCGTTGCAGAAGGCCGAAACGCTGTGGAAGACGGCCGAGAAGAGACGCCCCCCGTCGGGGGCCACGCTCTCCGGCAGGTGCCTGTAGAGGATGACGGCCCCCGCCGCCTCGAAGGCGAACGTCACGAGCGCGATCTGGGCGAGCGTCGCGCGGCCGCGGCCGAGGCTCTGCTCGCCCACCAGGGACTGGAGGCTGGCGTACTGCCGGAGCGTGCCTCCCGTGAAGGCGAACGCGAAGAACGTCGTGAGCGTCATGATCCCGAGACCGCCGGCCTGGATGAGGGCGAGGAGGATCGCGTGCCCGAACGGCGTGAACGCGGTCCCCGTGTCGACCACCGTCAGCCCGGTCACCGAGGCGGCGCTCGCCGACGTGAAGAGGGCGTCCACCACGGTGAGCCCGCCGTCACGGGTCGCTCGAGGGAGGAGGAGCAGGCCCGTTCCGGCGACGATCAGGAAGAGGAAGCTCGCGAGGATGACGAGATGGGGCTGAACGACCTGCCCGACGAGCCTCCGGCTGTCGCGCAGCGTGCCGAGGAGAAGCGAGACCACGACGAAGGCCTGAGTGGCGGCGAGCCAGGCGCCGGCGAAGTCGTCCGGGTTCAGGCCGAAGAGGACGATCGGTGACGCGACTCCGCCCCGGCGGCCCAGGAAGCCCAGGAGAACGACGACCCAGACGAGGACGTCGAGCCGGTGCGAACGGAGGAAGGCCTTGCGGTCGTCTCTCGTCAGCAGCCTCACGACGCCCAGCACGACGAACGTCCCCAGGACGAGCTCGAGGAGGAGCCGGACGAAGCCGACCAGCTCGGGCTCCAGAACGAATCCGTGCTCGAGGACGAGCGCGCCGACGGCGAAGAGGGCGAGGATCCGGAGCGCGATCGCGACGGCCCCGTCGAACGCCTTGCGCAGGCCCCGGTCGGCTTTCGGCCGCGCCAGGTCTCGAAGGTGCAGTTTCGTCAACGATCGAAAGAACCGCCCTTCGGCCATCGCGCCGAGTGTACGGTCGCTCGACTCTCGAACGTATAGTCCGAGCGCATGCCGCACCCTCTCGGCACGGACAAGGTCGAGGTGCTGCCGGGCGGAGTCGTCCGGCTCCTCTGCCGGCGGCCGAAGTCGTGGACTCCGCGCAGGCCTGCCGAACGCGGGATGGCCTCCCACCCCGGGACCGCCGTGAGGTGGGAAGACGAGCTGTGGGAGGTCGTCGCGGCTGGGCAGCTCCCGGAGGGTGGAGCGCTTTACGACCTGGCGCCCTGGGACGAGCGGAACGCGATTCGGCTCCTCCTCCCCTACGACGAGACGAGCGAGACCGAGAGAGAGGCCGACGCGCGCGACCTCGCCCGTCGCCGCGCCGCGGGCTGGCTCGCGCTCCTCCTCGCGCCCGTCGCCGGCCTCCTCCCGGGACGGGTCCAGGAGCGGCTCGGGACCGAGCTCGGAATCCGAGCAACGGCGCTCACCCTCGCCTCGACCGTCCTTCCGATGGCCGTCGGAACCTACGCTCTCCTGATGACGCTGGCAGCCGGCTTCGGCGCCGGGATGCGGCTCGGCGGGCCGGCCTTCGCGCCCCTGTTTCCGCTCCTCGCCTACTTCCTGCCCGAATCGCTCCTGCGCCTCGGCGTCGCGCTGGCCCAGGACCGCCCCGTAGGCTCCCTCCTCGGCCTCCCGCTCTACCTCCTCGCCCGGTGGACGGGGCTCGTCGGTCCGCCGTCCACGACACCCGCCGCGCAGCAGCCGGCCAGGGAGCGCCGCACCTCCGACCGGTACCTGATGCTCGAGCCCCTCCTCTCGTTGCTGCCGGAGGCGGACCAGCGGTGCCTTGCCCGGGAGCGTGGATTCGACGGCGTCACCTGGGGAAAGCGGACGGCCTGGCTCCTCCTCTTCTATCCGGGCCTGACGGCCCCGGCGCAGGCGGCCCGGATGGCGCTGACCGGCGGAGGGCTCGCCCGCGGGCTCCTCCTCCTCGCGACCCTGCTGCTGGCCGTCGAACAGGTACGGCGCCTCCTCGTCCTGCGCCGGGGAATCCCCGCGCCGAGCGTTCTGGGGCTCCTCGTCCGCCCCCTCGCCGCTCCGCTTCTGGCGGAACCGGCCCCGGGACGGCGGGCCCGGGCCTGATTTCAACGGGTCGCTGAGGCCCCTCGCTTCCGAAATCCCCGGGTTTGTGGCAAAACCGCGCCGCATGACGACGGAAGCGCTCGCCTCGCAGCTCGGGTCCCGACTCTCCGTACGCTGGATCGTGAACCCGAGGGTCGACCTCCTCTGGTTCATCGGGGGCGCGCTCGCCGCCTACGCGCTCCTCGCGGCCCATGCCGCCTTCCACGTCGACATGATCGCCGTCTGGTTCGCCTGGGTCGTCGTCCTCGACAGCCCGCATTTCTTTGCGACCATCACCCGGACGTACCTGGACCGCGAAGAGATGAAGGGAAGGAAGAGGCTCCTCCTGTCGAGCCTCCTCTGGTTCGCGGTCGGTCCCGCGGTCATCGGCGTCTCCTGGCTCCTCATGCAGGCGGGCGTCGCGTCGTACCGGTCCGCGTGGACGTCGTTTCTCCTCCTCTTCAACATCTGGGCCTACTGGCACGTCGTGAGGCAGCACTTCGGCTTCCTGAGGCTCTACGAGAGGAAGGGCGGAGAGACCGATCCGGTCGACCTGCGCATCGACGCGCTCCTCCTCTACGGCGGCCTCCTCCTCCCGTTCGGCGCCTTCGCGCTGCGCCACCCCGAGGCCCGCCCGCAGTTCGGCCTCGGGCCGCTCCCGGGGCGCGAGATGATGATCGTGACCTTCCTCGAGGTCGCGTTCGCGGCGGTCGTCGCGACCTGGGTCGTCCGGCAGGTCGCGAACTGGAGGCGCGGAGGGACGGTGAACGTCCCGAAGGTCCTCTTCCTCCTCGCCGTCATTCCGCTCTACGCGATCATCTGCCTCTGGGACGCCACCCTCTCGGCTCCCCTCCTCGGGTTCGCCGCGTTCGTGACGATCTTCCACGACCTGCAGTACCACGCGATCGTCTGGTTCCACAACAAGAACCGGTACCAGGCCCCGGGTGTCGCCCCGGAGCGGTTCGGGCTCGCCGCGAAGGTCTCGTCGAGCTTCGCCGTCTACGCGGTCGCGGCCATCGGATCGGCCGCCTTCTTCCGGTTTCTCGGCTGCGGCCTCGAGCTCTTTCCCGGCTGCTCGCCCTTCGTGTCGACCGGGAGCATGACGCTCTTCGGAACGATCAGCTGGAGCGACCTCCTCGGCGCGGTCTTCATCGGGTTCGCCATGCACCACTACTGGGTCGACCAGTTCATCTGGCGGCCCGGGAAGAGCGAGCAGCTCCGGCGGGAGCTGAAGCTCACGTAGGGCTCATCGCCCGATCGAAATAGACTCCGTTTCATGAACGGAGACTTCCCTCCCGACACCCTCCGGGCCTGGGGAGGCGCCGCCATCGAGCGCCTCGCCCGGTACTTCGAGACGATCGAGAGCCGGCCGGTCCTCGCCCGCACGAAGCCGGGCGAGCTGATGGCCCGGTTCCCCCCCGAAGCCCCCGAAGAGCCCGAGTCCTGGGACGCGATCGAGCGCGACCTCGACCGCCTCGTCGAGCCGAACCTGACGCACTGGCAGCACCCCGGCTTCATGGCCTACTTCGCCACGAACGGCTCGGTACCGGGGATCGTCGGCGAGACGCTCGCCGCCGGCTACAACCAGGTCGGCATCCTCTGGCGCTCCTCTCCCGCCTCGAACGAGATGGAGCAGGCGATGGTCCGCTGGCTCGCGAACCTCGTCGGGCTTCCGGTCGCGTTCGACGGGCAGCTCGCCGACACGGCGTCCACGGCCTCCCTCATCGCCCTCGCGGCCGCGCGCGAGCAGGCGTTTCCCGACGTGCGCAGGACGGGGCTCGCGGGCCTGCCATCCGCGGTCGTCTACTGCTCCGAGCTGGCGCACTCGTCCATCGACAAGGCCTGCGTCGTCCTCGGTCTCGGGACCTCGGGCCTCCGGAAGATCCCGACCGACGCGGAACATCGAATGGACCTGGCCGCCCTCGAAGCGGCCATCGCGGCGGACCGCGCGGCGGGACGCCGGCCGATCGCCGTCGTCGGCACCGCCGGGACCACCGCCGTCACGTCGGTCGACCCGCTTCCCGGCATCGCCGCCCTCTGCCGCCGCGAGGGGCTCTGGATGCACGTCGACGCCGCCTACGCCGGCGCCGCGGCGAGCCTTCCAGAGAAGCGGCCCCTCTTCGCCGGGTGGGAAGAGGCCGACTCGGTCGTCTGGAACCCGCACAAGTGGCTCTTCCTCCCGCTCGAGTGCACCGGCCTCTTCTTCCGGAGGATGGAGCGCGTGAGGAAGGCGTTCTCGGTCGTCCCGCAGTACCTCGAGACGCCTGAAGGGACCGCAGGCGTCCGCGAGTACATGGACTACGGCGTCCAGCTGGGACGGCGGTTCCGCGCCCTGAAGACCTGGATCACGCTTCGGACCTTCGGCGCCACGGGAATCCGCGAACGCCTCCGGGCACACATCGCCCTGGCAGAGAGGCTCGAAGCCGACCTCCGCCGCGAGCCCGACGTCGAGATCCTGGCGCCGGTCCCCTTCTCGGTCGTCGTCTTCCGCTATGCACCCTCGGACCTGTCGGAACCGGAGAGGGACGCCCTGAACCAGCGCGTGCTGGAGGCGGTGAACCGGGAGGGGCGCTTCTTCATCTCCCACGCGGTCGTCAAGGGCCGCTACGTCCTCCGGGCCGCCATCGGGAGCCTCCGAACAGAAGAGCGACACCTCGACGCCTTCCTCGAATCGGTCCGGGCCGCGCGGGCGGCCGTCGAAACATTGAAACCGTGAAGAGAGCGGCCCCGTAAATTCATCGAAGAGCCGGGGGGAGAACTGTGCCGGAAGCCGCCTGCGAGGGGCACGGGCTCGCAAGTCCCTCCGGGAGAGAAAGATGAGCCTCATAGAACCGAGCAACCGCACCGCGGACCTCTCCGCCCTGAAGATCCGGCGCGACTCCCGCCCCGATCGCGGGCGCTGGGTCCTCCCCACTATCGCGACGGTGATCGTCGTCCTGGTCGGCGCCGCTCTTGCCTGGAGCCGCGCGACCGGCACCACCTTCCGCGCGCCGGAGGTCTCCGTGACCCGCGTCGCCCTGGTGACGCCGACCCAGGCCTCGACCGTCCTCACCGCCTCGGGCTACATCGTCGCCAGGAGCAAGGCCGAGATCTCCCCGAAGTCGGTCGGGCGCGTCGCCTGGCTGAACCTCGAAGAGGGCCAGAAGGTGAGGAAGGGCGAGCTCGTCGCCCGCCTCGAGTCGCAGGAGCTGGAAGCCCAGCGCAGGCAGTACGCCGCTTCGCGCGAGCAGGCGCTGGCCGAGCTGGTCAACGCCCGCCTCGAGCGGCAGCGCGCCGCGACCCTTCTCAAGGACCTCGTCGGAAGCCAGCAGGCCTTCGACGCCGCCGACTCCCGCGTGAAGGCGCTCGAGGCCGGGGTCGCTTCGATCGAGGCGCAGGTGCGCTACGTCGAGGAGCTGATCAAGAACTCCGAGATCTACGCTCCGATCGACGGCGTCGTGACCGTGAAGAAGGCGTTCGTCGGCGAGACGGTTGCCCCGCAGGGCTTCGGCGGCGCCGGCTCCGCGGGGGCCACGTTCGCCGTCATCGTCGACCTCGGCTCCCTGGAGATGGAGGCCGACATCAACGAGCAGAACCTCGGGCGCCTCGCCATCGGCCAGCCCGCCGAAGTCGCCCTCGACGCGTACCCCGACAAGCCCTACAAGGCGCGCCTCCGGCAGATCGTGCCGACCGCGGACCGGCAGAAGGGCTCCGTGAAAGTGAAGATCGAGATTCTCGACCGGGACGCGCGGATCCTCCCCGAGATGTCGTGCCGGGTCGTCTTCCTGAACCCCGAGACGAAGGTCGACACGGAAGCGAAGCCGAAGGTGATGGTCCCCGCGGCGTCGGTCGTCGAGGTGGAAGGCAAGAAGGGGGTCCTCCTCGTGAAGGAGGGGACTGCCGTTTTCCGTCCGCTCCAGCTGGGAACGGAAACCGGGAGCCAGGTCGAGGTCGCCTCCGGCGTCGTGGGCGGCGAGGAGATCGTCGCCGAGGCGGCCGGTTCGAATGGAAAGACGGTGAAATGGCGGGCGGAGCAGAAGGTCCGCGTCAAGAAGGACTAGCGAGGAACGCATGGCCGAACCCCTGATCCGGATCGAGAACGTCGTCAAGCAGTACACCCGCGACACACAGGTCCTCACCGTCCTCGACGGCCTCTCGCTCGAGGTCGAGAAGGGGGACTTCGTCGCCCTCATGGGACCCTCGGGCTCCGGGAAGACGACGCTCCTCAACCTCATCGCCGGGATCGACCGGCCGACGAGCGGCCGCATCCTCGTTGGTCCGGACGAGGTCTCCTCGATGAGCGAGGGGGCCCTGGCGAAGTGGCGGAGCGAGCACGTCGGCTTCATCTTCCAGCTCTACAACCTCGTCCCGGTCCTGACGGCGTTCGAGAACGTCGAGCTGCCGCTCCTCCTCACGCGCCTCTCGAGGGCCGAGCGACGCAAGCAGGCGGAGACCGCCCTCGCGGTCGTTGCGCTCTCCGACCGGCTGGACCACTACCCCCGGCAGCTCTCGGGTGGCCAGGAGCAGCGCGTCGCCATCGCGCGGGCCATCGCGACCGACCCGACCCTCCTCGTCGCCGACGAGCCGACGGGCGACCTCGACGCGAAGTCGGGCGAGGAGATCCTCATCCTCCTCGAGAGGCTCCACAGCGAGTTCGGCAAGACGATCGTCATGGTCACGCACGATCCGAAGGCCGCCGCCCGGGCCCACCGGCTCGTCCACCTCGACAAGGGGGTCCTCAAGGAGGACGTGCGCGCGAAAGGCGAGAAGGGAGAGATCGGCATCGCGGCCGCCGCGGCGATCGCCGCCGGCAAGTAGCGCGTGAAGATCCTCCCGCTCGTCCTGAAGAACCTCCTGAGAAAGAAGACCCGGTCGCTCCTGACGATCGGCTCGATCGTCCTGCCGCTCTTCGTCATCTGCATCCTCGGGACGCTCCTCAGCGCGCTCGAGGCCGATCCCTCCGGCGGAAAGGGGATGTACCGGCTCATCGTCCGGCACAAGGTCTCCATCACGAACTGGCTGCCGGGCGCCTACGACCCGAAGATCCGGAACCTCCCCGGCGTCGTCGAGGCGATCCGGATGCAGTGGTTCGGCGGGTCGTACATCGACCAGTCGGCGAAGAACCAGTTCGCGCGCTTCTCCGTCACCGACGCCGACCGCCTCCTCAGGGTCTTCGACGAGGCGAAGGTCGTCGAGGGGAGCGAGGCGGAATGGGTGAGCGACCGCTCCGGCCTCCTCGTCGGCCGGCAGCTGATGAAGCGCTACGGCTGGAGACTCGGTCAGAAGGTCGCCTTCAAGGGGGACATCTACCCGATCACCCTCGAGCTGACGGTCCGTGCCGTCTTCTCGGCCGCCGACGAGAGCGGCGTCTACTTCCACCACCAGGCCGTCGAGGAGGCGCTCCCGCGCGTGAAGGGCTTCGTCGGCTGGTACTGGCTGAAGACCGATTCCATCGCCGCGACCGAGCGCGTCCCGAAGCAGATCGACGCGATGTTCGAGAACTCCTCGTACCCGACGCGGTCCGAGACGGAGAAGGAGTTCCAGAGCATGTGGGTCTCGATGCTCGGGAACGTCAAGCTCCTCGTCGGGTCGATCACGACGATCATCGCCGTCGTCATCCTCCTCATCGCCGCGAACACGATGGCGATGGCGGCCCGCGAGCGGGTCACCGAGATCGCCGTCCTGCGCGTCCTCGGTTTCACGAAGGAGAAGATCCTCGGCCTCGTCCTCGGCGAGAGCCTGGCGCTCTCCCTGTTCGGAGGGGTCCTGGGCGTCGGCCTCTTCGTGCTCCTGCTCCCCGGCTTCCGGGAGGGGCTCATGAACTCGCCGATGGCGGCCTTCGCCGCCGGCGTCCGCCTCTTCCCCGGGGTCCTCGCGATGGGCTTCGGCGTGACGGTCGCCGTGGGTCTCTTCGCAGGTCTCGTCCCGGCCATCCGCTCCGCAGAGAGGCCGATCACGGAAGGGCTGAGGCAGGTCGCGTAGCGATGGTAGCCATGGCGGTGAGCACGTGAAATTCATCCCCTACGTCTTCCGGAGCCTCTTCCGCAAGAAGACCCGCTCGATCCTGACGATCGGCTCGATCGTCCTCCCCTTCTTCGTCATCTGCGTCCTCGGAACGCTGCTGATGGCGCTCGACGCCGACCCCTCGGGCGGAAGAGGGATGTACCGCCTCGTCGTGAGGCACAAGGTCTCCCTCGCGAACTTCATCCCCGAGGCCTATCGCGAGCGGATCGCGCAGGCGCCGGGCGTGAAGGACGTGACGATCCTGAACTGGTTCGGCGGGCAGTACAAAGACAACCGCCCGGAGAACATGTTCGCCCGCTTCGGCTGCGAGCCGGAGAGCCTCCTCAGGATCTTCGACGAGGTGACGATCGTCGAGGGGACCCCCGCCGACTGGACCTCCGACCGCAGCGGCGCCCTCGTCGGCGAGCGCCTCATGAAGCGCTACGGCTGGAAGATCGGCGACAAGTTCGTGCTGAAGGGGGACATCTTCCCGGTCAACCTCGAGCTGACCGTGAGGGCCGTCTTCCGCGGCTCCGACGAGACCGGCGTTTACTTCGACCGCAGGGCGGTCGAGGAAGGGCTCCCCTGGGCGAAGGGGCAGGTCGGGACGTTCTGGATCAAGGCCGAGTCGGCCGAGGCGGCCCAGAGCCTTCCCCGCCTCGTCGACGCGATGTTCGAGAACTCCGCGGCCCCGACGAAGACGGAGACCGAGAAGGAGTTCCAGAACGGCTTCGTCTCGATGCTCGGGAACGTCCGAGCCGTCGTGACCGGCATTTCGACCGCGATCGCCCTCGTCATCCTCCTCATCTCGGCGAACACGATGGCGATGGCCGCCCGCGAGAGGGTCACCGAGATCGCCGTCCTGCGCACCCTCGGCTTCGGCAAGCCGCTCGTCCTCACCCTCATCCTCGCCGAGAGCCTCCTTCTCTCCGCCACGGGGGCCGTCGTCGGCCTCGGCCTCTTCCGCCTCGCCTTCCCGGTGCTCAAGGAGGGCCTCCTGAACTCGCCGATGGCCGGCTTCGCCGCCGGGATGCAGCTCTTCCCCGAGGTCCTCCTGACGGGCATCGGCGTCACCCTCTTCGTCGGCCTCGTCGCCGGGATCGTCCCGGCCATCCGCTCCGCCCAGCGCTCCATCCCCGACGGCCTCCGCCAGGTCGGGTAGAGAGAGGTATCGAACGTGCTCGGAATCCCGCTGAAGTACAACGTGAGAAACCTCTTCGTCCGGAAGGTCACGACGACGCTCACCGTCCTCGGCATCGCGCTCGTCGTGGCGGTCTTCCTCTGCGTCATGGCGCTCGGCGAGGGGCTGACGCGGGTCTTCACCGCGTCGGGCTCGGAGAAGAACGTCCTCGTCCTGCGCCAGAACTCGCAGTCGGAGCTGCAGTCGGGGATCGGGCGCGACCAGGCGCAGCTCGTGAGGGCACTGGCGGGCATCGAGAAGGACGCGGACGGCAAGCCGATCGTCTCCGCCGAGCTCGTCGTCGTCCTCAACCTCGACAAGCGCGACGGCGGCTCGTCGAACGTCACGATCCGCGGCGTCGAGGAGAAGGGAATGGCGCTCCGCCCGCAGATGAAACAGACCGAGGGGCGGATGTTCGTCCCGGGGACGTCGGAGGTCATCGTCGCCGAGAGCGTCGCGCGCCGGTTCAAGGGGGCGGAAGTCGGCGACGAGATCCGCTTCGGCGCCTACCGCTGGAAAGTCGTCGGACACTTCGACGCCGGCGGCACCGCGCCCGACAGCGAGATCTGGACCGACTCGGAAGGGATGCTCAACACGTTCCAGCGCGGCGGCTTCTCCTCGATCCTCGCACGGACGACCGACCGGGCCGCGCGCGACCAGTTCGTCGCCGGCGTCGCGGGGGACGCGCGCCTCGCCCTCGAGGGGAAGATCGAGCGGGCCTACTACGACGAGCAGACGGCGACGGCCGCTCCGATCAAGTTCCTCGGCTTCTTCGTCGGCATCGTCATGGCCATAGGCGCCTGCTTCGGCGCGATGAACACGATGTACGCGGCGGTCTCCTCCCGGACGCGCGAGATCGCGACGCTGAGGGCCCTCGGCTTCTCGCGGCTCTCGATCCTCGTGTCGTTCGTCCTCGAGTCGATCGCCCTCGCGTTCATCGGGGGCGTGGTCGGCTGCGCGCTGGCGTTTCTCCTCGTGAAGGTCGCCCTCTCGGGCGTCACCGGCACGACGAACTTCGCGACGTTCGCCGAGGTCGTCTTCGCCTTCCGCCTGACGCCCCAGCTCCTCGTGACGGGAATCGTCTTCTCGCTCGTGATGGGATTCTTCGGCGGCCTCTTCCCGGCGGGCCGGGCGGCCTTCACGAAGATCACGGCGGCACTGCGTCAGGTGGGCTGACTCAGCCCCGTCCCCCCGGCCGCGGCGGGTCTCGAGCGTCCGGGGTCCGAGGGCCGGGGGAAGCGGCGGGACCTACCGACCCGTCGACCAGGCGTAGGCCGCGTCGGAGGCGCGATCGAACGCGACGAACGTGCGCAGGGGTACCGCCCGGCCTGCTCCGGAGTAGACGTCGGCCGCGAGGACCGTCGTCTCCCGCGCGGGGACGACCTGGACGAGCCCCCGGAACCACCAGTCGGCTCCCTGCGGGGCTCGAAACGTCAGCGTCGCCACCTGTCCGTCCGGGATGCGCAGCAGCTCGGCTTCGAGGAGCCGACGGTCCGTCTCGGGGAGACGGAACCGGAGCCAGAAGGCGCCGCTCCCGTCGTCGGACTGGACCTTGAGCTCCGTCGCCGACGGGGGTACCCAGGCCGGCACCGCGCCTCCCGCCTCCACACGGTTTCCGAAGGCGGAGGTCGCCGGGTCACCCCCTCCGCACGCGGACACCGCCCCGAGCAGGACGAGGGCCAGAGAGACGGCGAGGCGGCGCGTCACCGCGCTACTGGCACTTGCCGACGTTGTCGCGGACGTACTCCGCGATCGTCCCCTTCTTCACCCTGGAGCGAAGATCGTCCAGGAGGGGCCAGCGCCAGCGGGGCTTCTGCTTCAGCAGGCTCTCGTAGAGGCGAATCGTGCTCTCCAGCCCGCCGACGAAGATCGCCTCGCGATCCGCGGCCTTGTCGGGGTTCTGGATCGCCCACGCGGCGTTCCCGAAGTAGAGCTGCCCGATGATCTCGGGCGCCCCGTTCCGGCCCTGGCCGTTCAGCGGCTCCAGGAGCTCCGGGCACGTCGAGATGAAGAGGTCGGGCGCGTTGACGATGAAGTTCGTCAGCCATTGCCGGGCGTTCTCGGCACCCGAGGCGAGCGGGTCGTCCTCGAGCTGCTTGACGAGAGCCAGTGCCTGCGCCTTGTCCTCCGCGGAGGAGGCGGTGGCGTCCTGCGCGAAGCACGGGGCGGCGGCGACGAGGGCGATCAACAGGGCCGGCAGCGTGTGACGCATGATGGAGAACCTCTTCATGGGATCGTTACTATGCCTGAAAAGCGGCTTCACTTCACGCGGGGACCGCCGGGGGCGCCTCGTGCCGGGTGACGGCGCCCCTTCGGACCCGTCTCAGCTCGGCGACCGGACGAGGAGAGCGGCGAGAAGCCCGGCGAGGACGAGGGAACCGAGGAGGCAGAGCCCGAGAAGCCAGAGGTCGATCCGGCCGTAGCCGGGCAGGGCGGGCATCCGGCGTGCGAGGAAGAGGCCGAGGACCGAGAGGCCGAGAATCAGGACGGCCGGTACCCCCACCAGCACCCATGGAACGCCCCCGGACGAGGCGACGATCACGAGAAAGCCGGACAGCAGGCTGACCGCGACGAGACCCGCGGAGGGACCGAAAAGCCGGCTCTCCTCGAAGCGCCCCTGGACGAAGACGGCGGCCAGGGCCACCGAAGCCACGCCGAACGAGACGACACCTGCCGAGAACGCCAGGACGAACGAGGTGAACGAGGAATCCACGGGACCTCCGGAGAGATCCTAACGCCCCTTCAGGCTCTCGCCGCCTCCGCCGGGAGCCTGCCCAGGAGGCTCCAGAGCCCTCGATGGAACCTGTGCAATCCGCTGACGCCGGTCAGGAACATCACGAGACAGTGCCCGTGGACGAGCGACAGGCCGTGCTGCCGCGCGATCCGGACGGCCTCGTCGGACCCGGCACCCTGCTGGAGCCAGACCCTCCGGATTCCCGCCGCCGCCGCCTCGGCGACGAGCCGGACCGCCTCGACCGGGGGCGTCACGACGACGAGGCCGTCGACGCCTCCCTCGATCGCCGCGAGGCTCCGCGCGCAGGCGAGCCCCTCCAGCTCCGCGGCGACCGGGTGGACCGGAACGACCTCGTACCCGCGCTCCTCAAGCTCGCGGAGGATCACGTTCCCGAACTTCTTCCCCGAGCGCGAGGCACCGGCCAGCGCGAGGCGTTTCTGCGCGACGAAATCCCGGACGAGGTCGGACGTCACCGAGGGATCACGGCTCATGTCTCACCTTTCGGGCCACCTGTCGCGGCCGACTCTCCATTTTTCCGCCGATGGGGCGGCTACTCGACCAAAAGCAGCTGCGCCGTTCCGCCGAGGCGGGCGAGCGCGCCGCTGCCCGGCTTGCCCTCGGTCTTCCTCTCGACGTAGAGAAGCACCCCGAAGTCGGGGAAGTCGGGCTCGACGAACGCGTCGTCCGGGTCGTCGGTGTCCTCGTCGAAGCCCGCGTCGCGGTTCGGGCGGAGGATCAGGTCGGACTCGGGCTCGTCCAGCGGGGCGAAGTAGTAGGGGCCGATCGACGCGCTCTCGTGGAGCCGGAACGTGACTTCGAGGAGCCGTTCCACCTCCTCGCGCACCCTCTCGACGTCGTCGGAGAGAAATCCCCAGAGCTCGACGGCAGCTTCGCTCATACGCCGATTCTGCACGAGGAGCGGCGCTCCCGAAACGGCGGCCCCTTCAGCCTCGGCGCTCCTCGACGCGCGGCTCCCAGAAGGAGATCTCGGGCGGCCCCGCGAAGAGCTCCGGCGCCGTCTGGATGAAAGCGCGGATGTGAGGGGTCTGCATGTGGGGCCCGACGTACGAGGCCTGGTCGGTCCACTCTTCGTCCAGGAGGATCCGGGTCGGGTCGGCGACGTCCTGGTGAATCGTGATGCCGAGGCACGCCGGCTCCTCGGCGACGACCGTCGCGACGAGGGTGGAAAGTGCGCTCAGGCCGTCGCTCGCCCGGCCGGGCTGAGCCTGGTAGACGATGAGGACCTTGATCGAATTTCGCGGCATGCCGCCCTCCTGTGCCTGACGGGAGAATAGAACGCGACCGCGGTCGGGCGCGCCGGCCCCGGCCGGTCAGAACAGCTTCTCGGCCTTCATCCTCGCGAGGCCCGCTTTCGTCAGGCTCGCGAGCTCCCGGAAGAGCGTCTCGTCCGGTGCCCGGAAGTTGAAGCACGACTTCCCCTGCATCCTCGCCTTCAAGCCCTCCGATATTCCGTCGAGGAGATCGGGGAACATGTAGACGGGAAAGAGGTGAAAGGAGACGTAGTTCTTCATCACCTGGACCCCGCCGAAGAAGAGCTCCTTCTTCCACTTCTCCGAATAGGGCGTGTTCAGGGAGTAGCCCTTCGGGCCGTCGGCGGTCACCTTCAGTCCCTTCGCGTGGGCGGAGAGGATCTTCCGGAGCGCGGCGAAGGCGTCGGCCGACTCGGCCGCAGTGGCGCGGGCGGGGGGCGATTTCGCCGGAGTCGAGGGCATGGCGGCCTCCTTCGGGTGACGGGTCGTCTCGGGAAGGCTACCAGCCGTCAGGGCCCTGGACACCATCCTCCGCCTGCAGACCCACCCCGAAATCTAGGGCTCGAGAGGTGGCTCGAGGGCCGCCCGGACCTGCCAGTGGCCGGGTCTCTTCCGGAGCCACGAGCGAAGCAGGACGCACTCCTCGCACGAGGCCGACGGGAAGCCGTACGACACGCCGTCGAGGACTCGGCCAGTCAGGCCCTGGTCGACTCCGAGATAAGCGTCGACGAGCCCGGGCTCGCTTCCGTCTCCCGAGAGGCCCGACAGGCCGGCTTCGAGGGCCGCCCAGCGAAGAGGCCGCAGGCCGACCCCGGCGCAGACCTCCGCCACCTCGCCGCCGAGGAAGACGTCGCAGGACGGGGCGAGGAACGCCTCGAACGCCGCCTGCACGTAGGCGATCCGGCTCTCCTTCGGCAGGCGCGCATCGACGAACGCGCGTCTGCGTTCGCCGACGTCGCGTGCGGGGAGGTCTGCGACCGCCCAGGGGAGCGGGACCCCGGCCCCGGAACGTGGCCGGACCCACCCCTCACGCCCCGGCCTCGTGCCCGGTGCAGCCGCGAGCCGGCGCTTCAGCTCGTCCGCCGCGTCGACCAGCGCCACCGCAGCCGCCTCGCTCCGGAGGCCGGCTGTCGCCCGCCCGAACGCGTCGAAGACGACGGGAAGCCTCGTTCCGTCCTCCCGGATCCAGTCCTCCAGGACGTCGAGCAGCCGGGGAAAGAGGCGGTAGGTCCAGCGCTTCGAGGCCGCCTCGAGGACGGGCCAGGCGAGCGACTCGCCGTTGGCTGAGCCGTCGGCGATCAGACCGAGGGCACGCCCGGCCGGCGAAGGGCCGAAGGGCCCGGAGCGCTGGGCGGCCAGCGGGGCGGCCGCGGCGATGGCGAAGGCGGCCGCGACCAGGGCCGCGACGAGGCGTGAACGGACCGCCTTCGGGCTGCTCAGGCGGTCTTCGCCTTCCCCTTCACCAGGCTGAAGATGACGAGCAGGACGATCGCCCCGATCAGCGCCATGATGAACCCGGCCGCTTCGCCCTCCTTGTAGAAGCCGACGAGCCTGCCGAGGAACGTCGCGATGAGCGAGCCGGCGATGCCCAGGACGGTCGTGAGGATGATCCCCATGTTCTCCTTCCCCGGGTGGAGGAGCTTGGCGATGACACCGACGACGAACCCGATGAGGATGGACCACAGGATGCTCAGCATGGGGTCATTCTCGGCGCATTGGAGCGTCGCCGCAATGTTCGGGCTTCAGCCCCTGCCGGACCAGCCGAGGATCGCCACGAAGTGGCAGACGCTCCCTCCCAGGACGAAGAGGTGCCAGACCGCGTGCGCGTAACGGACCCTCCCCGCCGCGTAAAACGCCACGCCTCCCGTATAGAGAAGCCCCCCCGCCACGAGCCAGGCCAGGCCAGGCCACGGGACCGAGGCCAGGAGCGGCTTCGCCGCCACCACGACGAGCCACCCCATCGCGACGTAGAGGCCGACCGCGATCTTGTGGACCTTCTTGCCGAACGCGAACTCGAGGGCGATGCCGGTCCCGGCGATGGCCCAGACGAGAGCGAGGAGCGTCCATCCCCAGGGCCCCCGCAGAACGCCGAGCGTGAACGGCGTGTACGACCCGGCGATCAGGAGGTAGATCGCCGTGTGGTCGAGCTTCTGGAGGACCTGCTTGGCGCGCGAGGGCCGCACCGCGTGGTAGAGCGTCGAGACGAGGTAGAGCGCGACGAGGGAGCTCGCGAAGACCGCAGACCCGACGACCTCCGGCGCTCCCCAGCGCTGCGACGCAGCGACGAGGAGGAAGGGGAAAGCGACGAGGCTGGCGACGAGGCCGGCGCCGTGGGTCACGGCGTTGGCGATCTCCTCTCCCTTCGTCAGGGGCCGGGCGGTGGAGCTGCAATCCTGCATCCGGGCAGATGCTAACCCGGCCTGCCCCGCGGGAAAGGATTTGAAATACGCCTTGGACCGGCAGAGAATCACGCGTTTCTTTTCCCACTCCACATTCCCCGGTGAACGTGAAAGCAGAGCAAGGGGGACCCGTAATGAGCCAGCTGCCCAGGCAGGTCACTATTCTCGGTTTCGCTGCCCTCACCGCCCTGGCGACCGGGGCGCCGGCTGCGGCGGCCGGCACGCCGTCGAACATCGACGTGATCTGGTGGATCGCGCCCATCTCCTCGGTCGTGGCGCTCGCCATGGCCTGGGTGCTGTTCCGGATGATGCGCGCGGCGCCGGCCGGCAACGACCGGATGCAGGAGATCGCCCAGTACGTGCGCGAAGGCGCGTTCGCGTACCTGCGCCGGCAGTACAGGGTCGTCGGGATCGTCTTCGCCGTCCTGGCCATCCTGCTGACCGTCCTGGCGTTCATGGGGATCCAGAACCCGTTCGTCCCCGTCGCCTTCCTGACCGGCGGCCTCTTCTCGGGCATCTGCGGGTTCATCGGCATGAACACCGCGACCCTCGCCTCCTCCCGGACGGCCGAGGGCTGCCGCCACTCGCTGAACCGCGGCCTGCAGGTCGCGTTCCGCAGCGGCGCGGTCATGGGCCTCGTCGTCGTCGGCTTCGGCCTCCTCGACATCTGCATCTGGTACCTGATCCTCGACAACCTCGTCTACACCCCGGCGAACATGCTGAACGGCCTGAAGGCCCTCGGGCTGACCTTCGTCCACGCCGGGACGAACGAGCACGACAAGCTCGTCGAGATCACCGTCACGATGCTGACCTTCGGCATGGGCGCCTCCACGCAGGCCCTCTTCGCCCGCGTCGGCGGCGGCATCTACACCAAGGCCGCCGACGTCGGCGCCGACCTCGTCGGCAAGGTCGAGGCCGGCATCCCCGAGGACGACCCCCGCAACCCGGCGACCATCGCGGACAACGTCGGCGACAACGTGGGCGACGTGGCCGGCATGGGCGCCGACCTCTACGAGTCCTACTGCGGCTCCATCCTCTCCACCGCCGCGCTCGGCGCCGCGATCCCCGCGCTCGGCAAGGTCGGCGTCCTGGCCCCGATGATCGTGGCCGGCGTCGGCACGGTCCTCTCGATCATCGGCATCTTCATGGTCCGCACGGGTGAAGAGGCCACCCAGAAGAACCTGCTCCGCTCGCTCCTCATCGGGACGCTCGGCGCCAGCGCCCTCATCGTCCCGGCGGTCGCGCTCCTCGCCTACTTCGGCTACGTGCCGCCGGGCGTCTGGATCTCGGTCATCGCCGGCCTCTTCGCGGGCGTCATCATCGGCCAGGTCACCGAGTACTACACGTCGGACGAGTATGGCCCGACGAAGGGGATCGCGAAGCAGGCGACCATGGGTCCCGCCACCGCGGTCATCGACGGCATGGCGGTCGGCATGTACTCCACGGGCATCCCGGTCGTCACGATCGTCGCCGCCATCCTGGTCTCGTTCTGGGCCCCCGGCGGCTTCACCGACGTGTCCCTCGGCCTCTACGGCATCGGATTCGCGGCGGTCGGCATGCTGGCGACCCTCGGCATCACCCTCGCGACCGACGCCTTCGGCCCGATCGCCGACAACGCGGGCGGCAACGCCGAGATGGCGCACCTCCCCGCAGAGGTCCGCCACCGCACCGACGCCCTCGACTCGCTCGGCAACACCACCGCGGCGACCGGCAAGGGCTTCGCCATCGGCTCCGCGGCGTTGACCGCGATGGCGCTGCTGGCCGGCTACCTGGAGGAGATCCGCGTGTGGCTGGGCCGGATGGCGGCGGAGGCCCCGAACCTCCTGGCCATCCAGGGTCCCATCGCCTTCTTCAAGGGGAAGACGGCCGAGGCTCCCGCCGAGGTCGTCGCGGCCGCCGCCGCCGCCGGGAAGACACTGGTCGGCACCGGCAGCGCGACGATGGCCACGTTCATGGCCGCCTACGACGCCACCCTGATGAACCCGTCCGTCCTCTGCGGCATCTTCATCGGCGCCATGATGGTCCTCGTCTTCTCGGCCATGACGCTGAAGGCGGTCGGCCGTGCCGCCGGCTCGATGGTCGAAGAGGTCCGCCGCCAGTTCAAGGAGATGCCGGGCATCATGCAGGGCACCACCAAGCCCGACTACGCCAGGTGCGTCGCCATCTCCACGGCCGGCGCCCAGCGCGAGATGCTGGTCCCCTCGCTGCTCTCGATCGTGGTCCCCATCGTCGTCGGCATCGTCTTCGGCGTCGCCGGCGTCATGGGCCTCCTCGTCGGCAGCCTCTCCTGCGGCTTCGTCCTCGCGATCATGCTCAACAACGCCGGCGGGGCGTGGGACAACGCCAAGAAGCACATCGAACGCGGCAACTACGGCGGCAAGGGTTCCGACGCCCACAAGGCCGCCGTCGCCTGCGACACGATCGGCGACCCCTTCAAGGACACGACCGGGCCCTCGCTCAACATCCTCATCAAGCTGATGACGATGGTCTCCGTCGTCTTCTCCGGCGTGGTCGTCGCCTTCGGCGGAAAGCTCTTCTAGGCAACGACGCCGCCCGGGCGCGGCGATCGGGAATCACAAAGGGGCGCGTGAAGACGCGCCCCTTTGCTTTCCGGGCCTCGTCGTTGGCCCGCCCGATCGTCAGCCCGGCCTGGCGGGCCCTACTTGTACGAGAAGCCGCTCCCCCCGATGAACTCCCTGAGGATGCTCGTGGCGGGGACGCTGTCGGGCCAGACGGGGACGAAGAGCTCGAAGAAGCGGCGCAGCTGGTACCCCTTGGCCTGGGCCGGCGAGTCGGGCGGGATCTCGAGGAGGTAGCGGTAGGCGAAGCTCTTCAGGACGGCCGTCTCGTAGGCGAGGGCCGAGTTGAACATCGCGTTGCAGTGCTCCTGGAACGGGAAGATGTGCTTCTCCTCCCCCGCGCGCACCTTCGGCCAGCGCAGGATCGTCGTCGCGGCGGAGTAGTTGCGGTACTTCCGGTCTCGGACGATGCGGCGCAGGAGCCGTGCGTCGCTCGTCCTGATCCGGTTGTGGTCGTCGATGCAGAGCTGCGTCAGGGCGTTGATGAAGATCCGGAACTTCTGGTTCTCCGCGACCGTCTCGGTCAGGCGAGGGTTGAGCGCGTGGATCCCCTCGATGAGGAGGACCTCGTTCCGGCCCAGCTGCCTCAGCCGCCAGTCGGCCTCGGCCTTCCTCTGCCCGACGCGGAAGTCGTAGACGGGCGTCAGGACCTCGCGCCCGTCCACGAGGTCCTTCAGGTGCGGCAGGAAGAGCGGCAGGTCGATCGCCTCGAGGGCCTCGAAGTCGAGGTCTCCCTCCTCGTCGAGCGGCGTCTTCTCGCGGTCGACGTAATAGTCGTCGAGCGAGAGGGTCCGCGGCGTGATGCCGTTCACCTCGAGCTGGATGGAGAGGCGCTTGACGAAGGTCGTCTTGCCGGAAGACGAGGGGCCCGCGATGCAGACGACACGGAGCTCGTCGCGCCGGGCCGCGATCCGGTCGGCCAGCTCGGCGATCTTCTTCTCGTGCTGCCCCTCGGCGATCTGGATGACGTGCTTGATCCGGTCGCCGAGGCAGAGGTCGTTCAGGTCGGGGACCGTCCCGACGCCGATCAGCTCGTTCCAGCGCTTCGTCTCGGTGTAGGCGTTGAAGAGGACCTGCCCCTCTTCCCTCACCCCGGCCGGCTCTGCGGGCTGGCCGTCGAAGACGAGGAGGAGGCCCTGGGCGTAGGCCTCGACGTGGAAGCTCCGGCAGCAGCGGACCGAGAGGGCGTAGGGGCCGTGCCGGATGTCGGTGAACCCGAGGCACGAGACGAGCGGAACGCGGTGCGACGGCCAGACGCGCAGCAGGCGCACCTTGAGCGTCTCCCCCTCCTGCTCGAAGAGGTGGAGGGCGGCGTCGATCGAGACTTCCTGCCGGACGACCTGCCGGCCGGCGTCCGCCTCGCGGTGGAACGCCGCGTCGAGCGCGGCGGCGAGCTCGGGCAGGGGCGGGTGCGCCCCCGAAACGCCGTAGTGGTAGCCCCCCCTGAGGCTCTGCCCGACGTGGAGGCGCGCCTGGGGAAAGAGCTTCCGGGCGATGCCGTGGAGGAGGAGGGTGGCGGTGCGCCGAACGACCTCCTCGCCCTCGCGGGAGGTGGCGCCGACGGGCTCGACGCGGCTCGGGCACTCGACCGGGAAGTCGAGGGCGACGACGCGGTTGTTGAGACAGGCGGCGACGACGTCGAGGTCTTGCGTCGGGCCGGCGTCGAGCAGCTCGCCGACGGTCGTCCCCTCGAGGACCTCGGTCTTCGTCCAGGGGAGCTCGACCGGTATCAGCGCCATGTGGGCTCCGGTCCCCTCACACCATCTCCAGCCAGCCGAACCAGGTCGGGTGGTGCTCTCGGTACCAGGTCAGCACTTCCCGTATGAGCGCCTTCTTGTCGGGCGCCAGGACGGCGTCGTCGATCCGGTCGAAGTGGACCCGGATGCCGTTCTCGCCGAAGTACTCGAGCGCCTCGGAGGCGAGGGTCTGGAGCTCGTTGCGGATGCGGCCGGAGTCGGAGACCTTCACCGGGCGCGTCTTCCAGTCCTGGCCGCGGTAGAAGCGGTCGAGCAGCGGGGAGAAGACGAGGCGCGTCTGGTCGAACGACTCCATCAGGCGGAGCGTCAGCGTCACGTCGAGGATGCCGTGGTCCGAGGAGGCGCGGGTCGTGACGCGATAGACCCCCTGCTGCACCTGCTCCACGCCCGGCAGCCCCGTGTACGGCTCGGGGAGCATGCTCCCCATCAGCGAGAGGACGTGCCACTCCTTCTTCTGGAAGAAGTCGTCCGCGGTGACCGTCTTCTTCCCGACGGGCATCGCCGCCTCGCGCGCGTTGCTGAGGATGGACGCGTAGCCGAGGCAGTCCTTCGCGGTGACGTCGCGGCCGAGCGTCTCGGCGAGCCGCTCTGGGAAGTCCGGAGCGGCGGGGTCGAGGTGGAGGAGGAGACGCTCCTTCTCGTAGGAGATCTCGAACTTCGACGTGAACAGGCACATCGAGGTCTGGTTCCCCAGGACCGGGTCGAGGCTCGCGGCCTGGAGGGCCTCGGCAGAGGCGGCGTAGCCGTCGGTGATGAAGAGCTGCAGCCTCCCGTCGGCGCCGGTGAACGGCCCGACGAGAAAGGTCGGCGCGTAGGTCCCCGAGTCGGTGAAGGCGCCGAGCCCGGTCGGGAGGGGCCAGCCGTCCTCGACGAGGTGCGCGCCGATCGCCTTCCACTCGTCCCAGAGCCTGCCGATCCGCGGGACGCGCGTGGGCCCCGCGAGCGTCCAGACGTGGACGTCCTTCGGCTCGATGCCGGGGTAGGCCTTCCGGATCGCCTGCATGACGAGCTGGCGGGGCGCGAGGAAGTCGAGGAGGACGGAGGCGTCGGCCGCCGCCTCGAAGACCTGCTTCGGGAGCGTCATCGCCCCCGTGTACCCCTCGTAGGGACGGGCGATGCGAAGCGGCTGGTCGAAGAGGTGGAGGACGGTCGTCGGTCCCGTCAGCGCTCCCTTGGCGAAGCGGGAGGTGTTCTCGAGCGTGTCGATGGCCGCTCCCCACACTGTGATGCGCGAGGCGACGAGCTCGGTCCAGAACTTCTTCCAGTCGTACGTGGGGTCGTTGATGAAGCGGTGCACACGCGCGTCGAGCCACTTCGCGACCGACGGGCGGGCGTAGACGCGGCCGAAACCGAGGAGCGGGTTCGAGCCCATGTCGGGCGTCTCGCCCCCCTTCGGCATCAGGCCTTCCCCGAGGCAGACCATGATCGCGTGGTTCTCCGGCAGCGACCGCGTGAGGTACCAGAGCCCCTCGCTCATGGCGTAGGCCGACACGGCGTCGGCGTCCTTCTTCACGTGGTTCGTCTGCTGGGCGTCGAGCCCCTTCCCCTCGCCCCACCGGCCGAAGAGCCGCGTCCCGAGCGCCGTGACGGCGGCCGTCATCACCAGGCACCTCTCGAGGCCCGTACCGACGAACGACAGATCCTGCGCGGGCTCCCCCGCGACGCGCCGCTCCTCGACGTCCTCCAGCCAGAGGTGGAACCGGCCGAGGACGGGGCGGGAATCAAAGGCCCACTGCGAGATGAGGTCGCGGCGTGCGTGCGCGTCGATCATCCCGGGAGTTTAGCCTCGCGAGCGGCTATTCCTAGCCCTGGTAACGGTCCTGGATCGCGGCGAGGACTCCGGTCCTCAGCGATTCGATCTCATACGCCGAGGCCCTGTGGCGTAGCGCCCTCTCGCCCTTGCGAACGGCCTCGGCGAGGACCTCGTCCCTGAGGACGTCGGCGATCCACCGGGAGAAGTCGCCGTGGAGGGCGTGGTGCCTCACGACGCGTCCCTCCGCTCTCCGGATCTCGCGGTGGAACTCCTCCACGTTTGCCGCGGAACGCCCCGTCTCGTCCGCTCCCGACCGGAAATAGAAGTGCTGCGGAAGTGGAAGCGCCTTCGCGCTGTACTTGTGGAGATGGCGGGCATGGGGGCTGGCTCTGCGCGCCACGGTGAACGGCCGCGGCCCACGACCTCCGCGACGCGAGAGGAGGGCCTGGCCCGATGCGGGCCGGACCCCGCCGGACGCGGCCCAGGGCGGCAGGCTCGGGGTCTCCTCGGTGCCGAGGTCGAGGACGACGTCGAGCGTCTCGAGGACCTCGGCGGGGAGGTGCTCGGGCAGCCACGTCGTCAGGCACGTCCCGGGCCGGCGCGGGTCGAAGCCCTCCACCCGCTCGTGCGCGAGGTTCAGCGCCATCTGGGCCTCGTCGACGAAGAGCCAGTGCGGCAGGCCCGTGTCGTTCCAGAGGGCCGAGAGCTCCTCGAGCGCGGCCCGGGAATAGGCCATCTTCTCGTGGGCGTCGAGGAACGAGAGGTCCACGACGACGCTCCCGAACCGGTGCTCGATGAGGCGTGGGAGCTGCTCCGGCCCCGGGAGCGGTTCGTTCCCGCCCACCGCGAGGACTCCGCGCAGCCTGCCGAGGGAGACGTGGTCCCCCTCCGGGTCGAGGACGCAGAGCGAGTAGCCGAGGCCGAGGAGCCTCTCGGCGAAGAGCCCCGTCAGGTGCGACTTCCCCGACATCGTCCCGCCCGTCACGAGGACGTTGACCCCCGAGGCCGGGATCTTCGCGGCCGAGCCGTCCTCGCAGGTCCCGAGCACGGCCTGGAAGCGCCTCGGCTCCGGCGTCTCGTCGCTCAGAACCGCGGGGCCGAGGAGGAAACGCGCCACGCCCGCGCTTCCGGCCTGGGAAAGGACGACGTCGGCGGCCTCCTTGAGCGAAGGGACCGCGTCGGCCACCGCAATGCCCAGCTCGCAGGCCGCGAGGAGGGAGTGGTCGTTCTCGGCGTCGCCCACCGCCAGCGTCGAGTGCCGCGAGATGCCGAGGTCGCCGAGCGCGTCGAAGAGGCCGGTCCCTTTCGAGACCCCCGCGGGAACGAGCATCAGCTCCTGCCGGTTCCTCACGACCTGGACCTCGAGCCCGAGCCGGCCGATCTCCTCGAGCGCGGCGAAGGCGTCCCGCGCGTGCCCTGCCAGGATCGCCTGCCCGCGCCGCAGGGAGACCCCGCGGCGCGCCAGCGCCTCCTCCAGCTCGGCCGGGACCGGCGGGGCCAGGACCCGCGCACCCCGGACTCCCCAGACGACCGCGCCGTTCTCCCAGACGATCCGGTCGAAGAGCTCCTCGGCGTGAGGGCAGAGCTCGAGGAGCTCCCACGGAATCCTCCCCGTGACGAGGACGAGCTTGAGCCGCTCCTCGCGCAACGTCCGCAGGGCGTTCAGGATCGTGTCGTCGAGGCGTCCCGTCGAAGTGAGGGTCCCGTCGTAGTCGAGCGCAACGGCGCGGAAGTGCTGAGGCATCTTCCCTCCCGCATCCGGTGGCCGGCCGGAATGAAAACCGACGGACTCTCGCAGAAACTCTATCACCGGCGATTGACGGAGCGGCCGTGGACGGCTAGCGTCGCGGGCCCGTGCCCGAGAGAACCTTCCCCGGCCCGACCAGCGCCCCGCCGCCCGAAGGCGGGCCGATCCTCCCGACACCGCTCCGGCTCGGCGCGGACGACCGCTTCCGCGGGCAGGGCGTCACGATCGCCTTCCTCGATTCGGGTTTCTACGCCCACCCCGACCTCGTGGAGCCGCGCAACCGTGTCCTCCGGTACGTCGACGTCACCGACCCCCGCGCCGCCTACCCGCGCATCCTCCGGCCCGACGAGTCGAGCTGGCACGGGATGATGACCTCCGTCGTCGCGTGCGGGAACGGCACGCTCTCGGGCGGCCTCTACCGGGGACTCGCCTCCGAGGCGAACGTCGTCCTCGTGAAGGTGGGCACGGCGCGGCGGATCACGCACGAGAACATCCGTCGCGGACTCGAATGGGTCGTGCGTAACCGGGAGCGCTACGGCATCCGGATCTGCAACGTCTCCTGCGGAGGGGACTACGAAGCCTCGTACCTCTTCGACGGACTCTCGCAGGCCGCCGAGAAGGCGACCCGTGCCGGCGTCCTCGTCGTCGCGGCCGCGGGTAACCTCGGCCTCTCGGCGGGGCATCCGGTCCTTCCGCCGGCCTCGGCCCCTTCCGTCCTGACGGTGGGAGGACTGGACGACAAGAACCGGCTGCACCGGGCAGGCCACGACATCTACCACGGCAGCTACGGCCCGACGATCGACGGCCTCCAGAAGCCGGAGGTCATCGCACCCGCCATCTGGCTCGCCGCACCGATCCTCCCCGGGACGCCGACCGCGGCCGAGGCGAGCCTCTACACCCACCTCGCGACGGCGCGCGACGACGAGCTGGACGTCGTCCTCGAGGCCCACGCGGGGGTCGACGCCGCCCTCGACGCGGCGCGGCACCTCGCACCGCCGCTCATCCGGCAGCTCGTCCAGGCGAAGCTGAGCGACAACAACGTCATCAGCGGCGCCTACAAGCACGTCGACGGGACGAGCTTCGCCGCGCCGATCGTCTCCTCCCTCGCGGCGCAGATGCTCGAGGCGAGCCCGGCCCTGCGCCCGCACGAGATCAAGTCGATCCTCGTGGCGACGGCGCGGCGTCTCCCCCACGTCCCGGTCGACCGTCAGGGCTGGGGCGTGGTCGAGCCCGCGGCGGCGGTGGAGGAGGCGCTCGCGCGGTCCGGCGACGGGCCGGCGGCCTGACCACGGGCCCGCCCGCCACCCCGCCCCTCCCCCTCGCCCCGCGGCCCCGAGTCACCGGGCCGCCAGAGGAGGAAGAAGAGCGCGAGGATCGGAAGGACGACCCCGAGGCCGGCGAGCCACTTGCCCCGTCCCGAGAGACCGTTCTTCCCCTTGAGGACGAAGAGACCCGAGATGGCGAGGAACCCGAGGATCACGGCGTAGACGTCGGCCGCCCACGTCCAGAGCCCCTTCGGCTCGTTCAGGTGGAGGAAGTTCATCTCGCGCAGCGCGAAGCGGCCGCGGGGCTTCTCGATCGTCGCGGTCCCCGCCGTCGCGTCGGCCTTCACGCTCCACCCCTCGTAGAAGAGCTCGACGAGATGCGGGGCGGAGCGGAACGCCGACTTCGGCGGCCCGGGAAGCGCGAGACGCTCGACGAGGGCCGCCGTCATCGTGTCGCGGTCGGAGACGGGGACCGGCGCAAACGTCCGCGTCTCGACCTGGAGCTTCCAGCTGGGGTTCCAGTCCGCGCGGTGATTCAGCGCGACCCCGGAGATCGCGTAGACGAGCGTCAACCCGGCTGCGAGATACCCGAGGTCGCGGTGGAGGACGTTGTTGAGCCTGCGCCAGTTCAAGGCCGGACGCGGCCTACTCGACGACGGCGCCGACACCCATGATCTGGTAGACGGTCTGCGGGCCCGTGATCTTGGACTCGTCGCACTTGGTGCCCTTCTCCTCGGCCTCGTGCTTCGCCCTCGCGATCGCCTGCTCCTTCGTCAGCTCCATCTTCTTGAAGGTCCCCTCGGCGACGACCTTCTTCCCCTTGTCGGTGAGCGGGAAGACGATGACCCCGTCCTCGACCTTGATCTTGATGGTCTGGAACTCCTTGTCGCCGGCGACGTTGATCCAGCAGCCGCGCTTCGGGCAGACCTCGGTGATGAGCCCTTCCACCTTGACGACCTTGCCGACGTAGTCGTCCGGCTTCGCCATCAGCTCGGAGAGCTTGACGGGGGTCGCTTCGGAGACGCCCTTCCCGTACTTCGTCGCGGCGAAGGCGGGGGCGGCGGCGAACGCCGCGAGGGCCAGGACGGCGATCGTCGTGGAGAGGGGATTCTTCATGTTCTCGTTCTCCTGTCCGGGGTGCGGGCGCGTCGCGCCCGGGCGACGGATTCTACCGTCGCCCGGCCTCAGGTCAGGAGCGCCCCTTCGTGGACGAGGAGCCAGCGCTTCCGCTCGATCCCGCCGGAGAAGCCGTGGAGGCCGCCGTCGCGCGCGAGGACCCGGTGGCACGGGACCACGATCACCGCGGGGTTGAGCGCCGCGGCCATCCCGACGGCCCTGAGGGCCTTCGGCTCGCCGATCGCTGCGGCCACGTCGCCGTAGGCGCGCGTCGACCCGGGGCGGATCCGTCTGAGCTCGGCCCAGACCTTCTCCTGGAACGGCGTCCCGGCGAGGTCGATCTCGATCGCGTCGACCGCCTCGAGGTCGCCGCGGAAGTAGGCGCGCAGGCGCGAGAGGACGCCTCCCGGATCGCGCTGCTCGGGAAAGAGGTCGGTCCCGAACCGGGCGAGGAGGTGCTTGCGGGTGGACGGCGCGTCGGCGTCGAACGTGAGCGTGCAGAGGCGCCCGTCCCAGACGACGGCGAGGAGCCGCCCGACCGGAGTCTCGAGGGCCGCGCTCGCGAGCCTCACGCCATCAACGCTACACCGATTCGGGGCCCGAATGAGCGGACCGGCTCACGGCTCCTACCGGAGCCCCTCGACGAGGTAGAGGTCGGAGAGGATCTGAGGGCAGCCGTAGATGATGGCTTTGCCGTCGGGGCGGACGAGGATCGGGCCGACCGCGACGACCCCCGCCGGGTCCGCGGGCCAGATCTCGGCCGCAGGCTTGCGAGCGCCCGTCGCCGGGTCCAGGCGGAAGAGCCGGGCGAGCAGGGCCGAGGAGGAGACGACGAAGAGCGCGCCGCCCTCCGCCCAGCCCACGACCCGTTCGCCGGGAAGCAGCCCCGAGATTCCCGACGCCGGCTCGCCGTCGAGCGGCTGGACCCACGTGGTGCCGTCGACCCGAGACGTCAGGACGAATCGGCCGTCCGGCGATACGGGGAACGTCGCGCCCGCCGCGAAGACGATTCCCTCCGGGCTCACCGGTCGGGGAGAGCCGGCACCCAGGTCCTGGGTGTAGAGCCGGGCGGGCGCGCCGGGTTCGCCCCCGCCGAAGACGATGCCCCTGCCGTCGGGCAGCCAGCTCGCCACGCGGTGGTCGAGCGCGCCCGAGAGGAGGGCTTTCGGCGAGCCGGCGCCGGTGGGAAGGAGCACGAGCTTGGCCGGCGTGTCGAGGGTCGCCGAGAGAGCCCACTTCCCGTCCGGCGAGAGCGCGAGCGCATTGCCCCGGCCGAGTCGTGTCGCCGGGCCGCCGTCGGTCGACCGGATGTAGATCGCGTAGTCGCGCCCGCCCCCGTCTCCGAGCTCGTCGAAGAGGAGGCGCGACCAGTCGGCCGAGATCCCTCGCGGGTAGGTCCAGTCGAGCCACGAGAGCTCCACGTCACGGACGGCCCCGGCGGCGCGATAGAAGACCCGGCGCCGCCACTTGTCGTCCGAAACGAGGACGCGGCCCTCCTTCGAGACGTCGTGCAGCGTCAGGTTCCCCGAGACGCGAAGGAGGGCGCGGTCGCGGCCCGAGAGGTCGACGGCGCGCAGTTCCCGGCCCGCACCCGCCGGCGCCGCCGAGTACCAGATCTCCGTCCCCGAGGGAGACCACGCGAGGCCCCCGACGCTCTGCCAGGTTCCGCCCAGCGTGACGGGCGGCTCACCGCCGCGGAGGACCGTCACGGAGCCCCGGTCGTCCCAGCGGAGCGGGTGGTGGACGAACGCAACCCTGGTTCCGTCGCGCGACACGCGCGGGTGCGAGACCCACCCGTCCGTCACGAAGAGGACCTTGCCGATCGGCATCTCGAGCCGCGTCTTGCCGTCGACGTCCCTCACGACGGCGAGCGTCTCGCCGTCGGGGGCCCAGTCGGCCTCGCGGACCGCCTCGAGGATGTCGCGCGGGGCGCGGCCTCCGATGGGTGCCCTGGCGAGGGTTCCGGAGGCGTCGAAGAGCGATCGGAAGGCGCGGCCGACGGAGAGAGCCATCTCTCCCGACGGCGAGACCGAGAGGACGTCCGCGTCGGGCAGCTCGGCCCGCTGCGGCTCGGGGCTTCCCGGCTGCGCGACGAAGAGGCGGATCGGGGCGCCGTCCCAGGCGGCCCCGAAGACGACGGTCTTGCCGTCCGGCGCGAAACGGGCGGATCGGATGCTCCCGCGGGAAAACGTCAGCCGGGTCATCCCGGGCGGCCCGGTCGGAGCGTCCGCGCGGCCCGATCGCCAGCCTGCGCCGAAAAGGGCCGCGGCCAACGCGAGGCCGCCCGTTACGGCGCCCGCGACGACGGCGACCCGGCCCCTTTGACGGGCAGGAACGACCCGTCGTTCGGCCGCGGTCGTCCGGGGAACGCTCGCCGCCGCGACCGCCTCGAGGGCGAACGCGACGTCGCGCGCCGACTGGAACCTCAGCGCCGGCGTCTTCTCGAGGCACCGCCGCACGAGCCGCTCGAGGCCGGGAGCGACCGGCGGGACGTTCCCCGAGAGATCGGGCGGCTCGTCCGTCAGGACCGCGACCATCGTGTCGGCAGGCGTCGCACGGGAGAATGGGGGACTTCCCGAGAGGAGCTCGAAGAGGACGGTTCCGAGCGCGAAGATGTCGGACCGTCCGTCCACCGCTTCTCCCCGGACCTGCTCCGGCGACATGTAGTCGACGGTTCCGACGACGAGTCCCGCGGCGGTCTCCTTCATTCGGGTGGCGACCGTGTCCTCCGGCTTCGAGGCGCGGGGTGGAGAACGCCGCGCGAGGCCGAAATCGAGGACCTTCGCGCGCCCCTCGGGGGTGACGACGACGTTCGCGGGCTTGAGGTCGCGGTGGACGATGCCCCTCTCGTGGGCGGCCGCGAGCGCTTCGGCGATCTGGGCGCCCAGGGCCGCGGTCTCCCTCGACGAGAGCGGGCCGTGAACCAGGCGTTGCCTCAGGCTCTCGCCCGCGACGAGCTCCATGACGATGTAGGGCTGGCCGTCCTCTTCGCCGTAGTCGTGGATCGTGACGATCCCGGGATGGTTCAGCGCGGAGGCGGCCCGGGCCTCTTCCACGAAGCGGGCGAAACCGTCCGAGTCGCGCAGGACGTCCTTCGGGAGGACCTTGACCGCCACCTCCCGCGACAGCCTGCGGTCGCGAGCCCGGTAGACCTCCCCCATCCCGCCGGCGCCGACGAAGCCGACGATCTCGTACGGGCCGAGATGACTCGGGTGAGAAATGGACAAGGAGCGCCTCCCGGCCATTCTAGGGCCGGGACAGCGCCGCCGAGCCCGCCGGTGGAGCGAACGGGTACGGAAGCCTTGCCGACCCTCAGGCCGCCCGGGCCCGGCGCGCGGCGATGAACGACCGGACCGCCACGACGAGGAAACCGGCACAGAGGAGCGCCATCGCGCTTCGGAGGACAACGGCCGCCGGCCGGGCCGCCTCGCCTGCGAGAAGGGCCGGGATCCCGAGGAGCCCCGACACGGACGGAATGAAGCCGAGGAGCGCCACGGCCGCCGCCGCGTGCATGGCGTGCCGGCGCAGGTGCTCCTTCCGGGCCACGAGGCCGCAGATTCCGAGCAGGACGCCGAACCCGACCGGGATCAGGGCGGTGGGGGTCTGGTACGCGGCGTAGCCGCCGACGCCGGTGAGGACGAGGAGGCCGCCGAAGAGGAGGGCGAGAGAGGAGACGTTCATCAATCGACCTAACGTGCCGAGAGGGGTCCCGGATTCCCGGTTCCCGTAGCCGGATCCGAAGGACCTCGCGAGAAGGCACCGGCCAGGACCGCCGCCGCGACGATCCCAGCGGCCCCTGCGAGGTTCACGGCCGCGAAGCCGAATCGCTCGTAGACCGGCCCGAACGCGAAGGCGCCGAGGGCGATCGCCAGGTCGTAGGAACCGTAGAAGGCGGCCATCGCGGCGCCACGCGCCTCTCCCGAGCGGTCCACCGTCCAGGCCGTCAGGGCCGGGAACGACAGTCCCGAGATGCCGATACCGTAAAGGGCCGCCGCCACCCCGAGCGAGAGAGGCCCCCGTGCCAGGCCCGTCAGGGCGACGCCCGCGGCCCCGACGAGAAGTCCCGGAACGACGACGGCGCGGCGCCCGTGCCGGTCGGAAAGACGTCCGGCGAATGGCCGCACGACGAGAATGGAGACGGCGTAGACACCGAAATAGGCCCCCGTCCGGCCCGGCCCGGAGCCGAGCTCCACCGGGACGAACGCGATGATCGCGCCGTAAGAAAGCGAGGAGAGGAAGAGAACGCCGCAGGGAAGCAGGGCGCCACGCGGAAGGCTCATCTTCCTCGATGTGGTCTCTGGGTGAGGCGGCTCGGTGACAGGGAGCACCAGGCCCAGGGCGACGACGAAGAGCAGGGCCGTACCGAAGAAAGCAGCCGGCGCGCCGCCGATCCGCGACAGTCCCCCTCCCGCGGCCGGTCCGATCGCCATGGCCACCGTCGGCGCCATGCCCCAGATGCCGATCGCCTCACCGCGGCGCGCGGCCGGAGCGAGGTCGGCGACGAGCGAGGCGATCGCCGTCGTCGCGAGCCCCCAGCCAACCCCCTGCACCGCCCGCAGCGCCAGAAGCGAAGCGAGGGAGGCGGCGAGCGGGAGGAGCGCCGTGGCCGTCGCGAAGAGGGCGAGCCCGCCGAGGGCGAACGGCCGCCGGCCTTGCCGGTCGATCGCGCGCGCCGAGAAGAGCCTCGTCGCCACCGCGGCGATCGACGCGAGGCCGATGACGATTCCCACCTCGCTCTTCGACGCCCCACGCGCCGCCGCGTAGGGCGGCAGGACGGGGATCAGGAAGTAGAACCCGAAGAAGAGGACCGCCGTCGCGGCGACCAGGAGGACGAAGGGCCGGGTGAGGATCCGGTTCGAGATCAGGGCCGCTCCTCGAGGTCGAGAAGGTGCAGGTCGAGCGCCTTCACGGAGACCTGGATCTCCCTCACCGAGAGCGCCAGCGACACGATCATCAGGAAGAGACTCCCCGCGAAGAGCGCCTTCCCGAGAGCGACCTTGCCGAAAAAGAGGACGAACATGCAGAGGACGCAGACGAGCAGGCTCGAGACGCCCGCCGCCTGCATGTTCCGGATGAGGTGAATCCGGTACCTCAGGTTGTCGATCTGCTTCGGGATGAGCGGGTCGGGATGCTCGCGGTGGCGGGTGTGGAGGCTCCTCACGAGCGAGGCGAGCGCGAGGAAGCGGTTCGTGTAGGCGAGAAGGAGGAGCGATACCGCGGGAAAGAGGAGCGCGGGCGTGGTGAGGCTCAGCTCCATGACCGTCTCACGATAGCCGAAGCGCAGGGGAACTTCCGGCGACGTACGGGGTCTCAACCCCAAACGACGGAGGAGGACGACGATGCTCCAGCTCGCAACGCCCCCCGAACGCCACCAGCCCGCGCTCCTGGCTTCGATCGGCATCCACGCCCTGGCGGCCTCCGCCTTCGGATTCGTTCCGCTGCTCGCTTTCCCGATCGCTCCCGGCTGGCAGGGAGAGGTGTGGGTCGTCACCCAGCCCGTCCTCGCCATCCCTCACGACGTGAAGCCCGTCGACCTGCGAGAGCCCGAGCCCGAGACGCCGCGGCGCGCCTCCGCGGGAGGCGGCGGCCTTTCGCGTCCCGCCGCCGCGACGCACGCGGCGCGCGCAGCGGCCACGGTCCAGCCGCACGACATCATGGAGGACCTCCCGCCCGCGCCGGCCTTCGAGCCAGCGGACGACGTCAGCGTCGTGGGGATCCCGGGCGGCATCGACGAGGGACGGGGAACCAAGCCCGGAGAGGAATCTCCCGACGGTCCCGGGGTCGGGCCGATCGACGTCCGCGGCGGAGGGCACCGTCCCGACATCGTCCTGCCGGTTCCCCTCGACACGCCTTCGCCCCGCTATCCCGATCCCGCCCGCATCCTCCGCATGGAAGGAGCCGTCGTCCTCTCCGCGACGATCGACGCCAGCGGACGGGTCGTCGACGTGGCGATCGAGAAGGGGGTAGGCCCGTTCCTCGACCGGGCCGCCATCGAAACCGTCTCGCGCTGGCGCTACGTCCCCGCGCGCATCGGCGCAAGGCCGGTGGCGGTCATCCTCCGCGTGACGCTCACCTTCCGGCTCCTCTGACCACCCCGAGGCCGCGTGCCCGGGGCCCCGGAGACGAGGCCCGAGGCTCCGTGCCAGGCGTGCAATCGTGTATTGTTTTCAACAATACACGATTGCACGCCTGGCACGACGGACCTATCCGTCGGTCCAGCGGAACCGGAGCCGCGCCACGAAGAGGAACAGGGCGGTGTAGCCGAGGAGGACCGCAATGGCGGGGAGGGCGCCGTCCACCAGGCCGGCGCCGCGCCACGTCACCGCGTCGAGGCCGTCGATCGCCCAGCGCGTCGGAAGGACGAGGGTCACCGTGCGCAGCCACTCGGGGAAGACGAAGGCCGGGACCCAGCCTCCGCCGAGCATGACGAGGAGGAGGACGGCGAGGATCGCGAGGCCGCGCGTGGCGCCGGGAGTCTTCCCGAGGGCCGCGAGGAGGAGGCCGAACGAGGAGGCCATCAGCGCTGCCGCCACGAGGAGAAGGAGGAAGCCGGGAACGCTGCCCTGTATCCGTATCCCGAGGACGACGATGCCGAACGCGAACGTCGCTCCCACCGAGATGAGGCCGACGAGCGCGCCGGCGAGGGCCTTGCCGACGAGGAGGGACGAGCGCGAGAGCGGCGCGGCGCGCAGCCGCTTCCAGATTCCACCCTGCCGCTCGAGGAGAAAAGCGATACCGAAGTCGAGCGCGACGAAGAGGAGAAACTGGATTCCCATCCCGGCGAAGGAGTGGGCGTAGCTGTTGTACGTCACCCCCTGGCGCGCCGTGACGGGCTCCTCCTTCAGCGTGAACGGGACCGCGCTGCCCGGACCGCGCGCCGACGCCCTGGCGCCATCGGTTCCGCCCTTCGTCGACTCCTTCCACCGCGTCACGTCCCTGAGGAGCTGCTTCAGGGTTTCGCGCTCGGGCGTCTCCGGCGCGGGATCGGCCTCCAGGTTTCGCAGGCTTTCTTCGAGGACCGTGGTTCCAGAGCTCCCACCGAACGCCTCGCGGGACGCCTCGCGAAAGACCTTCTCGGAGAGGAGCCCCCTCACGAGGCCGGCCTCCGTCGCCCGCGACGGGTCGACGAGGAGGGTGATCTCTGGCGCCTTCGAGGTACCGAAGAAGGCGCGCACGGAGCCGTCGCCGAAGCCCTTCGGCAGGAGAACCGCCGCTGCGGCCTTTCCCTTCCTCACGGCCTCTCGCGCGGCGGATTCGGTCGCCGGCGCTACGGCGAGGAGCGGATCGGCCGCGAGCCCCGCCCCCACGGCGCGCGACACGGCACTGCCGTCGGCGTCGGCAACGAGGACCGGGATCTTCGCCGTGTCCTGCTTCCCCGCTCCCGAGAAGAGGAAGCCGAAGAACGTCGCCAGGAGGATCGGGGTGACGATGCCGACGATCACGGAGCGCCGGTCGGAGAGGAAGAGCTTCACCTCGTGGACGACGATCGCCTGGGCCTGTTTCATCGCTCGTCCCTCAGCGCGTGCCCGGTCAGGTGGAGGAAGACCTCCTCGAGGCGCGGTTTCCCTCCGTCCAGCCCCGGGACGGCGATGCCCTTCGCCGCCAGGAGGGTGATCGCCGCGCGCGCCTCGGCGTCCAGCTCGGGCGCTCCGGCTCGGGGAAGGAGGGCCCCCAGCTCATCCGCCGTCCCGTCGGCCACGACCCGGCCGTGGTCGACGATGACGATCCGGTCACAGAGCCGCTCGGCCTCTTCCATGTAGTGCGTCGTGTAGAGGATCGCCTTCCCCGCGTCGCGCAGCGCCTCGAGGCTCTCGAAGATGGCGTTTCGGCTCTGCGGGTCGACGCCCGTCGTCGGCTCGTCGAGCAGAAGCACGTCCGGGTCGTGGAGGAGCCCGGCCGCGAGGTTCAGGCGGCGCTTCATCCCGCCGCTGTAGGTCTTCACGCGGTCGCGCCGCCGATCCCAGAGGCCGGTCAGGCGCAGGACGTCGTCGATGCGGGACGCGAGGCGTGCCCCGTCGGGGAGCTGGAGCGCCCCGAAGAACCGGAGGTTGTCGTCCGCCGAGAGCTCCTCGTAGAGCGCCAGCTCCTGCGGCACGAGGCCGAGGCGTCCTTTCGCCGGATCGGTGTCGCCCGTCAGGACGGCCCCGGCGATCCTCACTTCTCCCGCCTCGGGAGGCAGGAGGCCGCAGATGATCGAGACCGTCGTCGTCTTCCCGGCCCCGTTCGGGCCCAGGAGGCCGACGATCGTCCCCTCCTCGACCCGGAACGAAACGCCGTCGACGGCGGGAACGCCGCCGTAGGACTTGCGCAGCCCGGACACTTCGAGAGCCGGGGTCACGAAGAGGCCCGCGTACGGAGGTGCATGGCCTCTGGATACGAGGTCGCGGTCGCGATGTTTCGATCCGGTCACGACCCGGGCCCGACCGGGAGCGGCGCCCGGAGATTCCCTGCACCGAATCCCCGCGTCCGGGCCGCACCCTTGACATCCGAAGAACGTAGTACTAAGTTTATAGTATGAAGAAGCCGGGGCCCCTCACCGAGGTCGAGCTGGAGATCATGCACGTCGTCTGGGAGCTCGGCGACGCGACGGTCAAACAGGTCCACGACGTCCTGTCGGCCCGCCGCCCCGTCGCCTACACGACGGTCATGACGATGCTCGGCCTCCTCGCGAAGAAAGGCCACCTCAAGCGGGAGGAGTCGGGGAAGGCCTTCGTCTACCGGCCGGCCCACCCGAAGGGACGCGTCGTCTCGAAGATGCTCGACGACTTCGTCGCCCGCGTCTTCCACGGCTCTGCGCGGCCGCTCGTCCTTGCCCTCCTGAAGGACAGGAGGATCTCGAAGCGCGACCTCGAAGAGATCTCGAAGCTCGCGGAGGCGGACGAATGACACCCCTCCTCGCCGACCTCGCCTCCTGGTGGCTGCAGGCCGGGCTCCTGCTCGGGGCGGGCCTCGTGCTGCCATTCGCCGTCCGGCTGCGCGACCCCGGTGTCCGGCTCCGGCTCGGCCAGCTCCTCCTCGCGACGGCGATCCTCCTGCCCCTTCTCCAGCCGGTCCCCGCTTCGGAGACGGACGGGGCCACCGGGCCCGGGCAGGCCTTCTCGCTCGCCATCCTCGTCACGGGCGAGCCGACGGCCACCGCGATCTCCGTCGAGACGGCGGTCCTCGCCCTTCTCGTCGCGGGCGCCGCGCTGCGCCTCGCGTGGCTCGGCATCGGGCTTCGCAGGCTCGGGGCCCTTCGCCGCCGCTCCCGTCCGATCGCCTCCCTCCCGCGGCCCGTCGCCTCTGCGATGGCGCGGATCGGTACGACGGCGGAGATTCTCGTCTCGCCGGACATCGCATCTCCCGTGGCTCTCGGCTGGCGGCGTCCCGCAATCCTCCTTCCGGAGAGCTTCGCCCTGCTCGAAGAGGCCGAGCAGGAAGCCGTGGCGTGTCACGAGCTCCTCCACGTGAAGCGGCGGGACTCGTGGGCTCTCCTCCTCGAAGAGGGCGCCCGGGCGCTCCTCTGGGCGCAACCCGCCGCCTGGGCGGTCCTCTCCGGCATCGCGCTCTCGCGCGAGCAGGCCGTCGATCACGCTGCGGTCGCATCGACGGGGAATCGGCGGGCCTACCTGCGGGCCCTCGCTGTCCTGGCCCGCCTGAGCCAGGAGTCCCCCGCGGCCGCGCTCCCCTTCCACACGCGGAGCCACCTCGTCCGAAGGGTGGCCCACCTGGCAAAGGAGGTCCCGATGTCACGAACTCGTATTTCGTTCGCGACGGCCGTCTCCGCGGTATCTCTCCTCCTCGTCGGTGCAGCGGGAGCTACGGCCTTCCCGTTCGGCGGCGATTCCCAGCCTCCGGACGCCAAGGCGACCCCGGCCAAGGGAATCAGCGTCGCGGCCGACGACGGCGAGGTCCTGAAAGTCGGAGGAGACGTGAAGGAGCCGGTCGAGCTCACCCGCGTCCAGCCGACCTACCCCGAGGAAGCGCGGAAGAACAAGGTCCAGGGCAAGGTCATCCTCATGGCCGTCATCAGCGAGAAGGGAAGCGTCACGAAGGTCGAGGCGGTCGAGTCCCCCGACCCGATGCTGACCGACGCGGCCATCGAGGCCGTGAAGACGTGGACCTACAAGCCGGCGACGAAGCACGGGAAGCCGGTGAAGGTCCTGCTCACCATCACCGTCGCCTTCAAGCTCGCGTAGCCGGGACAGTCCGAACCGGTCCTCGCGCCCCGGCGCCCTGAGGCGCCGGGGCGTTTCACCCTTCGCGGCCCCGTTCGGCCCGGTTTCCGCCCCCTGCTCCCTGCCTTCCGCTCCCTTGACACCCCCACGATCCGGAAATACAGTACTGTCGTAGTCCTAATTGAATCGCCGTCTCGATTAGGACGGGGGCGGGAAGACGAAACAGCCATGATCCGGATGAACAAGCTCACCGACTACGGGGTCGTTCTCCTCACGACCTTCGCCCGCGAGCCAGCGCAGGGAATCAGCGCACGAGAGCTCTCGGCGCGGACGGGAATCCCCCAGCCGACGGTCGTCAAGCTCCTGAAGACCCTTCTGAAGGCGGGCCTTCTCGTCTCCCAGCGCGGCACCAAGGGGGGCTACGCACTCGCGAAGCTCCCCGAAGAGGTCCCCGTGTCGGCCGTCATCGAGGCGCTCGAGGGGCCGCTCGCCATCACCGAGTGCAGCATGCCGGGGGCGTGCGAGCACGAGGGCCGCTGCGTGGCCAGGCCGAACTGGGCCGCGGTGAACGACGTCATCCAGCAGGCGCTCTCGAAGCTGACGCTGGCCGAGATGACGCGACCCGTTCCGCCCAAGGCGCCCTGCCCCACTCCGCTTCTCCCTTCGATCGACCCGCTGCCCAGGAGCACCGCACCATGAGCTCGAACGAAGTCCTCTCCGAGCTGACGAACCAGGAGTACAGGCACGGGTTCGTCACCGACGTCGAGTCCGAGGTCTTCCGGCCCGGCCTCGACGAGGAGATCGTCGCCGCCATCTCCGCCAAGAAGAAGGAGCCGCAGTGGCTCCTCGACTGGCGCCTGAAGGCCTACCGGCACTGGCTCGGGATGACCGAGCCGAAGTGGGCGAAGGTCTCCTACCCGCCCATCGACTACCAGGCGATCCGCTACTTCGCCGCGCCGAAGTCGACGAAAGACGGCCCGCAGAGCCTCGCGGACGTCGACCCCGAGCTCCTCCGGACGTACGAAAAGCTCGGCGTCCCGCTCGAGGAGCGGGCGATCCTGGCGGGCGTCGCCGTCGACGCCGTCTTCGACAGCGTGTCGGTCGCGACGACGTTCCGCGAGAGCCTCGCGAAGGTCGGGGTCATCTTCTGCTCCTTCTCCGAGGCGGTGCACGAGCACCCCGACCTCGTGAAGAAGTACCTCGGGAGCGTCGTTCCCTACACCGACAACTTCTTCGCGACGCTCAACTCGGCGGTCTTCTCCGACGGCTCCTTCTGCTTCGTGCCGAAGGGCGTCCGATGCCCGATGGAGCTCTCCACCTACTTCCGGATCAACCAGCCCGACACGGGGCAGTTCGAGCGGACGCTCATCGTCGCCGAGGAAGGGGCCTCGGTCTCCTACCTCGAGGGGTGCACCGCCCCGAAGCGCGACACGAACCAGCTCCACGCCGCCGTCGTCGAGCTCGTCGCCCTCGACGACGCGAAGATCAAGTACTCCACCGTCCAGAACTGGTACCCGGGCGACAAGGACGGCAAGGGGGGCATCTACAACTTCGTGACCAAGCGCGGCAAGTGCGCCGGCAAGAGGTCGAAGATCTCCTGGACGCAGGTGGAGACCGGCTCGTCCATCACCTGGAAGTACCCGAGCTGCATCCTCCTCGGAGACGACTCCGTCGGCGAGTTCTACTCGGTCGCCCTCGCGAACAACTACCAGCAGGCCGACACCGGCACGAAGATGATCCACATCGGGAAGAACACCCGGTCGACGATCGTCTCGAAGGGGATCTCCGCCGGCCACGGCCAGAACACCTACCGCGGTGGCGTGTCGATCGCGAAGTCCGCGATCGGCGCCCGCAACTACTCCCAGTGCGACTCGCTCCTCCTCGGAGACAAGTGCGGGGCGCACACCTTCCCCTACCTCGACGTGAAGACCTCGACCGCGCAGATCGAGCACGAGGCGTCGACGTCGAAGATCGGGGAGGACCAGCTCTTCTACTGCCGCCAGCGGGGCCTGACGAGCGAGGACGCCGTGTCGCTCATCGTCAACGGCTTTGCCCGGAGAGTCATCAGGGAGCTCCCGATGGAGTTCGCCGTAGAGGCGACGAAGCTCCTCGGCGTGAGCCTCGAAGGAAGCGTGGGTTGAACGTGACGACGACGATTCTCGAGATTCAGAACCTCAAGGCCCGCATCGCCGAGGACGGCACCGAGATCCTCAAGGGGGTCGACCTGACCGTGAACGCGGGCGAGGTGCACGCCATCATGGGCCCCAACGGCTCGGGCAAGAGCACCCTCGCCCACGTCCTCTCCGGCCGCGAAGGCTACGAGGTGACCGAGGGCACCGTCCTCTACAAGGGCAAGGACCTCCTCTCGATGCCGCCGGAGGAGAGGGCGCGCGAGGGCGTCTTCCTCTCTTTCCAGTACCCGGTCGAGATCCCGGGCGTGGCGAACACCTACTTCCTCCGGATGGCGCTGAACGCCGTGAGGAAGCACCGCGGTCTTCCCGAGGTCGACGCGATGGACTTCCTCGCGCTCGTCGAGGAGAAGGCCGCGCTCGTCGAGATGGAGGACGCGCTTCTCTCGCGGAACGTGAACGAGGGGTTCTCGGGCGGCGAGAAGAAGAGGAACGAGATCTTCCAGATGGCGGTCCTCGACCCGACGCTCGCGATCCTCGACGAGACCGACTCGGGCCTCGACATCGACGCCCTGCGCGTCATCGCCTCGGGCGTGAACTCCCTGCGCTCCCCCGACCGGGCGATGGTCCTCATCACGCACTACCAGCGGCTCCTCAACTACATCACCCCCGACGTCATCCACGTCCTCTCCGGCGGCCGGATCGTCCGCTCGGGCGACAAGTCGCTCGCTCTCCTCCTCGAGGAGAAGGGCTACGGCTGGCTGGAGGAAGAGGCCACGATCGGGGCAGGGACGGCGTCTTGAGCGCCTCGGCCCCCGCGGCCGCCCCGGCAACGGCCCTCTCGGAAGGGACCGCCAGCGCCCTGGAGCGCGCCCGCGCCTTCGGCGCGCGTGAGGCGGCGACGAGCCCGCTGTTCGTCCAGAACCTGAGGCGCGCCGGCGCGGAGGCTTTCGCGAAGCTCGGTCTCCCCCGCCCTTCCGACGAGGAGTGGCGCTACACCAGCGTCGCAGCGCTCGCCCGCCAGCTCCCGGCGATGGCCGACACGGGCCCAGCGCCCGCCGGCAAGACTTCCAGCGCCCGTTCCGCCCTCGCGTCCCTCGGACCGATCGGCGTCGCCGGGCGATCGCAGCCCCAGCTCGTCTTCGTGAACGGCCGCCTCGACGCGGAG
The DNA here is from genome assembly GCA_016719485.1 of Holophagales bacterium. Taxonomy (NCBI): domain Bacteria; kingdom Pseudomonadati; phylum Acidobacteriota; class Holophagae; order Holophagales; species Holophagales bacterium. Next base: position 62,117 of record JADJZB010000029.1, read on the forward strand.
CTCTCGCGCTTCGACGGCCTCCCGGCGGGCGTTCGCTTCGACGCCCTCTCGCGCCTCTTCGCCGCCCCGCCCGACCTCCTGGAGAAGCGCCTCGGCCTTCTTCGCGGACACCTGACGCACCCCTTCGTCGCGATGAACGCGGCGTTCCTCCTCGACGGCGCCTTCGTGCACGTCCCCGACGGCGTCGTCCTCGCCGAGCCTCTCCTCGTCGTCCACGTCGCCGACGGGAGCGCGGGTCCGGTGGCGTCGCACCCCCGCGTCGTCCTCTCGCTCGGGGAGAACGCGCAGGCGCGGGTCGTGGAGGCGTACTGCGGAATCGGCAGCGGGTTCGTGAACCCCGTGACCGAGATCGTCCTCGGGGCGCACGCCCACCTCGACCACACGACGCTCCAGGAGGAGTCCCTCGAGACGGACCACGTCGGGACGACCGAGGCCCACCTCGGCCCGGGCGCGCAGCTCTTCAGCCATGTCCTGTCGGTCGGCGGCCGGCTCGTGAGGAACGAACTCACCGTCCGGCTCCACGGCGACGGCGCCGGCGCGACGCTCGACGGGCTCTTCCTGGCGCGCGGCGAGCAGCACGTCGACAACCACACGCTCGTCGACCACGCCCGGCCGCACTGCGGGAGCCAGCAGTACTACAAGGGGATCCTCGACGGGAGCGCGCGGGGCGCTTTCGACGGAAAGGTGATCGTCCGCCCCGCGGGCGCCTTCACCGACGCCCACCAGAAGAACCGCAACCTCCTCCTCTCCGACACGGCCCGCATCGACGCCAAGCCGCAGCTGGAGATCTACAACAACGACGTCAAGTGCACGCACGGCTCGGCGACGGGACGGCTCGACGCCGACGCCGTCTTCTACCTCCGCTCGCGCGCCCTCTCCGAGAGCCAGGCCCGGAGCGTCCTGACGCTCGCGTTCGCCAGCGAGATCGTCGACCGCGTCCCGGTCGAACCCGTGAAAGCGCACCTCACCCACCGCGTCCTCGGCTGGCTCGCCGGGAGCGTTCCGGAGCCCCGATGAAGACGACCGCCGCTCCGGCCGAAACGGCCCTCGACGTCACAGCAGTGCGACGCGATTTCCCTCTTCTCGCGCGCGAAGCGAACGGGCACCCGCTCGTCTACCTCGACAGCGCCAACACGACGCAGAAGCCCGAGGCCGTGATCCGCGCCTCCGACCGCTTCTACCGCGAGCAGAACGCGAACATCCACCGCTCCACCTACCGCCTCTCCGAGGAGGCGACGGCGGCCTACGAGGGCGCCCGCGAAACCGTGCGCCGGTTCGTGAACGCCCGCTCGACGCGCGAGATCGTCTTCACGCGCGGGACGACCGAGTCGATCAACCTCCTCGCGACGAGCTTCGGCCAGGCGTACGTGAAGGCGGGCGACGAGATCCTCATCACCGGGATGGAGCACCACTCGGGCATCGTTCCCTGGCAGCTCCTCTGCGAGCGGACAGGGGCGAAGCTGCGCGTCATTCCGCTCGACGACCGCGGCGACCTGATCCTGGACGACCTCGGCCGGCTCCTGACGGAGCGGACGAAGCTCGTCGGCGTCGTCCACGTCTCCAACGCCCTCGGCACGATCAACCCGGTGAGGGCGCTCATCGGCTATGCCCACGGAAAGGGCGTCCCGGTCCTTCTCGACGGGGCCCAGTCGATCCCGCACCTGGGCGTCGACGTCCAGGCGCTCGACTGCGACTTCCTCGCCTTCTCCGGTCACAAGGTCTACGGGCCGACCGGCATCGGCGTCCTCTACGGCAAGGAGTCGTGGCTCTCGAAGATGCCTCCGTACCAGGGGGGCGGCGACATGATCGCCTCCGTCTCGTTCGTGAAGACGACGTACGCCGAGCTCCCGGCGAAGTTCGAGGCGGGGACGGGCAACCTCGCGGGCGCCGTGGCGCTCGGGGCCGCGCTCGACTACGTGACGGCCCTCGGGCTGCCGCGTATCGCAGCCCACGAGAAGGATCTCCTCTCCTACGCCACCGCGCGCCTCTCCGAGGTCCCCGGTCTCCGGATCATCGGCACCGCCCGGGAGAAGGCGAGCGTCGTCTCGTTCGTCCTCGGAGACATTCACCCGCACGACGTCGGGACGATCCTCGACCAGGAGGGGATCTGCATCCGGACCGGCCACCACTGCGCGCAGCCGGTGATGACCCGCTACGACCTCCCCGCCACGGCGCGCGCCTCGTTCGGCCTCTACAACACGCGCGAGGAGGTCGACGCGCTCGCGGCCGGCCTCCGGAAGGTCCTCGAGGTATTCGGCGCATGACGGCCCTGACGGACCTCTACCAGGAGGTCATCCTCGACCACAACAGGACTCCCCGGAACTTCCGGGCGCTGGAGGGCGCGACCCATTCCGGCATCGGCCACAACCCCCTCTGCGGCGACCAGTTGACGCTCTACGTCGTCGTCGACGGCGGCGTCATCCGCGAGATCGGCTTCCAGGGGAAGGGCTGCGCCATCTCGAAGGCGTCGGCCTCGCTCATGACCGAAGCCGTGAAGGGAAAGACGACCGAAGAGGCCGAGGCGCTCTTCACGCGTTTCCACGACCTCCTCACCGGGCCGCCCGACGAGAAGGCCGACGCGAAGAGCTTCGGCAAGCTCGCCGTCTTCTCCGGAGTCCGCGAATTCCCCGTCCGCGTCAAGTGCGCGACGCTCGCCTGGCACACGCTCCACTCGGCACTCGCCGGGGGCGGCGCCGCGGCCTCTACGGAGTAACGTCATGTCCGTCGCGATGCCCGAACCCGTCCCGGCCGCTCCCGGTCCCGATCTCGAGCAGAAGGTCATCGGGACGCTGAAGAAGATCTACGACCCCGAGATTCCGGTCAACATCCACGACCTCGGCCTCATCTACTCGGTCAACGTCGGAGGCGGCGGCTCGGTCCAGGTGACGATGACGCTCACCGCCCCGGCCTGCCCTGTCGCCGGGACACTCCCGGGCGAGGTGGAGAGGGCCGTAAAGTCCGTCGACGGCGTCACCGAAGCAAAGGTCGAGCTCGTCTGGGACCCGCCCTGGAACCCCGGGATGATGTCGAAGATGGCCCGGGTGATGCTGGGGATGTAGCCCCGGACCTCGCCGTTTCACCTCGCGAGTCTGGTGGACGGAACACGCCCGTCCCGGGTCCCTGTGACGGGTGCCCGACCTGCTACCCTTCGATCCGTGGCCAGGAGACGCGTCGAGAAGCCGCTGGAATCCACGACCACCTCTCACGCGCTCTCGAGAGTGCTTCTCGTCCTCCTGGCGCTCGTCGCGTTCGCCAACGGCCTCCCGAACGCGTTCACGTACGACGATCTCGACATCGTGCGCGACAACCCGCGCCTCGGGGACCCAGCCCAGGTCTCGCAGCTCGTGACCGTCGGCTACTGGGGCGAGACGTCCGACGTCTACCGCCCCGTCGTCCTGCTCTCCTTTGCCGTCCAGGGGTGGGTCCACGGTCTCTCCGCCCCGCTCCTGCGCGGGGTGAACGTCGTCCTGCACGGCCTCGTCGTCCTCCTGCTGTTCGAGTGGCTTCTCTCCCTCGGGATGGACAGGCGGCTGTGCATCGTGGCGTCGGCGCTGTTCGCCGTGATGCCGATTCACGTCGAGGCCGTGACAAGCATCGTCGGACGGGCCGAGCTCATGGCGGCTGCCCTGTCCCTGTTATCGGCGCTGGCGTACCTTCGGGCCGCCCGCGTGGCCGAGAGGCGAGGGACATGGGCCACGCTCGCCGTCGGGGCGTTCGGCCTGGCGCTCTTTGCCAAGGAGAGCGCGGCCGCCTTGCCCGGGGTGATCATTCTCGCGGAGCTCTTCTGGCCTGCGACCCCCACGGGCGCGCCCCGCGAACGGTGGAAGAGAATCGTCGTCGTCGCCGCTGCCGGCGTCGCCGTCCTGGCGGTGGCCCTCTGGATTCGGCACCTCGTGCTGGGGGGCGCTCTCCGTTCCCCGACGGCCCTCCCCACCGAGCTGACGAATCCACTCTCCTCTCTGCCGCCGGGGCTGCGGATACTGAACGCTTCGAACTACCTCTGGCTCTATGCGGCGAAATGCGTGGTGCCTTTTCGGCTGTCAGCGGACTACTCGGCGTGGGCGCTCCGGCCGATTCGGGCTCTGGCGGACCCGGTCGTCTGGATCGGCAGCATCGGCTGGCTGGCCGTTCTCGTGGCCGCCCTGCGCTGGCGGCGGACCTTCCCTCAGATTGGTCTTGGTCTCCTCTTCTTCCCGGTCGCTTTCCTCCCGACGTCGAACCTCGTCTTCCCCATCGGGACGGTGTTCGCCGAGAGGCTCGCCTACTTCCCATCTGCCGGAATCGCTGTGCTGGCAGGATTCGTCCTCTTGCTCGCGGGCAGGCACGTGTTCCGGACGACCGAGCCCGGACCGAGGGGCCTCTTCTTGCCGGCCCTCCTCGTCGCCCTGCTGATCCCGATGACCATGCGCCGAAACCGGGACTGGCGCGACGACCGGTCGCTCTACCAGGCGATCGTCAGGGAGCAGCCGGGAGCGGCCCGAGGCCGTTACCTGCTCGGCTTCGACGCCTACCGAAGAGGCGACCTGCCCGCGGCCGAGCTCGAGCTCAGGGCAGCCGTCGCGATCCACCGCCCTTTTCCCAACGCGTGGAACGTCCTCGGCGACGTCCTCTGGCGGCAAAGGAAGTTCGCGGAGGCTCTCGCCGCCCAGGAGACGGCGGTAGCCCTCGCTCCCCGCCGGCCGGACTCCCTGTACTACCTCGCCCTCTGGAACGCGCAGCTCGGTCGGGAAGACCAGGCCAGGTCTCTACTCCGGCGCGGCATCGCGCTCTTCCCGGCGGATGAGTCCTTCCGCAGGGGCCTGCAGGAGCTCGATTCCCCCCGCTGAGCGCATGGGGCTTCCCTTCGACCGTCGCGAGGAAGGCGGTCCCGTCACTGGGTCTTCGGCGCCGGGCCCATCACCTCTTCCACGGTCAGGACGCGGACAGGCCCGAGCTTCAGCGCCTCGAGCGGCTTCCGGATGGTGGCGAGGTCGCCGACGACGACGAACGCCATCTTCGCGGTGTCCACGTGCTCCCGGGCGGCTTTCCGGAGCGCCTCCGGCGTGACGGCGAGAGTCTTCTGCACGTAGGTCGCGAGATAGTCGTCCGGGAGGGACTGGAGCGTCTGGTTCGCGAGCTCGCCGGCGAGCTGGTCGGTCGTCTCCAGGTCCTGCGGCAGGCGGAGAGCCATGTACGTCCGGGCTCGCTCGACCTCCTGCAGTGCGGCCGGCGTCCGGATCCGCTCCAGCTCCTTCAGGAACTCGGTCATCGCCTCGCCCGTGACCTTCGTCTGAACGTCGGCGCCCGCCCTGAATTGCCCGCCCGAGATGCGGTAGTCGAAGGAGGACGAGGCGCCGTAGGTGTAGCCGCGCTTCTCACGGAGGTTGTCGTTGAGGCGGGAGGTGAAAGAGCCGCCGAGGAGCGTATTCATCACCTCCACCGGGAAGTAGTCGACAGAGCGGCGGTCGGGGCCGACCCGCCCGATCCGGATCACCGACTGCGCGGCCCCGGGCTTGTCGACGAGCCATACGACCCGGTCCTTCAGCTGCGCCGGCGGCGGAAGCGGCTTCGGCGCGCTGCCGCCCGCCGGCCACACGGAGGCTCCGAAGGCCTTCTCGAGCAGGGGCGTGAGAGTTGCCGGGACGACGTCGCCCGTGACGACGAGGAAGGCGTTTCCGGGGCGATAGTGATCGGCGTGGAAGGCCTTCAGGGCGTCCGTCGTGAAGGACGCGATCGAGGGCGCGTCACCGTTCACCGGCTTGCCGTACCGGTGGGTCGGCCCGAAGACCGCCGCGGCGAGAGCCCTGCTTCCGATCGCGCCGGGCTCGGCCCGCGCCTGGAGGAGCCGGGAGAGCGCCTCCTTGCGCAAGCGGTCGAGCTCCTTCGCGGAGAAGTCAGGCCTGATCACGACATCGGCCATGAGGGAGAGCGCCGGCGCGAGCCGCGCCACCGGGACCTTCAGGCTGACGACCGTGGCGTCCCACGAGGTCCAGGTGTCGAGCTCGGCGCCGAGGAAGGTCACGGCGTCGTCCAGCGCGAGGGCGTCCTTCCCGCCGGCTCCCTCGTCGAGCATCGCCGCCGTCATCGCGGCCAGCCCCTCCTTTCCGGCAGGGTCCGTCGCGGCCCCGCCTCTCACGACGAGGAAGACGGTGGCGACCGGGACGCCGTGGGACTCGACGAGCTTCACGCCGAGCCCGTTTCCGAGGGCGAACCTCTGGACGGCAGGCAGCGTGAGAGGACGGACCGGTCCGGGCGCCGGCGGCTGGCTCCGGTCGGCGCCAGGCTCCGCCGCCGAGAGCGGACCGAACGCCACGAGTGCCGCGGCGGCGAGGGTGAGATGCAGGGAGCGCTTCACTTCGACACCTCCGGGGTCCGGATCGCGGCGAGGTCCTTCCTCCCCGACGGGACGACCGAGAGGACGATGCGGCCCGGACCAAGGAAGCGGAAGGCCGCGGCCCTCACGTCGGCCGGAGCGAGGGACCGGTAGCGGGCCAGGTCCCCCTCGAAGAAGCCGGGGTTCCCGGTTCCCGCCCAGTAGGCGTTCAGCTGGTCGGCCTTCCCTCCGAAGCCCCCGATGCTCTCCAGGCGGGCGTACGTCGTGGCCTCGAGCTGGTTTCTGAACCGCTCGACCTCCCGCGGCGAGGGAGGCTCGGCGCCGAGGCGCGCGAGCTCCTCGTCGACGATCGCCAGGATCTTCTCGAGCGACTGCCCGGCGCGCGCGGTGACGACGACGTTGAAGGTGGAGCCGAGGGCGGCGGACTCCTGGTAGGCCTGGACGTCCTGTGCGATCTGAAGCTCGTAGACGAGCCTGCGGTAGAGGCGCGAGTTCTTGCCGGTGGCGAGGACCCCGGCGGCGGCGTCCAGGGCGGCGTCGGCTGGCGCGTAGACCGGGGGCGTCGGCCAGACGAGGTAGAGGCGCGGGAGCTCCACCGCGTCCTCCAGGAGGAGGCGCTTCTCCCCCGCGAGGACGACCGGCCGGGGCGCGAGGGGCTCGACCGGCTCGCTCCTCGGAACTTTCCCGAACCACTTCTCCACGAGCTTCCTCGCGGTTGCCACGTCGACGTCGCCCGCGATGACGACGCTCGTGTTGGCCGGGCCGTACCACTTTCGGAAGAAGTCGGCGACGTCCTCGTGCGACGCGGCCGAGAGGTCTTCCTGGGACCCGATCACGGGCCAGTGGTAAGGGTGGTCCGGCGGGTAGAGCGCCTTGAGGATCTCGATCGACGCCATGCCGTAGGGGCGGTTCTCGTACGACTGCCGCCTCTCGTTCTTCACGACGTCACGCTGCTGGTCGACCCTCTCGGGGGACATCGTGTCGAGCAGCCAGCCCATCCGGTCCGACTCGAGGAAGAGGGCCGTCTCGAGGGCGTTCGACGGCAGGTTCTCCCAGTAGTTCGTACGGTCGGTCGTGGTCGAGCCGTTGTTGTCGCCTCCCACCGCCTCGAGCCACTGGTCGAAGGCGCCCTGCGGCACGTTCTTCGAGCCATTGAACATCAGGTGTTCGAAGAGATGTGCGAAGCCGGTCCGGCCGGGGACCTCGCGGGCGGAGCCGACGTGGTACCAGGTGTTGACCGAGACCATCGGGAGCCGGTGGTCCTCGTGAACGATCACGGTCAACCCGTTCGGGAGCCGGAACATCTCGTAGGGCACGTCGAGCCGGCCGGCCGCGCGCGCACCGGGTCCGGGGACGAACGTGGCCAGGACGATCAGGGTGAAAAGGCGAAGGAGTCGCATGGTTCCTCCGGCTGCCGAGTCTACCGGGAGACGAGGAACCGCCTGCGGCACCGGGATCAGGTGATCGGGCCCGCCCTCCTACTCGACGTACTTGTATCCCGTTCCCGTGTCGAAGACGACGACCCTCTCGCCGCGGTCGAGCTTCCCCGCCGCGAGGAGCTTCTCCACGGCGATCCAGGCGGCGCCCCCCTCGGGCGCGGCGAAGAGCCCTTCGCTGGCGGCCATCTCGAGGACGCCCCGGCGCATCTCGTCGTCCGTCACCGTCACCGCCTCACCCTTCGACTCGCGGAGGATCTTCAGGATGAGGTAGTCGGCGTACGCCTTCGGGACCCGCAGGCCGCTCGCGTACGTGTGCGCGTCGGGGAAGCGGATGGAGACCGGCGCACCCGCGTCGAAAGCCCTCGGGATCGGCGCGCACCCTTCGGCCTGGACGACGACCATCCGCGGCCGCGCGGGGCCGACCCAGCCGAGACGCTCCATCTCCTCCCACGCCTTCCACATCCCGATGAGGCCCGTGCCGCCGCCGGTGGGATAGATGACCACGTCGGGGAGCGTCCACCCGAGCTGCTCGGCGAGCTCGTACCCCATCGTCTTCTTCCCCTCGACGCGGTACGGCTCCTTCAGCGTCGAGACGTCGAACCACCCCTCGGCGTCCTTCCGCCCTGCGACGATCCGTCCGCAGTCGTCGATGAGGCCGTCGACGAGCGTCACGTAGGCGCCGTACGCCTCGCACTCGATCCGGAAGACTTTCGGCGTATCGCGCGGCATGAAGACGTGGCAAGCCAGGCCCGCCTTCGCCGCATACGCGGCCGCCGCGCCCCCGGCGTTCCCGGCCGTCGGCAGGGCGATGGCCCGCGCCCCGAGCGCCTTCGCCATCGTGACCGCCGCGCCCAGTCCGCGCGCCTTGAACGACCCGGTCGGGTTGCCGGCCTCCTCCTTGACCCAGACGTCGGGCATCCCGAGGCGGGCCCCGAGCCTCGGTGCGTGAAGGAGGGGCGTCCCCCCTTCACCGAGCGTGACGATCTCTTCCGCGCTCCTGGCCGGCATCAGCTCGTGCCACCGCCAGATCGTCCGGTCCCGCCCGGCGACGTCCTCCCGGGAGAGAGACGGGAGCTCGTACCCGGCGAAGAGGGAGCCGCCACAGCCGGACGCGGCGCAGACGTTGAGCAGGCGCGTCGGCTCGTACGTCGACGCGCACTTCGTGCAGGAGAGGTGCGTCAGGAACGAATAGCGCATGGCGGAACGCTAGCACCAGACGGTAGGATTCCACCCACAGGAGGCCACCCATGCGTCACGTCCTCGCGCTCGCCGCCGCCGGGCTCCTCGCCGCCGCCCCGGCCTTCTCCGGCGATGCACCGAAGCCCCTCGCGGCCGGGGACCCGGCGCCCGCCTTCTCGCTCCCGGGCTCGGACGGAAAGGCCCACGGCCTGGCCGACCACGCCGGGAAGAGGGTCGTCGTCGTGGCCTGGTTCCCGAAGGCGTTCACCGGCGGGTGAACGGCGGAGTGCAAGTCGCTCCGTGAGAGCGGCAACGAGATCCGTGCCTTCGACGTGGCCTACTTCGCCGCGAGCGTCGACCCGGTCGACCTCCTGAAGGACTTCGCGAAGTCGCTCGACGCCGACTACCCGATCCTCGCCGACGCCGACGGCTCGGTCGCCCGGGCGTACGGCGTCGTGACGGCCGACCGCGCACGCCCGTTCCGATGGACGTTCTACGTCGGGAAGGACGGAAAGCTCCTCCACGTCGACCGCGAGGTGAAGGCCGCAACAGCCGGCCCCGACATCGCGAAGAGGCTGGAGGAGCTGGGTGTCGCGAAGAAGTCTCCCTGACCCGCAGCACGGGCAGGGTCACCCTGACGGGTGACCCTGCCCGTCATCGTCAGGGCTTCTTTCCCTTCACCCACGTCTCGAGCCAGGTGCCCGTCTCCCAGAGCATGTGGAGGATGTTCTCCCGCGCCGCGTAGCCGTGGCTCTCGTACGGGAGGAGGACCAGCCGCGACCGGCCCCCCAGCCCCTGGATCGCCTCGAAGAGGCGCTCGCTCTGGAGCGTGAAGGTCCCCGGGTTGTTGTCCGCCTCGCCGTGGATCATCAGGAGCGGCTCGTTGATGCGGTCGGCGTAGTCGAACGGCGAGACCCGCGCGTAGACGTCGCGCGCCTGCCAGTAGGTCCGCTCCTCGGCCTGGAAGCCGAACGGCGTGAGGGAGCGGTTGTACGCCCCGGAGCGCGCGATCCCCGCGGCGAAGAGGTCGGAGTGCGCGAGGAGGTTCGCGGTCATGAACGCGCCGTAGGAGTGCCCGGTGGCCGCGCACCGCTTCGGGTCGACGATCCCCTCCGCGTCGAGCGCGTCGATCGCCGCCTTCGCGTTCGCGACGAGCTGCTCGACGAAGGTGTCGTTCGGCTCCTTCGCCCCCTCGCCGACGATCGGGAACTGCGCGTTCTCGAGCACGGCATACCCGAGCAGCGTCCAGAACACCGGCGAAGCCCAGGACGGACGGACGAAGGCGTGCGGCGACGAGTCGACCATCCCCGCGGCCGACTTGTCCTTGTACTCGGTCGGGTACGCCTCGAGGAGGAGCGGCAGGCGGCCGTCCCGGGCCGGGTCGTAGCCCGGGGGGAGATGGAGGTCGCCCGCGAGGTCGACGCCGTCGGCCCGCTTGTACTTCACCTTGCGCGTCTTCACCGCCTCGAGCGCGCCATAGGGATTTCCGAACGCCGTGACCGGACGCGGCGCGACGCGGGCTTTCACGTTCCGGACCTGGTAGTTCGGGAACTGCTTCGAGCCCTCGACGCGCGTCAGGAGGACGCCGCGCTCGGCGTCGAGGACGCGGACGATCCGCTCGTAGGTCGAAGCCCCGTCCGCGCGCCAGAGGCGCGTCGTCTTCCCGGTGGCGAGCTCGTACGCGTCGAGGAACGGGCGGTTCCCTTCCGGTCCATATCCCTCGCCCGAGAGCCAGAGGTGCTTGCCGTCCCGGCTGCGCCTCAGCACGTCGCGGCCTCGCGTGTCCGGGACCGTCACGAAATCGCCCGGCTGCGCATAGAGGTTCTCGGTCGACAGGTCGAACAGCACCTTCGGCTCGGCGTCGCCGGCGGAGGCGTTCGCCAGGTAGGTCTTCTGGTTGCGGTCCTTCCAACGGAAGTCCGAGAGGATCGCGATGCCGCCCTCTCCCCAGGTGACCTCCTGGAAGCGGTTCCGGGTCTTGGCGAACGGCTTCGGGCTCGCGTCGAAGGGCGCGTCCAGAAGGAACAGCCGGTCGCGGAACGGAACGGTGTTCGCGGGGTCCCCGCCGTCCTCGGCCTCGGCGAAGAACACCGTCGCGGGCACGTCGTCGCGCCAGGCGAAGCCCCGGCGACCCGCCTCGGTCGCGTCGAACGCGACCGGGATCGCGTCCTGCACCGGCTTCTCGACGAGCGTCGCGACACTCTTCCCGGCGGCATCGAGGACCTCGGTGCGGTAGGCGAACCGGGAAACCGGGAACCGGTACGAGAACGGCGGGCGGATCGTCGTCACGAGGATCCAGCTCCCGTCGGGGGACGGCCTCACCGCGCGACGGATCGCGGGCGGCAGGACGGGTGTGCTCGTCCCGTCGAGCGCGAAGCGGCGGACCTCGGTCGTCGCATAGAAGGCGAACGCGCGCTCGTCGGCCTCGCTCTTCAGGAGATCCTGGTACGTCCGCGCGGGCGCCTTGCGGCCGGTCGCCTCCTTGACGACGGGGCCGACCGGCAGGACCGCGGGCGCGACGAACGGCTCGAGGGTCGGGCGGACGTGAACGAGGAGGCCCGACTCGTCCGGGAGCCACTGGTACGGGAAGTCGAGGACCGCCGAGACGCTCGGCGGCGTGACCCGCCTTGCCCGTCCCGCCGCGAGGTCCACCGTCCAGAGCGAGAGCCCGTCCGGGTCGCACTGCACGAACGAGAAGTACGTCCCCTTCGGCGAGAAGCGCGTCCACTGGATCTTCGGCGCCGGCGGCAGTCCCTCGACCACATACCGCCTGCCGGACGCGATCTCCTGGACGGAGAGGCCGGTCGTCACGTTGAGCCGCGCGCGGTTGTGGCTCTTCGGGTTGATGCGCAGACCCGCGAGCTTCAGCTCCGGTTCGGAGAGCTCCTCCAGCGACTTGTAGCCCGGCAGGTCGAGGAGAACGAGGCGGTTGCCCGCCGGGTCCACCAGCACCGCCGGCGGCAGCGGCGCGTCGACGAGACGCCGGATCTCCTCCGGCGGCGTGCGGAAGACGACGTTCTCCTGGGCCGTGGCGGGGAGAATGGCGGCGGCGAGGAGGAACAGTACGGAGCAGCGTCGCAGCATGGCGACGAGGCTATCCGATAATCGAGAGCCTCGCGGCTCGTCCGTGCCGGCGGAATCCGAACGTGAACCTGATTCTCCTGTTCCCCGAGGACTTCGCATCCGACGACACGGTGCGGCTTACCGGCCGCCGCGCTCGTCACGTCCACGAGGTACACCGCGCCCGGGTGGGCGACAGCCTGACCGTCGGCCGGGTGAACGGTCACGTCGGAACGGGCACGGTGCTCTTCGTCGAGCCGGACGAGGTCCGCCTCTCGGTTTGCCTCTCGGAGGAGCCGCCGCCGCCCGCGGGCCTCGACCTGCTCCTCGCGATGCCTCGGCCCAAGGTGCTGCGCCGCGTTCTGCAGTCCGCCGCCTCCCTGGGGGCGCGCCGCATCGTCCTGGTCGGCGCCCAGCGGGTGGAGAAGAGCTACTTCGACACGCCCTTCCTCGAGCCGGCGGAGCTCGAGAGGAACCTCGTCCTCGGGCTGGAGCAGGCGCGCGACACGGCCCTGCCCGAGGTGCTCGTGCGCAGGCTCTTCAGGCCCTTCGTCGAGGACGAGCTCGGAGCCCTCTGGCCACGCGCGTCCTGCGCCCGGCTGCTCGCCCACCCCGCGGCCGCGCGCAGCCTCGAGGACGACGACGTCGGGAAGGCCTCCCCGGCAGTTCTCGCCATCGGTCCCGAGGGTGGGTGGATTCCGTTCGAGCTCGCGCTGCTCGAGGCTCACGCCTTCAGGCCCTTCAGCCTGGGACCACGCATCCTCCGGGTGGAGACCGCGATTCCCTTTGCATTCGGCCAGGTCCAGGTCGCACGAGAGCGTGCTGCGGGACAGGCGACCGATCCCGGGCGTTGAACGTCAGAGCGCGCCCGACGCGACCCCGAAGGCCTCGGCGAGACAGCGTGTCGCCTTTCGGCATCGCCGCTCCTCGCAGCCGCCGCACGGCGCGCCCACCGATCGGGCCCGTGGCCCGCGGAGCCCGGTGCGGGCAGGGTTTGTCGGTCCGAGGATCGACAGCGACTCGGCGCCGAGAAGGGCCGCCATGTGCCCCGGCCCCGTGTCCGCGGTGACGACCTTCTCGGCCGCGAGAGCGAGCCCGAGGCTCCCGAGGAGCGGCATCGCGCCGGCGCGATTCAGGATCCCCTCTCGCCCTGGCCGGAAGCTCGCGAGCCGTTCGTCTCCGAGAAGGACGAGCGGGGGGCCGGGCCAGCGCTCGAGCCACTCCGGCGGGATCGACTTGGCCCGCCCGGAGGACATCGGGAAGGCGGCCGTGAACCGCCGCGGCAGGCCGAGCCGCTCGGCTTCGAGAGCCCCCGCGGCGCGCAGGCGCGCCGCCAGCGGAGCGAGGCCGCGCTGCGCTTCCTCCCACCCTTCGGCAACCGACGCCCCGAGCGCCTCGACTGCGCGGGCCGTGTTCTCGACCGCGTGGGGCGTCCGCCGGCGGTCGTACATCGGAACGGAGGTGTGCAGCCAGGGCCACCGGCCACGGCCAACGCGACGGCTCGCCCCGCTCCAGAGGGTCCAGAGGGAAGAGCGGAGGAGCCCCTGGAGGTCGACGACGAGCTCGTAGCGCCGGTCGGCAAGCAGCGTGGCGACCCGCTCGCGCTCGGCAAGGAGGTCCGCCCAGCCGCGCCCGAGGGCTCCGCGGACGTCCACGACGACCGTCTCCGCGACCCACGGCAGCTGGGCGACGAACGGCGCCGCCGGCGGCTCGACGAGCCAGTCGATCTCCGCGCGCGGGAAGCGTCGCGCGAGGGCCGCGACCGACGGGACCGCGTGCGCGACGTCCCCGAGCGAGGAGAGCTTGACGACGAGGAGCCTCAAGGGCCCCATTCTCGCCTCGCGGGAGGCGGGCGCGGGCGTCTGTCGGGAGTAACCTCGGCCGTGCCCCGCGTCGCCGTCGTCATCGCCACGCATCGCCGGCCAGCGCTCCTCGCCGAGGCGCTCGCATCGGTGGCGGCGCAGACGTTTCGCGACGTCGAAACCGTCGTCGTGGAAGACGGCGGCACGGAGGAGACGGCTCGCATCGTCGCCGCGTCGGGGGCCCCCGGCGTCCGTCACGTTCCCCTCGCCTTCTGCGGACGATGCGGCGCCGTGCGAAACGAGGCCCTCCGCCGCGTCTCGTCTCCCCTCGTCGCGTTTCTCGACGACGACGACCTCTGGCTTCCCCGCAGGCTCGAGGTGCACGTGGCCGTTCTCGAGGCCGCTCCCTCCGCCGGGCTCGTCTTCGGTCCCGTGCTGCGCTTCGGCGATGCGAAGGGTACGTGGCCCCGGCACGTTCCCCCGCGGGTCGACCTCGCCCGCCTCCTGCGGGGCAACTGTGTCCCGCTCTCCTCCGTCCTCGCGCGCCGGGAGGCGCTCGAACGGGCCGGCCTCTTTCCCGACGAAGCGGAACTGGCCCAGGACTACGAGCTCTGGCTCCGTGTCGCGCGATCGCACGTTCTCGTCGGGCACCCCGAGCCCCTCGTCCGCTACCGCGTCCACGCCGGCGGGATCAGCCGCAGGAAGGCCCTCGAGGTCGAGGCCCTGGCCGCGATCCTGGAGCGCCTGCAATCGGAGTGGGACCTCCCGCCCCGGCTCCTTTCCCCCGCGCGCCGGGGCCTCCTCCGCACCCGCGCGCGGCTCGCTTCCGGCTTCCGGGAGGCGATCCGGCTCCGCGCCCGGTCCCTCGCGCCCGGAACGGTTCTTCGCGGGTGAGCGTTCGTCGACGGGAGCGGGCGGGCCCGCCGGGACCGGGCCGTCCCGTCCGGCGCCGACTCCGCCGCGTCAGCCGACGCCGAGCCAGTCGACCACGTCGTCGAGGTGACGCCGCGCGTCGAGCGACGTCCTGAGGCCGAGCGCGGCCTCTCTGAGCTCTGCGCGCCGGGTCGGGTTCGAGACCTCTTCGACCGCGCGCGCGAGTGCCTCCACGTCCCTCGGATCGTCCACGACGAGCGCCGCCCCCGCCGGTCCGAGCCTCTCGACGGCGCCGTTCCTGCGGGTCGTGATGACGGGGACCCCGCAGGCAGCAGCCTCGAGGCAGGCGAGCGAGCAGGGGTCCAGGAACGTCGGGTGGAGGAGACCGGTCGCCGCGCGCAGCCGCCGAGCGACGTCACCCGGCGACAGCGGGCCTTCGAAGGACACGGCGTCCGCGACCCCGAGGCGGGCAGCGAGCCGGCGCCACGCATCGCCTGGACCCCGCCCGGCCACGGCAAGGCGGGCGGGGAGGCCACGCCGCCTCGCGACGGCGATGGCCCCGAGAGCCGCGCGCAAACCCTTCAGGCGGGGGTTGTGGGCGAGGAAGAGGAACTCCGCGCTCCCGCCCTGGCGGAAGCCGTCCGGATCCGGCGAGAAATGCTCGAGGTCGACGCCGGGCGGCGCCACCCGGATCGCCTGGTCTGGAACGCCGAAGACCCTGAGGCGGCTCCTCTGCGCCTCCGTCCAGACCATGATCTGAGGGCATCCGCCGGCGAGGACCTGCCTTTCGCAGCGCAGGAGAAACCGGCGTCGCCCGTTGAAGGCCGCTCCGAGACCGAAAAGGGCCTGCCGGGCCCCCTCCATCGAATCGCGCTCCGCCTCGAGGGCGTCGGCGAAGAGTCCGCCGTGCAGCTGGACGTGCGTCGCGAGCCCGACGAGCCTCGGCGCGAGGACGGGCCCCGCCCCGGCCTCTACCCTGAGGGCCGCGGCCGCCAGGAAGCGCTTCTCGCCGGACGCGCCCCCTCCCCGGGGGGCGAGCGCCTCGATGGAGACTCCGCTGCTCGTCCCGGCGCTCTCGCGACAAAGCACCCGGAGGCCGACCCCACGCCGCACGAGGGCCCCGGCCAGAGCGACGAGATATCCCTCCTGCCCTCCGCGCGAGGCGTCCCAGCGGTCGACGAGAATTGTCGCCTTCACTGACGCCTGCATTCAGTACAGCGCGAGGGGGCTGGGAAGCACGTGCATGTCGTGCAACGTCTCGACGATCGCCACGAGCGCGATCAGGAGGACGAACCACGCCGCGCTCTGAAGGTGCGCGCGAAAGATCCGGGGATCGACCGCGTACTCCGGAGGCTCCCTGAGCAGCGAGAGCCTCGGCAGGAACCGCGGTGTCACCCGCTCGTACGCGTCGTATCCCTTGCCGAACGCCAGGCGCAGCGCCCGTTCCTCGCGACGGATGACCAGCGGATAGTACAGACCGAATCCGACCAGGAAGAGAAGCGGAACGGTGACGTTCTTCGCGACCAGCCCCAGACCGACGCCACCGAGCATGCTGAAGAAGTACAACGGATTGCGACAGACGGAATACGGTCCCTCGACGACGAGCACCCGTCCCTTGTACCCGGCGATGTACATCGAACACCACGTCCGCCCGAGAGCGGCGACCGCCACGAGCACCACGCCGGCAGCGAAGAACGACGTCGCCACGACCGGCGCACTCTCCATCCACCGGCTTCGTGAGAACAGCACGAGGGCGATCAGGAGCGCGACGTAGACCTGCGCCAGTGGTATGCGGCATCGTTCGATCGTCATTCCCCTGGTCATGGCCGACCGTCCTCGCGTCTCCATCGGGGCCTCCTCAGGGCGCCGCCTGCCGGGCGACTGTCTCACCTCCCTGCGGACCGGGGCAATTCCGTCCGGAGCCCGGCTCGTCCGGGCAGGACGCAAACTAGAATCGCGGCCTCATGGGAAAGCACCACATGGCCCTCGTCGATCCCGGCGCACAGCTCGGGACCGGGCTGGAGATCGGGCCGTTCGCGGTCGTCGAGGCCGAGACGGCGATCGGCGACGGCTGCGAGCTCGGCGCCCACAGCGTCGTCAAGCGATTCACGCGGATGGGCGCCCGCAACCGCGTCCACGAGGGGGCGATCCTCGGCGGCGAGCCCCAGGACCTCGGTTTCGGCGGAGGGCCGAGCCACCTGGAGATCGGGGACGACAACCGGATCCGCGAGGGAGTGACGATCCACCGGGCCACCGCTCCCGGGGGCGTGACGCGCGTCGGCTCCGGCTGTTTCCTCATGGCGTACTCCCACGTCGCCCACGAAGACGTGATCGGCGACCACGTGATCCTCGCGAACAACGTCGCCCTCGCCGGGCACGTGCGGATCGACGAGAGGGCCTTCCTCTCGGGCGGGGTGGTCGTGCACCAGTTCTGCCGCGTGGGGCGCCTCGCGATGGTCGGCGGCAACACGAAGGTCATCAAGGACTGCCTGCCCTTCGTGATCACCGACGGCGTGCCGGCCCGCGCGCGGGGCCTGAACGTCGTCGGCCTCAGGCGCGCCGGATTCGCGGCCTCCCAGCTGCGGACCCTGAAGGAGGCCTACCGCCTCCTCCTGCGCTCGGGCCTTTCGCTGGCCGAGGCCCTCGAGCGGCTGACGGCCCTCGGCGATCCGCTGGCGGACGAGCTGGGAGCCTTCGTGCGCGACTCGAAGCGGGGCTTCCACCGCGCGTCACGCGAGACCGATCTCGCGTAGGGCCAGCGGCCCGGAGGGGCCCGGGGACCCAGGACGCACGGGGCTGCCGGGAACCCGGAAGCGCCACCTCATTCAGTCGGTGGACCCGACGCGACAGACGCGGTAGACGACACCTCGCCGACTGGCGCCGCGCGCCATCTCGCGAGTGCCCGGCGGGGGCGGGGCGGCCGTGATCAGCCACGCGGGCGTGAGGACCTCGCCGGGCGTGCGGATCAGACGGGGCGAGTGACCGGCCCGCTGCAGGTAGAAGGCGGCGTTGTAGTCGATCGCGGGGCCGAGGATCAGCAGCGGGTCCCGCGAAGTCCCCATTGGCGCGGCGAGCGTCTCGGCGAGACGGCGCGCGTCCTCGTTGCGCGTCGCGTCGAACGGGATGGCCGCGAGCCACGCCAGCCGGACCGTGAGCGCCGCCAGAACGAGACCGCGGATCGCCGTCCGGATGGCC
This sequence comes from Holophagales bacterium, assembly GCA_016719485.1. Taxonomy (NCBI): domain Bacteria; kingdom Pseudomonadati; phylum Acidobacteriota; class Holophagae; order Holophagales; species Holophagales bacterium. The sequence goes on from JADJZB010000029.1 coordinate 79,978, forward strand.
GGCGACCCTGCGCGCCACGCGGCGGCGCCCGCGAGCCCCGCGACCACCGCGACTCCGGGCATCGCCGGCATCGCGTACCGGGCGAGCGCGTGGGGCCAGAGCGCGAGGGGCACCGTACATCCCACCGCGTAGAGGGCGAACGGCACGGCCGGGCTCGCATCGAATCCGGCCTCGTGTCGCCACCTCCGCGACAGCGGCAGCGCCGCGACGGCGAGCCACGGAAGGAGGTGGGCGGCGGTCTCGCCAACGAATCTCACCAATCCCTTCAGGTAGGTCGAGACCGTCGGCCAACCTCCGGTGCGGGTCATGTCCTGGAAGGCCGTCTCGTCGCCGGGCTGGTAGACGGCGCCCGCCCAGGCGGCGAAGGCCGACAGGGCGATCCCGCCCAGCAGCGCGAGGCCCGGCAGCTCCCTCCAGCGCCGCTCTCGAACGACGACGAGACAGGCCCCGATGCCGAACCAGGCAAGCGGCAGCGGACCCTTGAGAAGCGCGGTCGCGGCGAGCAGCGACGCGGTGGCGATCCACGCCAGGATTGCGCTCCCCTGACGCGTGCACCGGCTCTCGAGCCAGATCCTGAAGGCGGCGAAGGAGGCCACGCTGACGAACAGGTCCGGCTCCGACCGGGCACCCGTCGTGAAGACATAGGGAGAGAGGAGGAAGGCCACGGCCGCGAGGAGACCGGCCGGTGCACCGCCCCTGCGCCGTGCATCGCGCTCGACGAGAAGCGCGCCGAGCAGGGCGGCGAGGAGCGCGGGTGCGCGGACGACCCACTCGGACACGCCCCCGAGCGAGATCGCCGATGCGACCAGCCAGTACAGCAGCGGAGGCTTCGCGACGAATCCCTCCCCGAGGACCTCCGGCCGCAGCCAGTGGCCGTTCTGCAGCATGTCGAGCGCCGCGAGCGTGTAGCGCCCTTCCTCGTAGTAGAGGTTGCGCGTACCGGCGAAGGGAACGAGGACGAGCGCCCAGAGCCCGACGACGATCCAGCTCCCCCACCGCCCGGCGTCGCGGCCCCGCGCCACGTCATCCTCGATCCGCCGGCGGACCCTCATCGGGGCACGAACCGCCTCAGCACGATCTCGTCCGTCGTCAGGAGGCGTCTCTGGTGCTGGTCGCGGCGCGGGACGGGGATCTTCGTCTCCTCGACGAGGGTCAGCTCTGTCCTCGTCTTCTCCATCCAGCGCCACGAACCCTCCTGGTCGTACGCGAAGGCCGCGACCCTGTACTCGACGAGGAGCAGCGGCCGTCCGGCCGTGACCCGATCCAGGCGCGGAGCCTCGCGGCGCCCGTGCCGCGGGGAGTAGAGGATCTGGTTCGCCCGGTACGTGGCGAACCAGCTCAGGCGGGACCGCAGCTCGGGCTGGAACGAGACTCCGAGGTCGGACTCGAGACAGACCGTCTCGGCTCCGAGCGCGGCGTCGACCCAGAACCCCCGCGCGAAACTGCGAGCCGCTTCGTCCGAAGGGTTCTTGTACGGCCAGACGAGATCCCGGGCGAGGACCGCAAGCCCGATCACGAGGAGGAACGTGGCCACCGCCCCGCCACCGGGGTCCGTCCGTCTGCCCGGACCCCGGCCCGGGCTCGCGAGGTGCGCGAGCGAGACCGCGGCCAGGATCGAGACGAGGGGGACCGCGTACAGCGAGAACTTGGTGTGGCCGCCGAACGGGTACCTGTGGAGCGCGGCGGCCGCGAGGTGAAGCGCGAGCGGTGCGGTACAGAAGGCGATGAGGGGACGCCGCGAGGACCCCGCGAGCAACACGACGCCGCCGAGAACGGCCACGGTGGTGACGACGCTGGCCCCGGCCACTCCACCCACCGGGAACGCGAAGAGGGGCCCCGTGAGCGAGGCGAGGAGCCATAGCGGAATCCGCAGGGGCGTTGCGAAAGGCGGAAGCGCTTCGAGCCAGAACGCCTGCATCCCCGGAAGCGTCGGCGCGGCCGCGTCGGCGATGCAGGCCTGTACCGCCAGGAGGCTCGCCACGTGGAGGAGGCCCGCGGCGACCCAGGGCGCGCCAGCGGCCACGCGGTGTCCGGGCCCCGCCGCGGCGAGGGCCTGAGAGAGCCCGAGGAGGACGATCCCGCCGCCGACGAACGCCGATGGGAAGGAGAGCCAGGGGCCGATGGCGAGGAGCGCGGCAAGGAGGAGCCAGCGAACCGGACGCGCCCCTTCCGCGAGCCTCACCCCGGCCAGGAGGAGGGCCACCGAGACGAGGAGGTCCACCCCGTACGGCTTCGCCTCCGCCGCGTACCGGACGCACGGGTAGGAAACCGCAAAGATTCCCGCGGCGAACGTCGCCTCCCAGCCCGCGAGAAGGCGCCGCGCGAGGGAGACGAAGAGAGCGAGGCTCGCCAGAGAGGAGACGAAGGCGACGAGCCGGAGGGACCACTCGGAGAAACCCAGCAGCTCCGCCACGGCCTTCTCGGCCAGGAGCCAGAGAGGGGGCGCCAGCTGGCCGAAGTCGAGCGGCCCGAGGAGCCCCGGAACGTCCTTCTCGAAGAGGTTGACGACGAGGAAGGCTTCGTCTTCCCAGAGAGCGAAGCCGAGGCCGTACCGCAGCACGCGGGCCAGGACGCCGACGACGACGAGGGCGACGAGCCATTGCCTCGCGGCGCGCTCCGTGGACGCGGCGGCACCGTTGCGGGGGCCCGTCTCGAGCCGGGCTTCCTCTCTCTCCATCACTGAAAACCGGGCGGATCGTACCGGTTCCCCGGAGGAGACCTGTTTCACGAGCGGGCCCGGCGTCGACTGCCGCGCGATCGCCTCTGCGGACGGCGCGTCCGTCGCTTGACGGACCACCGGGCAGAGCGGCATGGTCCGATCACTGTGGACAAACCCCGGCCCTCCGAGATCCCGAGGGGCTTCGACCCCGCGCGCGCGGTCCACCCGACACGGGTGCTTCGCCTCGAGGAGGTCGTCGACCTCCTCGAGCTGACGCACGCTCCGGAGGTGATCCGCGGGTACCGCGAGAGGATGTGCGCGGGAGACCGCTTCCCTCCGGTCTCGGTCGTGCGGCTCTTCGGGAAATGGCTCGTCGCCGACGGCCACAAGCGATTCGTGGCGTGGACGGGCCTCGGCGCAGAGGAGATCGTCGTGGAAGTCTGGCCGCCCTGGCGCTGGCTCGCCGACCAGGCCGGCCAGGCGGCACGCAATGCGAGGAAGAACGGGAGGATCTTCGCCCGTCTCTTCGTAGACCCCCGCGAGTCGCTTCAGCTGGCCCGGACCACGGCGGGACACTGGCGCCGCGTGGCGCGCTCCCTGCTGCGCCGGGCGGGCCGGCGCGGCAAGAGACCCGAGAGCCTCCCCGCGTGAGCGACGGGATCCTGGCCCCGGGTGCCGGACGACGCCTGCTCCTTCGGATCGCGAGGGACGCGGCGGTCGAACGCTCCCGCTTCGCGGGGGCGGCGGCCGCGCTCGCGACGATGGCCGGCGCTCAGCTCCTCCTGACGTGGCTCGTCAAGGAGTGGCTCGAAGGGCCGCTCACGGGAGGCTCGCTCCTCCCCGTTCGCGCCCTTCTCCTGAAGGCGACGGGAGCCACGCTCCTCCTCGCGATGGCCGTCGTCCTCGCGCGCTACCTCGCCGCGAGCGTCAACCAGCGCCTCCTCGAGCGCCTGCGCGACCGGGCGGCGCGGAAGATCCTGGCGAGTCGTGCTCTGGCGGTGAGGGGCCGTCCGGCAGGCGAGCTCGCCTCGAGGGTCTTCTCGGACGCCAGCAGCCTCTCGGGATTCGTCGAAGTCCTCCTGAAGAGGCTCGTCGGTGACGGCCTCGACGCCCTCGGCTCGATCGCCGTGGCCTTCCTCGTCGAGTGGCGTCTCGCTCTCGCGGCCGTCATCCTGGCCCCCCTCCTCGGCCTTCTTCTCGGCCGCCTGGGACGCGTCGTGAGGCGCAAAGGAAGCCTCGCGCAGAGAGAGCTGGGCGAGCTTCATTCCGTCTTTGCCGAGCAGGTTTCGGGCCTGACGACGATCCAGGGCTACGACGCCGCCGGGCGCGAGGCGGAGCGCTTCGCAGCGACGAACGCGAGCTACCGCCGGAGCGTTCTCGCCGCCGAGCTCTGGTCGGCGGCCGTTCTCGCCTCGGTTTTCCTCGTGACCGGGATCGGCTTTCTCGGCGCCATCGGCTGGGGGAGCCGCCTCGCCCTGGCGAGGGAGCTGACCCCGGCCGGCCTCCTCGCGTTCTGCCTCTTCGCGGCGAGAGCCGTGGAGCCGCTCCGGCGTCTCGCCGACGTCCACGCGATGCTCCAGCGGACTCTCTCCGCGGCCGCGCGGGTCTACGAGGTGATCGACTTCGGCTTCCTCGAACGGCAGGGCGGCACGCCCCTCCCGCGGCCCGTCCGGGGGAGCCTCGCGCTCGAAGGCGTTCGTTTTCGCCACGAGCCGGCGCGCCCCCTCCTGGAAGGAGTCGACCTGCGGGTCGAGCCGGGGGAGACGGTCGCGGTCGTCGCCGCCAGCGGGGGAGGAAAGAGCACGCTCGCGGCGCTCCTCGCGGGATTCCTCTCGCCGGACGCAGGCAGAGTCGGGCTCGACGGCGTGGACCTTCGTGAGGCGGACCTTCGCGATCTGAGGCACGCCGTCCGGGTCGTCGAGCAGGAGCCGTTCCTCTTCCGCGGAACGCTGGCGGAAAACGTCCTCTTCGGCCGCCCGGAGGCGTCGCGTGGCGAGGTCGTCGAAGCGCTGGGGCTCTGCGGCCTCGAGAGCCTCGTCGCCGCGATCCCCGGCGGGATCGACGGTTCTCTCCTCGAGGCCGGGCGAAACCTCTCGGGAGGCCAGAAGCAGAGGATCGCGCTCGCGCGGGCCGTCCTCACCGACCCGCCGGTCCTCGTCCTCGACGAGGCGACGAGCGCGCTCGACAGCGAGACGGAGGGCAGGCTCCTCGACGACCTCGGTCCGTGGCTCGCGCACAGGACGGTGATCGTGATGGCGCACCGCCTCTCCACAGTGGCCCGGTACCCGAGGGTGATCGTCCTCGTCGAAGGGCGCGTCGCGGGAGACGGATCGGCGTCCCGGCTCCTCGACACCTGCCCCCCATTCCGGGCGCTCTTCGCGGGTCAGGTCGAACCCGTCGCGAACGCCGCGACGTGAGCACGGGACGGGCCGCTCCTGCTATTTCAGGCCGGTCTCCTTCCAGGAACTCCGGCTCGGGACGCTAGCGAGCAGCGAGCAGGCCGAGAACCCTCGTCGCCGTGCGCGCGGCGGCGCCGCGGAGGGTGCCGAGCGCGCGGTGCCCCGCCTCGCCCCGGTGACGGCGATCGCCCTCGTCGGAGAGAAGCCGCGACAGAGCCGCCGCGAGCTCTCCGGCGGCCCCTTCCCTTCCCACGTCGACGAGCGCTCCCGCGGAACGGAGGGCGTCGGCCACGTCGCGCACGCCGTCGAGCGAAGGCCCGGCCAGGAGCGGCACGCCCGCCTCCGCCGCAGCGACGGGGCTGTGTCCGCCGACCGGAGCGATCGTCCCGCCGAGAAACCCGGCCGACGCGTACGGCCAGAGCGAGGAGACGATTCCGAAGGTGTCGACGACGAGGATCGAGGCGGGGCCCGCAGAGCCCGAGAGCCGGCGCGTCTCGAAGCCGGCGCGGAGGGCGAGGCGCTCGACCTCGCCCGCCCTCGCGACGCGCCGGGGCGCGACCGCGAGACGCACCGCGACGCCTTCCCCGCGCAGCCGCGTCACCGCCGCCAGGAGGAGCTCCTCCTCGGGAGCGTGCGTGCTCGCCGCGAGGAGAAGAGGCGGGCCGCTCCCGAGATGGGCCTCCCACCCGGTCGGCAGCGGCGCGGCGGGCGTCGGGGCGTCGAGCTTCAGGTCGCCGGTCACCTCGACGCGGGAGGGGCTCGCGCCGATCGAGAGAAACCTCTCGCGGTCCTCCTCCGTCCGCGCGCCGATCCACGAGACCGCGTCCACGACCGGGCGGAAGAACCGGCCCAGCAGCGCGTAGCGTCGCGCCTCGCCCGGCCGGAGCCGCCCGCTCGCGACCGCGACCGGGATGCCGAGCGACCGCGCCCCCAGGAAGAGCCCGGGCCAGAGCTCGGCCTCGACGGTCACCACGGCCGCGGGAGCGAGGCACGCGAGCCACCGGCGCACCGCAGCCGGCCGGTCCCACGGCAGGAAGGAGACCGCCTCGACCGCGCGGCAGGCTTCGCGAATTCGCTCGGCCACGATCCGCCCCTCGCTCGTCCCGGTCGTCAGGAGCAGCTTCACCCCGGCCATCCGTTCGATCTCCGCCGCGAGGGCCGAAACGGCCGTCATCTCCCCGGCCGACACACCGTGCAGGAGGAGCCGCCCCGGACCGCACGGCGACGGCGCCGTGCCGAGGCGCTCCGCCCGCTCGAGGGCCCCGGCCCCGCGAAGGAACGCGATCCGCGCCACGGCCACCGCGGCGCCGGCAGCCACGCCGTAGGCTCCCAGGACGAACCTCTGCCCCCGGGAGGAATGGGGCACGTTCACGGACGGTCCTGCGGGAGCCGGAGGACCTCCGGGCGGCGGCGTCTCCGCGCCATCCAGCGCACCGCCAGAAGGTCGGCGAAGCCGGAGAACCCCCTGTCGACGAGACCGTAGTGGCTCTTTCCCGCCCGCCGGGGCCGGTGCGCAACCGGTACCTCGACGACCCGCGCGCCGAGCTCGCGGGCGAGGTGAGGCAGGAAGCGGTGCATTCCCTCGAGATCGAGCGGCAGCGCGCGCGCGACCGGAGCTCTCATCGCACGCAGGCCGCACCCCGTGTCCCTCGTGGTGTCGCCGAGGACGAGCCGTCGCGTCAGTCGCCCCACCCAGGCCGCCGCCCCACGCACGGCCCCGTCGGCGCGTCGGACCCTGGAGCCCTGGACGAAGTCGGCTTCTCCCCGGCCGAGGAGATCGAGCATCGCAGGGAGATCGGCGGGGTCGTCCTGGAGGTCCGCGTCCATCGTCGCCACGACGCTGGCGCGGGCCGCGAGGATTCCGGCCCGGAGCGCCGCCGACTTGCCCGACGCGGTGCCGAGCGCCAGCGGCCTCAGCCAGGGCCGTGAAGCGGCCAGAACCGCGAGGCCCTCGGCCGTGCGGTCCCGGGAGCCGTCGTCCACGACGACGAGCTCGAACACCACCCCGCGGCCACCCAGGACCCTTTCGACCTCGCGGACGAGCGGGCCCACGTTCTCCTCCTCGTCCCGCGCCGGGACGACGACGGTCACCGCGGGGACTTCGTCCAAGGTCCACCTCGCGCCAGAGCCACGAGCTCGACGGGCGCCCCCTTCGAGACGTTCATCCCTCCCTGCCACGCCAACGGAACGAGGGGCAGCAGGCCCTCGCACGCCACGAGGCGCTCGAGCCCGGCGCGCGTCGTGACGAGGAGACCCGGGCCCGCGCGGCGCGCCCAGCGCGCGGCGTCCGCCTCGCTCGCGAGGCGCTCGACGGGCCCCGGTCCGAAATGGACGAAAACGCTCGGCTCCTCGAACCCGAGGGTCGCGGCCGGGGCGTCTCCCACGGCCCGCCTCGCCTCGATGGCGAGGCGGGGCACCGGCTTCCACGCCTCGAGCGCGGGAAGACCGAAACCCACCGCCGCGGCGAGCGCCGCGGCGGTGCCCACGAGGAGTGTCGCGGCGGCAGCTCGCGAGCGCCCCGACCGGAGAAACGCCGCAGCCAGGACGGTCTCCGCCGAGATCGCGACGAAGGCCGCAACCGCCGGAGCGCGCAACGCTGCGATCGGGGGGACGGCCACGACGAAACCGAGGGCCGCGAGAGCGACGGCGACGACCGGAGCGAGCAGGAGCCCGCCGGCGACGAGGCCACGCCGTTCGCCCGATTCCGCGGCTTCGGCCGCGAGGAGGGCGAGGGCCGGGAACGCCGGGAGGAGGTAGTGCGGGAGCTTGGTGGCGACGACGGTGAAGAGGAGCAGCGGCGCGAGGGCGCACCCGAGGAGGATCGCCCGGGCCCCGGGCGCGAGGACGCCACCCGACCGAATGCGCACCCAGGCTGAGGGAAGCAGCAGCGTGAACGGGGAGAAGCCGACGAGGACGACGACGCCGTAATAGAGAGGTCCCACGAGGATCCCGCTCCCGTGGCCTTCCATCGGGGCGAGTGTCCGGCCGATCACGTGGGTGCCGATCGCCGCCGAGAGGAGGCGGCCGTTCGTCGCGGCGTCGGCGAGGAGGCCCCAGCCGAGGACCGGCACGAGGCCGAGGAGCGAGGACGCCGAGAGGAGACCGGCGAGCCACCGCCTCTGGCGGAAAGCGGCTGGCGCCAGGAGAAGCGCGCCCCCGAGACCGAGGAGCGGCAGGGCGAGCGCCACGGGCCCCTTCGCGAGCTGCGCGACCGCCGAGGCGATCGCGCCGAGGACGAAGTGACGGGCCCTGACGCCGCCGACCGCGGCATCGGCGAAGACGGCGAGGACTCCCGTGAGCCCGGCGAGGAGGACGGCGTCGGCCGTCGCGGCAGCCCCTTCCAGGAGCGCGAGGGGCGACAGGGCGAGCAGCGCCGCTCCGAGGAGCGCGGCGGTCTCCCCCGCGAGGCGCCGTCCGGCGGCGAAGGTCAGCAGGACGGAAGCCCCGTGCGCCAGCGCGGACCAGAGACGGAAAGCCACTTCCGTGGGACCGAGGACGCTCGCGGAGAGGGCCATGAGCCAGGGGAGGAGGGGCGGCTTGTGCGGCCTCAGCTCGCCGGCGAACGTCGGGACGAGGAAGTCGCCCGACGAGAGCATCTCGACCGCCGAGCGCGCGAAGCGGGACTCGTCCCGGTCCCAGAGCGTCGTCCGCGGCGCGAGCAGGAGGAGCAGAGTCACGACCACGGCCGCGAGGGCGACCGCGGCACGGTACGTTCGCCGCTCAGGCACGGGCATGTGAGCTCTCATCGGACGGTGGCCGAGTCTAGCGAAAGAGCTGCGTCACCCCTCCCGGCCCGGACTCGACCGCCGTCTGCCGGGGGACTCCATTCCTTCCCTCGGCCTTGCTACACTCTGCGCGCTCCCAATTGTTCCCGGACTTCGGAGGGCTTTCATGAGCCGAATCGCATTGCGCCTCCTCGTAGCCGCCTCGCTCGCGTCTCTTCTGTCCGCGAGCGCCCTGCTGGCCCAGCCCACGCCGACGCCCACGCCGGGACCGGCCGCAGGTCCGGGTCCCTGGAGCGCCGACCACCCGATCTGGTTCGACATGAACGGGGACCATGCGCCGCAGGCGAGCGAGCTGATGGGCTACCCGCAGCAGGAAACGACGGACTGCACCCGGGTCGTCGGTCTCCCGTCCGGAATCCCCGGGACAGGGACGGAGACTCCCTGCATGTTCGTTTACGAGGACACAGGCATCGCCGGCTCTCGCACGAGGCAGGACGGCATGACGCAGTCGCTCGTCTCGAACGCGGACGGGACGCTCTTCACGTTTACCCAGGAGCCCTACGGCAATCGTACGGCGACCTCCGGCGGCCGCGCCCTCGCCGCCCCGGCGAGCGGGACGGGCCAGCTCCTCGACCAGAACTTCGACGGGATCTTCGACGCGATGCGGGTCGAGGGAACGGGCGTCCCCGAGACGCGGATCAGCCTGCTTCCGCAGGACGCGACGGGAGACGGACGCCCCGACTACATCACCGTACCGTGGACGACGAGCGGCGCCGGGCTTCTCGGTGTCTCCACCACGACGACCCCGCAGATCTACTTCCCCTTGACGGACACCAACGACGACGATTGGCCCGACACCATCACGGTGCAGGTGGCGGGCGTCGGCGGGATCTCGACGACGACCGGCCCCCCCCTCTCGGGAGCGGCGCTGGCGAATGGCGTCCAGGTCCCGTCGGCGTCGACCTTCGGCCTCTTCGTCTTCGGTGCCGCCGTGGTCGCGCTCGGCGTGAAGCTCCTGCGCGGGACCATCGTCGCTTCCTGAGGTTCCCTCGGTCGTGCGGTTCGTCCTCGTCGACCGGTTCCTCTCGGTCGAGCCAGGGCGAGGTGCGACCGCTCTGAAGACGTTCCGCCCCGAAGACCCCGTGTTCGCCGATCATTTTCCCGGCCTCCCGGTCGTCCCCGGAGTCCTCCTGACGGAGGCGATGGGGCAGACGGCCGGGTGGGCTCTCGCGACGAGGCTCGGACCAGACCTGTTCCCCCTCCTGATGATGGTCGAGAGGGCCAAGTTCCGGCGCTTCGTCCGCCCCGGCGAGGAGATCCGGCTCGAGGCCGACCTGGAAGAGGCCCGCGGAAGCGTCTGGGCCGCGCGGACCCGCGCCTGGGTCGGCGCCGAGCGGGTCGCCGAGGCGAGGCTCGTCTTCCACGCCGTCCCCCGGCCCTCGGGTTCCGCCGCATTCGACGACTGGATGTCCGGAATCCTCCGGGAGACGGGCCTCGGCCGGCTCCTCGAGGCCGCCGTATCCTCCGCTACGGAATGAAGCGGCGGCTGGCCCTTTTCCTCCTCCTGGCGGGGACATTCGTTGCGGCGCGCATCATCGTGGCGCACGCAGTCAACGGGCGGAGGCCGGAGGTGAGGCAACTCGCGCTCCACGCGGTCGCCGTGCCGCTCGTCCAGCTCGCCCTCCTGGAGGCCGCCGAACGCCTCCGCGCGCGGTCGAGAGGGGCCGCGTGAGGATCCTCCTGAGCGCCGGCGAGGTGTCGGGAGACGTCGCCGGCTCCCGCCTGGCCCGCGAACTGAGAGCGCGCCGCCCCGACCTCTCGCTCTTCGGCCTCGGCGGCCCGCGGATGGCGGAGTCCGGCGTCGAGCTGCTCCGGGACACGAACGCCCTCGGCACGGTCGGGATCACCGAGTCGTTCCGGGTCGTCCCGGGTCTGGCGCGCGCGTTCGCATCGCTCCGCCGGCGCGTCGCCCAGTCGCCGCCCGACGCCGCCGTGCTCATCGCCAACGACGTCTTCCACGTGGCGCTCGGCAGATGGCTCCGGGCCCGCGGCATCCCGACCCTCTCGTACTTCCCCCCGCAGGTCTGGATCTGGCGCTCCCTCGCCCGCGCCTTCGCCCCGAGCTTCGACGAGATCCTGACGTCGTTCCCCGACGAGGAGCGCGTCTGGCGGTCCGCCGGGTCCTCCACGACCTTCGTCGGGCACTACCTCGGCGACGTCCTGCGGCCCGCGACGGAGGACGCCAGGCGGCGCGCCCGCGAGACGCTGGGCCTCCCCGCCGGACCTCTCGTAGCGATCCTTCCGGGCAGCCGGGAGTTCGAGGTGCACCGTCTCACCCCCGTCCTCCTCGACGCCGCGCGGCTCCTGCACGACCGTGACGGGACCATCCGGTTCCTCCTTCCGGTCGCCGATCCCGGCTTCGCGCCATACATCGAAGCCGAGGTGGCGCGCCGCGGTCTCGAGGGCGTCGTCGGAACGGCTGCCAGCAGCCACGACGCGCTCCGCGCGGCCGACCTGGCGATCCTCGCCTCGGGGACGGCGTCCCTCGAAGCGGCGCTGATCGGGACGCCGATGGTCATCGCCTACCGTCTCGCGGCCCTGACGATGGGCGTCGTCCGCAGCGCAATCGCCCTGGGCCTCATCGACTCCGACACCGTCGGCCTCCCGAACCTCGTCCTCGGGCGGCGCGCGATTCCCGAGCACATCCAGAGCCGGGCCAGCGGCGCCGAGCTGGCTGCCGCGGCGGCGCGGCTGCTCGGGGACGCGTCTCTACTCGAGGAGCAGCGGCTGGCGCTCGCGGAGGTGTCGCGCCTCCTTTTCGCGGGGGGCAGCGACGCGCGCGCGGCCGAGGCCGTACTGGCCGCCGCGGAGCGGCGCCCCGTGCGGATCCCGGGCTTCGGCGGAGCCATCGTCAGGGAGGAAGGGAGCGGCACGTGAGGCGAACGACGCTCGGAGAGATCGCCACGCTCCTGGGGGGCGAGATCGACGGCGACCGGGGTACGCCGATCGACCGGCTCGAGCCGCCCGAAGAAGCAGGCGAGGGGGCGCTCGCCGTCCTGTCGGATCGGAAGGCGCTCGCCTCGATCGCCTCGTGCCGGGCGTCGGCCATCGTCGTCCCGGCGGGAACCCAGGCCCCGGGGCGTTCCCTCGTCCGTGTCCCGGACCCCCGCCGGGCATTCGTCGCGCTGCTCGCCTACTTCGCGCCCGGCGATGTGCGCGGGCCGGGAATCGACCCGGGCGCCCACGTCGACCCGGGCGCGGAGGTGGGAGAAGGAGCGTGGATCGGCCCCGGGGCGGTCGTCGAGGCCGGAGCCTGCCTCGGCGCGCGCGTCCGCGTTCACCCCCTCGCCGTCGTCGGGGAGGGCGCGCGGGTCGGCGACGACTCGGTCCTGTTCCCGGGCGTCGTGCTCTACCCCGGCGTGACGGTCGGGCGCCGCGTCAGGATCCACGCGGGAAGCGTGATCGGCAGCGACGGGTTCGGCTACGAGCGCGACGCCGGCGGCGTCCAGCAGAAGGTTCCGCAGATCGGGACCGTCGAGATCGCCGACGACGTGGAGATCGGGTCGAACTCCTGCGTCGACCGGGCGACCGTGGGCGCCACGCGGATCGGGGCGGGAACGAAGATCGACAACCTCGTCCAGGTCGGGCACAACACGCAGGTCGGCGAGCACTGCTGCGTCATCGGGCAGGCGGGCATCTCCGGGAGCGTGAACGTCGGGCGCTTCAGCGTCCTCGCGGGCCAGTCCGGCATCGCGGACCACGTCACCCTCGCCGAGGGAACCGTCGTCGGCGCGCAGGCGGGTGTCCACCGCGACATCGGTCCCGGAATCTGGCACGGCGCGCCCGCGCTCCCCGCGAAGGACGCCCGGCGCGTCTTCCCGATCGTCGCCCGGCTCCCGGAGCTCCTTCGCCGCCTCAAGGAGCTCGAGGACAAGGTCGCGACGCTCGAGGGGCGGGACGGACCGGGCGCGTGAAGGAGCAGCGCGCCGTGGTCACCGGCCTCGGCCTCGTGACACCCCTCGGCACCGGGCTCGATGCGACGCGGTCGGCGCTCGCCGAGGGCCGATGTGCCATCGCGCCCGCCACGCTCTTCGACGCGAGCCCGTTCGCGTCGCCGCTCGCCGGCGAGGTGCGCGACCTCGACGCGCGCGCCCGCTTCCGCGTCCCCAAGGCGCTGAAGCTCTGTGACCGCAGGACGCGGTTCGCCGTCTGCGCGGCCGCGATGGCGCTCGAGGACGCCGGCTTTCCCGAGGGGCCGTGCGACGGCCTCGGCGTCGCGATCGGGACGAGCGGCTCCGACCTCGGCGCCGAGGAGCTCTCCGCGGCGCTCGCGCGCGCGGAAGAGCCGGCCCTGGCGGCGCGGGACACCGCCGCGTTCGGCGAGGCGGCCCTCGGGAGCCTCAACCCGCTCTGGCTCCTCGTCCACCTCCCCAACATGGCCAGCGCCCACGTGGCGATCCAGCTGGAGGCGCGCGGACCGAACACCACCGTGATGACGGGGTGGGCCGCGGGTCTGGCGGCGATCGTCGAGGGGGCCGCCTGGATCGTCGAGGGGCGCGCCGCCGCCGTCCTCGCCGGCGGGGCCGACGCCGCCGTCCACCCGTTCGCGTTCGCCGCTTTCGAGCAGGAAGGCCTCCTCTCGGGCCCGTCCCCGCTCGTTCCCGCCGAAGGGGCGGCCGTCGTCTTCCTCGAGGAGCGGGAGGCCGCGCTCTCGCGCGGGGCCCGCATCCTCTGCGAGGTGGGTGCACACGCGCTTTCCGCGGGGCCCCGGCTCGCCGCGCTCGCGGCCGGCGCGACGCCCGCGCCCGCCCGCAGGCTCGAGCACCACGCCGGAAATCTCCTCGCGGCGCACGCCCCAGCCGCCCTCGTCCTCGCCCTCGTCGAGGGCCTTTCCGGCCCGGTCGCGGCCGTCGCCGCGGGGCCTGCCGGAGAAGCCTCGGCCCTGCTGGTCCTGCCGCCCGAAGGGGCGGCCCGGAGTGCTGCATGAACCCGTCCCCTTCCGAGATCGAAGCCCGTGTCCTCTCGATCGTCGCCGACGCCCTCGACCAGCCCGCCGAACGGGTGACTCTCGACTCCTCCCTCGTCGACGACCTGGGCGCCGAGTCGATCGACTTCCTCGACATCGTCTTCCGGCTCGAGAGCGCGTTCGGCCTGAAGATCCCCGAGGAGGAGATTTGGGCGGGGTCCTTCGGCGGTCTCGATGACGACCCTGGCGCGCTCGAGGCACGCCTCTCGGAGCTGAAGGCCCGGCGGCCCGGTTTCCGCTGGGACCGCATTCCGTCCCGCCCGTCGCGCGCCGACCTCCCCCGTCTCATCACCGTCGGGACGGTCGTGGAGTACCTCGAGACGCGCCTGTCGGGAGGAGCCGCGTCGCCGGAATGAGCGCGCGCCGACGCGTCGTCGTGACCGGGGCCGGACTCGTCGCTCCGGGCGCACCAGGGGTTGCCGCCCTCTGGGAGAACCTCCTCGCAGGACGGTCGGCCGTCGGCCCGATTCGGCGCTTCGACGCCTCCACGTTCCCGACGCGCATCGCCGCCGAGGCCGACGCCCCCTCCGGGGACGCCGCGCGTCCGCTCGGGAGCGATTTGGGGGGGCGCGGGAGGATCTGGGACTTCGGCGTCGAAGCGGCGTCGCAGGCGCTCGCCGCCGCCGGACTCGCGCCGCGAGGGCCCTGGTCCGCCTCCGCAGGCCTTTCCATCGCGACGGGCATGGGAACCTACGGGCACGCCGAGGTCTTCGGGGCCGCGGCCGCGGGAGCCGCCCGGGACGGCTTCGACGGGAAGGCGTTCGCCCAGGAGCTCCTGTACGGCCTCCTCCCTCACGCGGCCGACCGGCAGAGCCCGGGCGCCCTCGCGGCCCGGCTCGCGCGCGCCGCCGGGATCGGTGGTCCCCTCCTCGCGTCGATGACCGCCTGCGCGGGCGGGACCGAGGCGATCGGCGACGCGTTCCGCTGGATTCGCCGCGGCGAGGCCGACGTGGTCCTCGCGGGGGCCTCCGACTCCGAGATCTACCCCATGGGGCTCGCGTCGTTCTGCCTGCTCGGCGCTCTCTCGCGGCGCAACGAAGAGCCGACGCGTGCGAGCCGCCCGTTCGACGGGGAGCGCGACGGGTTCGTCCTCGGAGAGGGCGCGGGGTTCGTCGTCCTCGAGGAGCTCGAGCACGCCCGCGCGCGGGGCGCGGACGTCCTCGCCGAGGTGGCCGGATTCGGCTCCGCGTGCGACGCCTGGCGCGCGACGGACCCCCACCCTGACGGCCTCGGGGCCGTCCTCGCGATGCGCCGCGCCCTCGACGACGCCGTGCTCTCGTCGGCGGACGTCGGCTACGTCAACGCGCACGGGACCTCGACGCCCGGTGGCGACCGTGCGGAGGCCCGGGCGCTGGGATCTGTCTTCGGCTCGCGGCTCGGCGAAGTCGCCGTCAGCTCGACGAAATCGATGATCGGCCACCTCACGGTGGCCGCGGGCGCCGTGGAGGCGATCGTGACCGCCCTCTCGCTCCGGGACGGCCTCGTCCATCCCACGCTCAACCAGGAGCATCGCGACCCCGAGTGCGAGGTCGACACCGTCCCGGAGGGAGCCCGGCGCGTCGACCTCCGCGCGGCACTCTCGAACTCCTTCGCGTTCGGCGGGCAGACGGCCTGCCTCGCGTTCGTGCGGGCGTGAAGATCCGGTTCTCGCTTCCGCGCCGTCTCGCCCGGACGCTCGGCCGGGTCTACGGGCTCCTCCACCGGACACTCCGCCTGGAGGGAATCCTCCCCGACGGCTCCCGGGTAACCCCCGCCACCTACCCTTTCGGACGGGAGATCTTCGCCTTCTGCGAGAGGGACGCCCTCGCCCTCGGCGGCGTCCTCGGCCGGGCGCGGTTCACGACCCTGATCGCTCCCGGCCGCGACGGCGACTGGGCGACCGAGGTCGTGACGACACTCGGAGGCCGGGTCGTGAGGGGCGCGACCGAGAGGGGCGGCACGCAGGCGCTCGCGCAGCTTCTCCGCGAACTTCCCGGGGACGACGGTCCCCTCGCCCTCGTCGTCGACGGGCCACTCGGACCGTCGGGAGTCGCGAAAGGCGGAGCGGTGGTCTGCGCAGCACGGACGGGCCGGCCCCTCCGCCCGGTGGGAGCCGCGGCACGGCGATCCTCCGTCCTGGGGCGGAGCTGGTCGAAGATCTGGCTCCCGCTTCCCTTCTCCCGCGTCGTCGTCGTCATCGGTGAGCCCCTGCCCGTTCCGGCCGAGCTGGACCGCACGGAACGGGGACGCCTCGCCGGAGAGCTCACGGCGCGCCTCGCCGCGGCGCGAAGCCGCGCCCTTCGCGAAGTGGCCCGAGCGGACGTGGTGACGAGGGTCTCGGAGTCCGGAGCGTGAGGCGGTTCCTCGGGTACTGGCTCCTTCTTTTCCCCGCGTACCTCGTCGCCGCGGCCCTCTCTTCGTGGCTCCTCCTGAACCTCGTCGACCTGACGTACGAGGCCTTCGCGGCGTGGCTCCTCGTCCCCGCCGCGCAGGCCCTCGTCCTTGCGGCGACCTCCCGGCGCACACCCCTCTTCCCGGCGGGCCGCCCTCCGATCCTCGCGTTCGTGCCGCTCGCGATCGGCCTCGGTGTCGTCTCCGCGGGGCTCTGGAGGCCGCTCGACGCGAGGTGGGGCTTCCTCGTTTCTTCGAACCTCCAGGGGCTCTTCCTCCGCGCCCTCGCGATCCTCGCCGGGGCGATGCTCCTCGCGACATGCACCCGCGTCAGAAAGGGGTGGGCCTCGGTCGCATCGCTCGGCGCGCTCCTGCTCTTCCTCGGGCTCGACGCCGTGCGGCCGTTCCTCGCGACGCTTCCCGGCGCTCTCCTCCCGAGGCTCAACCTGTTCCTCGGCGGTCTCGTCACCTGGGGCGGACTCGTCGCGCTCGTCTTCGCGGCGGCGCTCGCGGGGCAGCGGGCGCTCGAGGAGACGAACACATGGGCGGCCCGCTTCCTGGGTGCCTCGCTCGCCGTGCTCTTCGTCGCGCTTCACGGCGCGCTCCTCCAGCTCTTTCTCCACCCCTGGCTCGAAGCGCCCTGGTCGCTCCTCGTCCCCGCCGCCGTTTCCATCGCCGCCGCGCTCGCGGCAGCCGCCGGCCTCACGGCGCTCGTCGGCTGCAGGGAGGGCGCATGACGGCCAGCGCCCTTCTGCGTCCGATCGTCCTGGCGCGCGACCTCTTCCTCACGCTCGTGGCGCTGCCGTTCCTCCTTCCCCTCCGCCTCCTGCCGTGGAACGCCGCCTGTCTCCTCGGGAGCCTCTACGGCCTGGCCGCCTGGGCCGTCATGGGAACGTCGCGGCGCGCCGGCCTCGTCAACCTTCGGCGCGCCTTCGGCCCGTCGATGTCCCGCGCCGAGGCGAGCCGCGCCGTACGCGCCGTCTTCGCGAACCTCGGGAGAAGTCTCGCGGAGGGAATCCGTTTCTCGGCCCTGCCCGGCCGTACCGACGGCTCCTGGAAAGCGCTCTACGATGCCGAGGATCCCGGCCTCGAGGCACGGATCCTCGCCGACCCGCGCCCGAAGATCTTCGTCACGGGGCACCTCGGCTCCTGGGAGGTCGCGATGCAGATGGTCGACCAGGCGCTCGGAGGGCGCGGCGTGGCGGTGGCCCGGCGCGTCGACAACCCCTTCCTCGACGCCCTCCTCCGCCGCGTGCGGCGCGGCGGAGGCGCCCTCATCGAGAAGAGAGGCGCGGTCGCGCCCGCTCTCGCCGCGCTCCGCTCGGGTCAGAGCGTCGCGGTCCTCCTCGACGAGAACGGCGGGCGGTCCGGCCCGTTCCCTCTCTTCTTCGGGCGCCCCGCCTCCACCCGCAAGACCCCGGCGCTCCTCTCCGCGCGCACCGGGGCGCCGATCGTCGTCGGCGCCGCCGTTCGTCGAGGGGGGCGCTTCGTCTTCCGCCTGGCCTTCTTCGAGCCCCCCGGAGACGGTGCCCCGACCCCGCGCGACGTCCTCGACGCGACGGATCGGATCGTCCGGGTCTGGGAGGCGTGGGTCCGGGAGGACCCTCTCCAGTGGCGGTGGATCCACTGGCGCTGGAAAACCCGCCCCGGCGGGAGCGAGGAGACCTACACCCGGCGCGACGTCGACGAGGCCTTCGCGGCGGGCGTGGCCGGCGCCACAGAGGTGTCCGCATGAGCACTCCCTTCCCCGACCTTCGCGGCCGCGTCGCCGTCGTCTCCGGAGGGACCCGCGGCATCGGGCGAGCCGTCGCCCTCGCGCTCGCCGCTTCCGGTGCCCGCCTCGTCCTCGGCTACCGCGCCGACGCCGCCGCAGCGGAGGAGACCGCTCGTGCCTGCGAGGCGCTCGGCGCCGAGGCCCGGACCGTTGCGGCGAACCTCGTTCACCCCGAGGAGGCACGGGCGCTCGTCGCGGCGGCCGGGGACCGCGTCGACGCACTCGTCCACTCCGCCGCCCTCGGCTCCTTCAAACCGCTCCTCGACGTGAAGCCCGCGCAGTGGGACCTGACTCTCGCGGTGAACGCCCGCGCGTTCCTCCTCCTCGCGCGCGCGGCGTCGGAACGGATGCCGGACGGAGGGAGGCTCGTCGCCCTCTCGAGTCTCGGCGGCTCACGCTTCATACCCGAGTACGGCGCCATCGGTCCCTCGAAGGCCGCCCTCGAGTCCGTCGTCCGCACCCTCGCCGTCGAGCTGGGCCCGCGCCGCATCCTCGTCAACGCGGTCTCGGCGGGGCTCGTGCCGACCACGTCGGTGGGGCTCCACCCGCGATTCGAGGAGCTCGCCGCCCACGCGCGCGCCGCCTCTCCCCTCGGGCGCCTCGGTACGCCCGAGGACGTGGCCGCTGCCGTCCTCTTCCTCCTCTCGCCGCTCGCCGGGTGGGTCACGGGGCAGACGCTCGTCGTGGACGGGGGAGCCAGCCTCGCGACCTGAACGGAATCGAGACGGGCACGCGACCCCGCGCGCCGCAGGATGTCCCGCGGTCTTCGCGATCGTTTCCGGGGTGCACCAGAACCTTTTTCCACCGGGAGCGTAACGGAGAAGCCGGGGTCGCTCCGCGCCAGGGAGGGCTTCTTCCCCGGCACCGGTGCCACGTCGCCGGCGGTCCCACCCTCGCGCCGTTCCCCCCTCCGGGGCCCGGCTCCACCGCACGCAGACTGATGAATCAGGAGAACCTCGTGATGGCATCGACGATCAGGGCTCGATTCGGCACAGTGGGACTGGCGTGGGCGCTCCTCGCGCCCGTCGCCGTCGCGACCGCGGACGTGGCTCACGCCCAGAAGGCCCTCTGGTTGCGGGCCCCGGCGATCTCCCCGGACGGCCGAACGGTGGCCTTCAGCTACCGCGGCGACGTCTGGAGCGTGCCGGCGGCCGGCGGAACCGCGACGCCGCTGACGGTCCACGCCGGCTACGACACCGCCCCGGTCTGGTCTCCGGATGGCCGGCAGATCGCCTTTGCCTCTGACCGCTACGGCAACTTCGACGTCTTCGTCATGCCGGCGGCCGGCGGCACGGCGCGGCGCCTGACCTTTCACTCGGCCGACGACACGCCGACGAGCTTCACTCCGGACGGCAAGGGCGTGCTCTTCGGCTCCGCCCGGCTCGACAGCGCCACGAACGTGCAGTTCCCCACCGGCGCCCAGCCGGAGCTCTACCGCGTCGACCTCGCCGGCGGCATGCCCGCGCAGGTGCTCAGCACGCCCGCCCTCCATGCCGTCTGGGACAAGGCGGGCGAGCGACTCGCCTACTCCGACCAGAAGGGCTACGAGATGGAGTGGCGCAAGCACGACAACTCCTCGTTCGCCCGCGACGTCTGGGTCTGGGAACGCGCCTCAAACACGCACCGCCGCCTCACCTCCTCCGGCGTCGACGACCGCCAGCCGGTGTGGGCGCCCGGAGAGCGCGCTCTCTACTACCTCTCCGAGAAGAGCGGCAGCTTCAACGTCTGGAGGCTCGACCTCGCAGATCCTCAGCACCCCGTCCAGGTGACGACGCACACTGTCCACCCCGTGCGCTTCCTGAGCGCCTCGGCCTCCGGAGACCTCTCCTACGCGTTCGACGGCGAGATCTGGGTCCGTCCCGCCGGCAACAGCCAGAGCCGAAAGCTCGAGGTGGCGGCCGCAGCCGACAGGGGCGACCTCGCGGTCGCGCCGCTGACCGTCTCGGGCGAGGTCAACGAGTTCGATCTCTCGCCGAGCGGCAAGGAGATCGCCTTCGTGGCCCGCGGCGAGGTCTTCGTCGCGTCGGTGGAGCACGGCACGACGCGCCGCATCACCGACTCGCCGGGCCAGGAGCGCTCCGTGAGCTTCTCGCCCGACGGCAAGAGCCTCCTCTACGCCGCAGAGCGCGACGGGAGCTGGAACCTCTACCGCACCGACCGCACTGACCCCGAAGAGCCGGCCTTCTTCAACGCCACGGGCCTCAAGGAGACCGTCGTCCTCGCCACGGCGGCCGAGGAGTTCCAGCCGAGGTTCTCGCCGGACGGCAAGGAGGTCGCCTACCTCGAGGAGCGCACGACACTCAAGGTCCTGAACCTCGCGAGCGGCAAGAGCCGCACCGTCCTTCCCGGCGAGATGAACTACTCCTACGCCGACGGCGACCAGTGGTACGAGTGGTCGCCCGACGGCAGGACCATCGCCGTCCAGTTCCTGAGCCCCACCCGCTGGTCGAGCGAGGTCGGCCTGGTGCCGGCCGCCGGCGGCGCCGCCGTGACGAACCTGACCCGCAGCGGCTACGAGGACGAGCGGCCGCGCTGGGCCCGCAAGGGCGAAGTCCTGATCTGGGCGACCGACCGCCACGGCGCGCGCCAGCAGGCCGGGTGGGCCCGCGAGCAGGACGTCTTCGCCGCCTTCCTCACCCGCAAGGCCTGGGACCGCTTCCGCCTCGACGAAGGCGCCTATGCGCAGCTCGCCGAGAAGGAGAAGGAGGCGGAGAAGGAGAAGGACAAAGGCAAGGACAAGGACGCGGACAAGGCCAAGGAGAAGGACAAGGGCAAGGCTCCGGCCGAGAAGCCGGCGGTCAAGGTCCCCGACCCGGTGACCCTCGAGCTCGAGGCGATCGAGGACCGGACGGTGCGCCTCTCGATGCACTCGGCCGACATCGCCGACGCCGCCCTCACGCCCGACGGCGAGACCCTCGTCTACCTCGCGCGCTTCGAGAAGGGCTACGACCTCTGGAAGTACCTGCCGCGCAAGAAGGAGATCAAGCTCCTCGCCAAGCTCGACGCCGAGCGCTCCGCCGCCTTCCGCCTCGACGCCGAAGGAAAGAAGGCCGTCGTGCTGGCCGACGAGAAGATGGTCTCGGTCGACCTCGAGTCGGGCAAGACCACGCCGGTCAAGATCTCGGCGCGGCTCGAGCTGCGCGCCGCCGAGGAGCGGGAGGCGCTCTTCGAGCACGCCTGGCGCCAGACGCAGAAGAAGTTCTACGTCGAGAACCTGCACGGCGTCGACTGGCCCGCGATGAAGGCCGCCTATGGCCGCTTCCTCCCCCACGTCGACAACAACCGCGACTTCGCCGAGCTGATCTCGGAGATGCAGGGAGAGCTCAACGCCTCGCACACCGGCGGGCGCTACCGTCCGACGCGCCCCGACGCCGACTCCACCGCCGCGCTCGGCTTCTTCCCGGATCCTGCCTGGACGGGCGACGGCGTGCGCGTCCTCGAGGTCATCGAAAAGTCGCCCCTGCAGCAGGCCGGGACGAAGGTGCGCGCCGGCGTCGTCATCACCGCCATCGACGGCGCGTCGATCGCGCCCGGAGCCAACTGGTATCCGCTCCTCAACCGCAAGGCGGGCACGCGGGTCCGGCTCTCCCTCTTCGACCCGGCGAGCCAGCTGCGCTGGGAGGAAAGCGTGAAGCCGATCTCCTGGCAGGACCAGGCACCGCTCCTCTACGCCCGGTGGGTGCGCTCGCGCCGCGCCGCCGTGGAGAAGCTCTCGGGCGGACGCCTCGGCTACGCCCACATCCGCGGCATGAACGACGGGGCCTACCGCGAGATCTTCGAGGAGATCTTCGGCCGCGCCGTGGACAAGGAAGCCATCGTCCTCGACACCCGCTTCAACGGCGGCGGCAACCTCGTCGAGCCGCTCACCGTCTTCCTTTCCGGGCAGGTCTACTACCGCGCCGTGCCGCGGGGCCGGCAGATCGGCGTCGAGCCGGGAATGCGCTGGACCAAGCCGTCGATCGTCGTGATGAACGAGGGCAATTACTCCGACGCCCACTGCTTCCCCACCGCCTACAAGGCGCTGAAGCTGGGCGACACGGTCGGCATGCAGGTGCCGGGCACCTGCACCTCGGTCTGGTGGGAGCGCCTGCAGGACCGCTCGCTGACGTTCGGCATCCCCGAGGTCGGCTACCTCGACCCCGCCGGGGACCTGACCGAGAACAAGCACCTCGACCCCGACCATGAGGTCGACAACGACCCGGCCATCGAGGCCGCGGGGCGCGACCAGCAGCTCGAGAAGGCCGTCACCGTCCTTTTGGAGAAGCTCGGGAAACGCTGAGACCGGGAGAGACCCCAGGGGACCAGGCGAGGGTCGAGCCCTTCCCTGGCCCCCGGGACGGGCGGTGGCCCTCCATGCGGGAGCCGCGGCGAAAGCGATATCGCCCGGTCAGAGCGGCCAGCGGAACTCCATCGGCACCTCGACGCCGGGCCCGAGGCTCTGGGTGACCGGGCAGGCACGGGCCGTCGCCTCGAGGAGCGCGCGCTTCTCCGGCGGGAGATCGAGGCCCGCAGGAAACGTCACGGTCGTGAGGAGCGCGCCGATCCGGCGGCGCGGGTCGGCGACCATCTCCTTGACGACGTGGACGGTCGTTCCCGCGAGCTCGATACCGTGCCGCTGGGCGACGAGCGCCACCGTCGTGACGAGGCACGCGCCGAGGGACGTGGCGCACAGGTCCGTCGGGGAAAAAGCGTCGCCCTTGCCCCCGTTGTCGACGGGGGCGTCGGTCACGAGCTTCGTTCCGGAAGGGCGGTGGGTCGCCTCGCAGTGGAGGTCGCCCGTGTAGACGATGTCGATGTCGACGGCCATACCCGGACGCTACGCGAGGCGGGGCCGCCCGTCGAGGGCGCTCTTCGCTCCGGGGCGGACGGGTGTAACGTTGATCTTGCGAACAACGGAAGGTCGAAGGGAGGCACCGTCATGCCGACGTACGTCCTGATGACGAAGCTGACACCCGCGGCGCTCCAGGGGACGTCGGGGCGCAGAGCCACCGGCCACGACTGGAAGACGAAGGTGGACAAAGTCTGTCCCGGCATCCGGTGGATCGGCCACTACGCGCTTCTCGGCCCGTACGACTTCATGGACATCTACGAGGCGCCGGATGGCGAGACGGCGTTCCGGGTCTCGCTCCTCTCGCGCGAGAACGGCGCGCTCACGGCCGAAAGCTGGCCCGCGGTCGCCTACCCGGACTTCCTCGGCATCGCCGATGCGGTCGAGGGCCGGCCTGGCTGACGGTCCCGGAGCCGCGTCAGCCCGGGGAGAGGGGAGGGGCGCCCCCGCCGGCGGCCGGGTCCTCGCGCAGGCGGAACCACCGCAGCCCGCGCGGGACGATTCCCAGCAGGATGACGGCGAGCGCCAGGCCCGCGAGGACGAGGAAGTCGGCGAGGTTGCGGCCGAGGAAGAACAGGACGAGCCCCAGGATCGCCGAGGTTTCGGCGATGGCGAGGGAGATGAGCGTCCGCCGGAGGAACACGTCGAACGGAAGCGCGGTCGCGGGATCGGAGCCCACGCGTGGCGCAACGGCGAGAGCGAGGAGCGCCAGGCCGAACGCGGCGCCGTAGAGGACGTATCGCAGTGCCCGCGGCGCCACGTCGACAGGCGCCTCCGCCGACGACACGACGAAGACGACGACGGCGTAGAGGGGAATCGAGGCGGTGAGGCCGGCGACGAGGACGAGCCAGCGGACCTTCTCGGGAAGCGGAATCGGTCGAGGCATGCGCGCGCTCCGCACACACGATACCCCGCTCCCGCGCCGGCGGGACCCGGTTCCGGCACGAAACGATCCCGCGGAGGACGGGGGCTGGGGCCTGTCGGATCGAGAGCGCGACAGCCACGTCCGAAAACCGCCAGACGGCCATGCCCCGACTGCGGTATCACTACCGCCGTGGAGATCGACAGGGAATCCTGCCTCGCCGCCTTCCTCGGCCGCGACCGCCGCTTCGCCGGGCGCTTCTACGCCGGCGTCACGTCGACCGGCGTCTATTGCCGGCCCGGCTGCCCGGCCCCCCTGCCGAGACCGCGTAACGTCCTCTTCTTCCGTTGCGCGGCCGCCGCCGAGGAGGCGGGATTTCGCGCCTGCCGCCGCTGCCGTCCCGATACGGCCCCCGGGACCCCCGCCTGGACCGGCACGTCGGTCACGGTCGCGCGAGCGCTTCGCCAGATCGACGCGGGCCTGGCGGACGACGCCCCGCTCGGCGCCCTCGCAGCACGCCTCGGGGTCGGCGAACGGCACCTGCGGCGGCTCTTCGCCGAACATCTCGGGGCCTCCCCCATCGCCGTCGCCCGGACGCGGCGCCTCCACTTCGCGCGCAGGCTCCTCGACGACACGACGCTCCGGATGTCCGACGTCGCGCTCGCGGCCGGCTACTCCAGCGTCCGCCGTTTCAACGAAGCGATGCGGGCGGCGTTCGGCGTCCCGCCGTCGCGGCTGAGACGGCCGGTGTCGACGAGGACGGAATCCGCGCCCGCGGGGATCGCACTCGGCCTCCCCTTCCGCCCTCCGTTCGACGACACGGCCCTTCTCGCGTTCCTGGCGACCCGTGCCGTTCCGGGTATCGAAGAGGTCTCGGGCGGTGTCTATCGGCGGACGGCGGATCTCGGAGGCTCGGCCGGCATCGTAGAAGCGGGCGTCGACTCCGGGCGCGGTCTCCTGTCGCTCCGCCTCCGGGGCCTCGGTCCGGCCGTGGCGCTCGAGGCGGCCCGCCGCACCGCGCGCCTCTTCGACCTCGACGCCGACCCGGCCACGATCGCCGCGCATCTCGGTGCCGACCCTCTCCTGGCCCCGCTCCTGGCGCGACGTCCGGGGCTGCGGGTACCGGGAGCCTGGGACCCGTTCGAGACCGCCGTCCGGACGATCCTCGGACAGCAGGTCTCCGTGAGGGCGGCCCGCACGCTGGCGGCGAGACTCGCGTCACGATTCGGACGCAGCCTCGACGCCCGGACGGCGCGCGACGGGCTCACGCTCCTCTTCCCGCGCGCCGAGGAGCTGGCGGACGCCGACGTCGTCTCGATCGGGCTTCCCTCCCGGCGCGCGGAGACGATCCGCTTCCTGGCGCGCGAGGTCGCCCTCGGGCGCATCGACCTCGGTCCGGCCGCATCGCTCGACGAAGCCCAGAGGCGCCTGGCGGGAGTCCCCGGCATCGGCCCCTGGACGGCGCAGGTGATCGCCCTGCGCGCCCTCGGCGAGCCCGACGCACTGCCGGCGGGCGACCTCGGCCTCCGGAAGGCGCTCGCCGAGGGGGCCACGCTCCCGACGATCGCGGCCGTCGAGGCGCGCGCCCGCAGCTGGCGCCCCTGGCGCGCCTACGCCCTCATCCACCTCTGGACCGACCTCGCGAACAGGGAGAACGCATGAGCACGACGATCCACACCGCCACCGTCGAGACCCCCGCCGGCCCGTTCTGGCTCGCCGCGAAGGACGGCGCGCTCGTTGCCGCCGGCTTCGCCGATTCGGCTCCTCGCCTCCGCTCGCGGCTCGAGGCACGCTTCGGACCGCTCGATCAGCGGGACGCCAGCGACCCCGCAGGTGCGGTCACGGCGCTCCTGCGTTTCCTGGCGGGCGAGACGGCGGCGCTGTTCGCCGTCCCGGTCGACCTCGGCGGCACGCCGTTCCAGCGTGACGTCTGGGCGGCGCTTCGCGAGATCCCAGCCGGTTCGACGATCACTTACGCGGAGCTGGCCCGGCGCGTCGGCCGCCCGCGGGCCGTGAGGGCCGTCGGCTCCGCGAACGGTGCGAATCCCGTGTCGGTCGTCGTGCCCTGCCACCGCGTCGTCGGCAAGGACGGCCTTCGAGGGTACGCCGGGGGCGTCGCGCGCAAGGAGTGGCTCCTCGCGCACGAGGGGGCGACACCGGGCTGACGGGCTACTTCGGGCAGCCCGCCGCCCGCCAGGTCCGGCGGATCTGGGCGTCGTGGTGCTTCGCGTGCTCGTGGACGAAGTCGAGCGTCCCCTGCGGGTCGAGCGCGCCGCCGATCGGGTGGCGAAACAAGAGGGTCCTGCGGCGCTCGTCCGGCAGCGACCCGAGGATCTCCCGGAGGTCCTCGCGGACCTTTCCCCAACGGACCGAGAGCTCCGCGAGCGGAAACGTCTCTGCCGGGATCACCACCGGCGCAGGCGCGCGAAAGCGGACCGGCGACCGCAGGATGAGAACGAGGAGGGCGAGCTTCGCCCTGTCGAGAGCCGGAACGGGCTGCGGCGGCCCCTGGAGCTTCTTCCGCGCGTAGCCGACGACGCTTTCCTCGACGAGGACGAGGTGCTGGACGACGTCGAGCGCGCACCAGCCCTTTCCGTCCGGGCGGAATGCCAGCCTTTCCGGGCTCTCGATGGCCAGAGAGCCCAGGAGGGCGTCTTTCCAGTCGTCCAGATCGTCGAGGCGCCGCTCGAAGTCTTTCTGCATGGCGCGGAGTCTCCCACGGAGACCCCGCACCACGCCCGTCAGTGCGCCGCCGGCGCGTCCTTGCCGCTGCCGGCCGCCTCGTCCGTGAAGAGTAGCTGCCCGTCCTTCACGCGCCCCCTCAGCGAGACGGCGAGCGCCTCGCTCAGGTCCTGCACCGGCACGATCTCCAGTCCGTCCCGAACGTCCTGGGGGAGGTCCTCGAGGTCCGCCACGTTCTCTTTCGGAAGAACGACTGTCCGGATCCCCGCTCGCACGGCGCCAAGGAGCTTTTCCTTGACGCCGCCGATCGGCAGGACCCGGCCCGAGAGGGTCACTTCCCCCGTCATCGCGACGTCGCGGCGGCAGGTCCGCTTCGAGAGCGCCGAGACGATCGCCGAAGCCATCGCCACGCCGGCCGACGGGCCGTCCTTCGGGATCGCCCCGGCAGGGACGTGGATGTGGAGGTCGCGCTCGAAGGCCGTGTCGTCGATGCCGAGCAGCGGAGCGTGCGAGCGGGCGAAGGTCCACGCCGCCCGGGCCGACTCCTTCATGACGTCGCCGAGCTGGCCGGTCAGGAGGACTTCCCCCTTTCCGCGCATGAGCGCCGCCTCGATGAACATGATGTCGCCGCCGGCGGGCGTGTAGTACATCCCCGTGGCGACCCCGACCTGGTCCTCGTGGACGATCTTCTCGGGCTGGATCTTCTTGCGGCCGAGGATCGGCGCCACGTCGGGCGCGTCGACGGCGGCCTTCTCGATCTCCCCCGCGGCGATCCGGCGCGCCACCTTCCGCCCCAGCTTCCCGAGCTCCCGCTCGAGCTGGCGGACGCCCGCTTCGCGCGTGTAGGACGAGATGATCTCCGCGAGAGCCGCGTCGGTCACCTCGAGCTGGCCCGGGTTCAGGCCGTTCTCGCCGAGCTGCCTCGGAAGGAGGTAGTTCCGGGCGATCAGCGTCTTTTCGCGTTCCGTGTAGCCGGAGAACTCGATGACCTCGAGCCGGTCGAGGAGCGGGCCTGGAATCGACTGGACGAAGTTCGCCGTCGCGATGAAGAGGACCTCGGAGAGGTCGAACGGGACGTTGAGGTAGTGGTCGGTGAAGCTGTCGTTCTGGGCCGGGTCGAGGACCTCCAGGAGCGCCGACGCCGGGTCTCCCTGCATGGAGACACCGAGCTTGTCGACCTCGTCGAGGAGGAAGACCGGGTTCTTCGTCCCCGCCTGCCGCATCCCCTGGACGATCCGGCCCGGCATCGCGCCGACGTACGTTCTCCGGTGGCCGCGGATGTCCGCCTCGTCGCGGGCCCCGCCGAACGAGATCCTGACGTACTTGCGGCCGAGGGCGCGCGCGATCGACTTCGCGATCGACGTCTTCCCGACCCCGGGAGGACCGGCGAAGAGGAGAATCCGGCCCCGGTTCGGAAGGCTCTTCGATTCGACGGGCCTGGCCCCGTCCACTTTCGGAGGTTCGGCATGCGGCGGAAGCGCCGACGCCGGTGCCGTCGCCCCTTCCACCGCGGCCTCGGTCTTCGCGCCCTCCAAGGGCTCCGCAGCCGCCTCCGCGGTCCTGCGCCCGAGGAGCTGGCGGACCGCGAGGAACTCGAGGATCCTGTCCTTCACGTCCTTCAGGGCGTAGTGATCCTCGTCGAGGATCCTCTCCGCCTCCACGACGTCGAGGTGCTCGTCGCTGCGCACCGACCAGGGCAGCTCGGCGACGAGCTCGAGGTAGTTGCGCAGGACCTGCGCTTCCATGGACTCGCGGGAGAGCCTCTGGAGCTTCTTCCACTCCCGGTCGATCTCCTTGCGGACGTCCTCGGTGAGAACGAGCGCGTCGAGCTTCTCCTTGAGCCCCTTCAGGTCGTCGTCCCCGTCCTCGCCCTCGCCCAGCTCCTTCTGGATCGCCTTCAGCTGCTGGCGGAGGAACATCTCCCGCTGTCGGTCGCCGAGCTCTTCCTGGACCTTCGACTTGATCTCCTCCTGCGCGTCGAGAACGTCGACCTGCCGCTGGACGTGAACGAGCGTCCGCCGGACGCGGTCCTCCACCGAAAGGGTCTCGAGAAGGAGCTGTCGCTCGGCCGTGGGGATGTCGATGTAGCCGGCGACGAGGTCGGCGAGCTTGCCCGGCTCGTCGGCCTCGGACAGGACGTTCGCGATGGCCTCGTCCGGCAGGCCGAGCTTCTTGGCCAGCTCGGCGGAACGCTCCTTCAGCTCCTTCAGGAGCGCGACGAACGCGGTGTCGCCGGCGTCGAGCGGAGGCATCTCGGCAGCCTCGACGACGACCGCCTCGAGGCGCCCGTCCTTCTCCTGGATCCTCATCGCGATGCCGCGGGTCTTCCCCTGGAGGAGGAGCCGGGCGCCGCCCACACCGCGCTGGATCGGCCCGATCGAGGCGATGGTCCCTACGGTGTGGAGGAGCTCGGGCGTCACGGCTTCGACGTCCTGGCGCTGGGTTATGGCGAACACGAGCTGATCGGGGCTTTTCATCGCCGTCTCGATGGCGTGAAGCGTGCCGGGCCGGCCGGCGGCGATCGGGAAGCTGACCCCCGGAAAGAGAACGGCGTTCCGAAGAGGAATGACCGGAAGAGTCTGGGTGGGCTGCATGATGACCTTTCGAGCCGACCTAACGCGGAAGACTCAACACCAAAGTTTAGTGGCTGTAACTTAGATTTTCAAGTCCCCCGCTTGTTTCGGCCACTTCCGGGACCCGGCGTACCGAAAGCCGATCCACGACGAGTCCCCGAGTCCCGACGAGAGGCCACCCGCAGAGGCAACCTCTTTACGCTCCTGAGGATTCCCGGAGAGCGGCCAGGGCCCCCTCGGCGGCTTCGCGGAAAGCCCTCGAGACCCCTCCGACCCCGAGCTTCACACCCCCGAAGATGCGCGACACGAGAAGCCCCCCCTCGAGGTCATCCCGGCGGAGGAGCTCGAGGATGAGGCGGCCGGGGTGCCCCACCTCGCCGTCGTCCTTCGACCTCTCGACGAGGGCGCCGGCGGCGTCGCGTCCGCGGAACGCCCAGCAGTGATGGTTCGCCTTCCGGTGCTCCCCCTTCGCCGCCTTCACGGCGAGGAGCACGTCCTCTTCCGTCGCAGCCGGAAGGACGAGAGCGAAGAAGCGCGACCTCTCGACGGTGACCTTGAACGATGCGGCGCGGGAGATCCTCACGGGGTTCGACGTTAGCAGGCGAAGCGAGAGAATCGGCACCGGGGAGGTCGGACATGGCAATGGAACGCACGGCCCGAACGGGACTCGCCGTTTCTCTCTTCGCCGCGACCCTCGCCGCCTCCTTTCACGGGCCCGCCCGGGCCGAGCCTCCCTGCGCCAGCCTCGGGGAGCTTCGCGGCCGCATGGCCGCCGCCGGGCCCGTCGAAAAGCCAGCCGTGGCGGAGGCCTTCGCCGCCTGCGTCGAGCGGGCGGGGGCTCCTCTCCTGACTCCAGCCCCGACCGCGGGGCACGTCCGCGCCCTGTTCGCGTTCCGCTCTCCCGCCGCGCGGGTGTTCCTCGCCGGGGACATGAACGGCTGGAGCACGTCCTCGAATCCACTCGAGAGGCTGGAGGGGACGAACCTCCACGTCCTCGAGCTCGAGTTCCCCGACGGGTCCCGGCTGGACTACAAGCTCGTCGTCGAGGGTACCGAGTGGACGCTGGACCCGTGGAACCCGCGGACGATGAGCGGAGGCTACGGCCCGAACTCGGAGCTGAGGACGCCCGCGTATGCCCCGCCGAAGGAGGTCGAGCCGGCGCCGGAAACCGCCCGGGGTGCGTACGAGGAGCTGACGGTCGAGAGCCGGTCCATGGGAGGTCCGCGCCGTGTCGTCGTCTGGCACCACGGCAACCTCCCCGCCGAGAAGGAGCCGGTCTCTGCGCTCTACCTCCTCGACGGCCTCGACTACCGCGAGTTCGGCAAGGCCCCCGCCGTCGCCGGGAACCTGATGGCCTCGGGAAAGCTCCCGCCGCTCCTCATCGTCCTCGTCCCTCCCGTCGACCGGCGCACGGATTACGAGCGGGACGAAGCGTTCGAGCGGTTCCTCGTGACGGAGCTCGTCCCGGCCGTGGAAGCGCGCTGGCGCGTTCGAAAGGACGCGGCCGGCCGAGGCGTGATGGGGGTCTCCCTCGGCGCCTTCGCCGCCCTCTCGGTCACGGCGCGGTACCCCGGTGTCTTCGGCCGCTGCGGGGCGCAATCGACGGGCAACGCCGTCGACGCGAACTTCGAAGCCCTCCTCGCGGACCTCGCGCGCCTGCCTGCCGGCGCCGCCCGCTTCCACCTGGACGTCGGGACGTTCGAGTCGAACCTGCACGGCGCCGACCTCGTCGCGAGAAGCCGCCGGCTCCGCGCCGTTCTCGCGCGCCGGCAGCCGGTCCAGTACCGAGAGGTCCCGGAAGGGCACAGCTGGGGCTCGTGGCGGGCGCGCCTCGCCGAGGCCTGGACGTTCTTCTGGGGAGACGCCCGCACGGCCCCGAAGGTCGCGCCGCGACCGCTCGAGGCTCCGCCGGAAGGGGTGGCCCGGTTCTCGGGCGCGACGGTGAGCCTCGACGTCAAGGACGCCGACCTCGGCGGGGTCGTTCGGTCGCTCACGGCCGGCCGCGGCCTCTCCGTCGTCGCTCCCCCTGGCCTGGCGGGCACCGTCACGGCCACGCTCCGCGACGTCCCGTGGGACCAGGCGCTCGACCTCGTCCTCGCTGGAAACGGCTGGACCTACGTCCGCGATGGAACGGCGATACGGATCGTGCGGAGGGGTAACCCCGACCTCTGAATCTCCTCGCGGGCGCTCAGGCCTCCACGGTCTCCCGCCTCGAGCTGAAGTAGACGAACGCCCCGAGCGCGAGGAAGACGGCGAGCCCGAGCCAGTTTCCCCAGGCCGAGAGCCACGCGCCGATTCCCGGCACGGCGGTCAGGTCGGGAACGATCGTCCTGCCCGTCGAGTCCTCGGCGAACTTCAGGAGCGCGGCCAGCACGCCGACGAGGGCGCCCCCCGCAATGAAGCCGGAGGCGATGAGCGTGCCCTTCTCGTGCCGCGCCTTCGCGAGCGGCTCGTCGGTTGACGAGCGCTTCACGAGCCACGCGACGAGAGCGCCGAAGACGAGGGGCGAGTTCAGCTCCATCGGAAGGTACATCCCGAGCGCGAACGCGAGGCCCGAGATCCCGCACATCTCGGCCGCCACGGCGAAAACCGCCCCCACCCCATAGAGGAACCAGGGTGCGCCCGAGTCGCCCATGACGCCCTGGAGGACGGCCGCCATCGCGTTCGGCTGCGGTGCGGGGAGCGGATTCGCGTGGAGGGGTGAGGGGGAGAACCCGTAGACCTTCGCCATGAGGAGTATCACGGCGGTCGTCGCGGCGGAGGCCACGACGGAACCGAGGAGATTCCAGATCTCGATCTTCCGGGGCGTCGCGCCGAGCCAGTAGCCGATCTTGTACTGCGTGACGAGAGAGCCGCTCATCGAGAGCGCCGTGCAGACGACGCCGCCGATGAGGAGCGTCTGGAGCATTCCGTCCTCGCCGCGCAGGCCGAGGCTCGAGAGGACGACCGCCGTGACGATGAGGGTCGTCAGCGTCATCCCGGAAATCGGAGTGATCGAGATCATCGCGATCGCCCAGGCCGAGACCGCCGCGAAGAGGAACGCGACGAGCAGCGTCAGCCCGGTCGAGACGAGGGCGAGCCGCGTGGCGCCCGGCGTGCCGGCGAGAACCCAGAGGCGGAAGTAGAGGAGGATCGCCAGCCCCGTGCCGAGGATCCCGAGGAGGACGACCCACATCGGGAGCGCCCGGTCGGTCCGTTCCTCCTGGGCCGCCTGGCCCCCGCCCCGGACGAGACGCGCGATCTCGCCGAAGGCCTGGCGCGTCGCCTGGACGATGACCGGCGACATCTTCAGGATCGAGAGCAGCCCGGCGCAGAAGATGCCGCCGATGCCGATGGGCCGGACGTACTCGAAGAAGATGTCCTCCGCCCCCATCGAGGCCAGCGGCGCTGCGCCGGCGGAGATCGCCCCCGGGACGAACCGGGAGAGCCAGGCGAAGAGAGGGACGAGGGCCAGGAACGAGACCATCGAACCGGCCATGATGATGGCCGCATAGTCGAGTCCCATGATGTATCCGAGGCCGAAAACCGCCGCCGACGTGTTCATCGTGAAGACCGCCTTGAAGCGGTCCGTGAAACCGGCGAGGGCGGGAATCGCGGCGGTCGAGAAGTTCTCGGCCCAGGCCTTCATCGACGGCCCCGCGAAGTCGAACGCCGCCGCGAGCGCCGCCGACCAGGAGAGGACGATCGCACTCTGCCCGCCGCGCTTTCCGGCGACGAGGATCTCCGTCGTCGCGCGCGCTTCCGGAAACGGGAGCCTGCCGTGGAGGTCGCGGACGAAGTAGCGGCGGAACGGAGCGAGGAAGAAGACGCCGAGGACGGCGCCGAGCAGGGGGACGAGGAAGATCTGCCAGAACGACGAGCGCCCCTCGAGGCCGAGAATGTAGATCGCCGGCATCGTGAAGACGGAACCCCCGGCGACGATCCCCGAGGTGGCGCCGATGGCGAGGACGTTGACGTTCTCGAGGAGCGTCGAGCCGCGCGCGGCGAGGACTTTCGCGAAGAGCGCCGAGGCGCCGACCGCCAGGATCGAGATCGGGATCGCCGACTCGATTCCCTGCCCGAGCTTCAGCGCGATGTACGTCGCCGCGGCCGAGAAGACGATCGACCAGAGAATCCCCTGCACGATCGACCGGGCGGTCACCTCGGGGACGGACGCAGCGGACGGGACGACCGGGCCGTACGTCTCGCCAGGCGCGAGCTCGCGGAAGGCGTTGTCGGGAAGGCGGACGTCCTCGGCAACGGAAGCGTCGATCTGCTCGGCCATCCGGGGATGATGCCCGACGACGACGACGCGGCACGTGGAAACCCCTGGCCCGCGGCGTGCGTACTGCCCGGAGTGCTCAGCCTGCCGATGACGATTCGTCGCTCCTCCGCCCTCCTCGCACGCCTCGCTTCCCTTGCCTTCGTCACGACTCTCGTCGCGCCCGCCGCCGGAGCCGTCCTTCCCTCGGCCCCCATACAGGCGGCGCTCGAGAAGCGGGACCCGGAGGCCGCGACGGCGGCCGCGGACGCGGCGCTGAAGACCTTCCCGAAGGACCCCGACGTCCTCCTGTGGGCCGGCCGGGCGTATGGGCAGAGGGCGCTGACGGCCTCGGTCTTCACGAAGATGTCGTGGGCGAAGAAGTGCCACGAGGCGTGGGAAAGGGCCATAGAGGTGGCCCCCGGCAATGCAGAAGCGCGCTTCGAGCTTCTACGGTACTACCTCATGGCGCCGGGGATCGCGGGCGGAAGCGTCGAGAAGGCCAAGGTGCAGGCCGCCAGGCTCGGCGAGCTCGACGCGATGCGCGGGTACGTGGCTCGCGGCATGGTGGCCGACCACGAGAAGAAGCCGAAGGAGGCCGAGGCCGCCTACCGCAAGGCGATGGAAGCCGATCAGTTCGGCGTCCAGGGGCCGATCGCCCTCGCCAGCTTCTTCGCGCGGCAGAAGAGGTGGCCCGAGGCTCGCGCCATCTTCGACAGGCGGGTTGCCGCCGACCCGAACGACGCTTTCGCGCTCTACCAGCTGGGACGCCTCTCGCTCCTCTCGGGAGAGGAGATGGAGAAGGGCCTCACCCTCTTCGATCGCTTCCTCTCCCTCGCCCCCCCCAGGGACGGACCGACCCATGGCGACGCCCGGTGGCGGAAAGGGCTCCTCCTCGAGAAGCTCGGCCGGACGCCGGCCGCGATCGCCGAGTATCGCGAGGCGCTGAAGGTGCAGCCCGGGCACACCGGGGCGAAACGGGAGCTGGAGCGGCTGAAGGCCGCCTGATGGCCAGCGGCGGCCACCGTCTGGTGTAATCGCGGGACGATGACATCGATACCGTCCGGACCGCCCCCGCGGCGGGAGCCGCTCGTGCTCCTCGTCCTTGCCCTCATCGCGCTCGTCGTCTCGGGCATCGGTCCGAAGGACCGCTTCACCTGGCTCCTCGAAGTGGCTCCGATCCTGATCGGCCTTCCCGTGCTCGTCGCCACGGCGCACCGGTTCCCCCTGACGCCGCTCCTGCAGCGCCTCCTCCTCTTCCACGCCCTCGTCCTGATGCTCGGTGCGCACTACACCTACGCCGAGGTGCCGCTCGGCGAATGGGCGAAGGACGTATTCGGCTTCGCCCGGAACCACTACGACCGCATCGGTCACCTGGCACAGGGCTTCGTTCCGGCGATCCTCGCCCGGGAAATCCTCCTTCGGAGGACGCCGATCGGGCGGGGCGGCTGGCTCCTCACCCTGACGACCTCGGTCTGCCTCGCCTTCAGCGCGCTCTACGAGCTCCTCGAATGGGCCACGGCGCTCGTCACGGGTGAGGCGGCCACGGCTTTCCTGGGCACCCAGGGCGACATCTGGGACACGCAGTGGGACATGTTCCTCGCCCTCTGCGGCGCTCTCCTGGCCCAGGCGCTGCTCTCGCGCCTCCACGACCGCCAGCTCGCACGTCTGGCCTCGCACCGAGTCTCCGTGTAGCGAAAAGGCCGGGCTCCCGCAGGAGCCCGGCCTCGTTTCGCGCTCGGCGCGGAGGGTCTTACTTGGCGCCGGGGTTCGTACCGGCCTTGAGCTCGTCGAGGTTGCTCTTGCCGTCGGCGTCGCTGTCGAGGGTCTCGATCTTCGCGAAGTCGAAGGTCTTCTTCTCGGCCTTCGGGTCGACGAGGGCCTTCGCCATCATGTCCTTGCCGAAAGCGTTGATCTCGGCGTCGCCCTTCTTGGCCATCGCCTTGACGTGGCAGCTCGCGCACTTGGCCTTCGCCGTGGGGTACTTGCCGTTGAGGTCCTTCTGCATGTCCATCGTGGCGATGCCCGTGGAGGCGAGGACGATCGCGAGAACCGCGACGAGAACGGCGGCGGTGGTCTTCTTCATGTCTCTGGCTCCTTCTGGTCGGGGCGTAAGGCCCCTTTCACAGCTCGCTTCTTTCAAGTTCCCTGCCATCCGGAAAAGGGGACACCATGCGGCATCGGCTCGTGCCCGGACTGCTCCGAGATCATGTCGCGATATCGCCCTCCCGGAACGAGATCGACCGGGCGGCGGACCTTGTCGGTCTCCAGCGCCCGGCCCGTTCCGATCGTGTCTGAGGTCCTCAGGCGGTCGCGGGGACGATCGAACCCTCGGTCGGGCAGACCTCGACGCACTTCGGCGCATCGTAGACGCCGGAGCACTCGGTGCACTTCGCGGGGTCGATGACGTAAATCATGTCCCCCGGGCTGATCGCCTGGTTGGGGCACTCGGGTTCGCAGGTACCGCAGCTGATACAGTTCTCGGTGATCATCATCGCCATGACGGCCTCCTCAGGTGCGGGGGTCCCCTTCTCGATCCCGGCGGCCCCTCGCGAGCGCGGTCCGCGGAAGCGGCCCGGCGCCGAAAGGGAGGCTAGGCGAGGACCGCCGAGCCGCGCAATGATGCGAACGGATCATTCCCGTCGAAGGAGTCACGAGACCCTGTATCCCGTTGACATCGCGCCGGATCCGGTTCCAAATTCCCCTCGGGTGCCCGGCGGCGCGAGGACCGCGGGCGGGCGGGAGGAGACCGTCGGGGCGTCGGAGGCACCAGCGAAGAGAGAACGCCGCTGGAAGGCAGGGGAAGCCGGCGTCCGGCCCGTTTTCGAAAGCACGAACCGAAAGGAGACCGAAGTGAGAGTTCCGACCCGGATCCTTCTCGTCGCCCTCGTCTCGATTGCGCTGGCGCCGGCCCTCGTCGCGCAGGAGAAGGGACGCATCGACACCGCGATCGCCTCCGACAGCCGGGAGACGATGGCCGAACGCACCACCTTCCCCCCCACCCAGGCGAAGATCTACATCTTCGCGATGGTGGCCGACGCCCCGAAGGACACGCCGGTGAAGGCGGTCTGGATCGCCGAGAAATGCGAAGGCGTCGACGCGAACACGAAGTTCGCCGAGACCACGATGAAGTTCCCCGGTGGCGCCACCTGGATCCCCTACTCGTACTCGAAGCCGAACCCGCAGTGGGCGCCAGGGAACTACCGCGTCGAGCTCTTCCTCGGCAAGGAGCTCACGACCACCGTCAAGTTCACGATCGCGTCGAAGTAGCTCCCCCGGCAGCACGACGATCCCGAAACGGCCGCCCGACCCGGGCGGCCGTTTCGTCGTCGTGCGAGGCACGAGACGCTACGGGAATCGGAGGGTTCTCGCCGCCAGGACGTTCGCGACCGTCTCTGGTCCGTCCGTCGGTCGACGCGCCGCCCGGATCTCGGCCGCGCCCCCCGAGACGATGAACGCCATCGCATCGGCGCCCGGCGCCCCGAGCGGCGACACGAGACGCCGCGGGACGACGAGCATCTGCCCGGCGAAGTTGTAGGACTGTGGGAGGTAGACCGAGACGTGGTCCGGAAGGCCGATCTCGGGAAGCGCGTCGCGTGTGAGGAACCCGACTGCCCGGATGTCCGCGGCCTCGTTCACGACGACCGTCACCGGCCGGTCGAAGCCCTTCCGGTCTCCGACGAACGCGTCGGTCACGTCGCGGATCGCCGAGTAGAGGATCTTCACGAACGGGAGCCGGCGGAAGACGCCCTCCACGAGCTCGATCAGGCGCCTCGTGATGAAGTTCGAGGCGAGGGCTCCGATCACGACGATGAGAACGATCGTCGCGAGGAAACCGGCACCCGGGATCGGGAGCCCCACGACGGAGTCGATCGTCCTGAAGACGAACACGACGATGGCGATCGTCAGGACGGTTGGCACGAAGACGAGGAGCCCGCGGAAGAAGTAGCGGAGAAGGAGGCGCATGGCGCGCGCAGTCTACGGCTCGGCCCGGCCGAGGCCGGACGATCCGGGAGCGGGTCTCATTTCGAAGCCGCGTGAGCGCAGGTGCCGCCATTCCGCGAGGGACGTGGTAGAACTTCCACTTCCGAGACAGGCTGAGAGGAGGAGCGCCGTGGCCGAGACGTTCCGATCCGTCCCCCAGATGTTCCTGCAGCGCGTGGCGAAGACGCCCGATCGCGACGCGTTCCTGTTCCCGGAGGGAAACGGGTGGACCACCTTGAGCTGGCGCCAGGTCGGCGAGAAGGTGAAGGCGATCGCCTGCGGCCTCCGCGCGCTCGGGCTCGGGGACGAGGAACGCGCGTCCATCCTCTCCGCGACGCGGATCGACTGGATCCTCGCGGACCTCGGGATCCTCGCCGCGGGCGGCGCGACGACGACGATCTACCCGTCGAGCACGACCCCCGACTGCCTCTTCATCCTCCAGGACTCGGGAACGCGCATCCTCCTCGCCGAGAGCCGCGAGCAGGCCGACCGGATCGCCGCCAAGCGCTCCGAGGTCCCCGACGTCAAGGCGATCGTCGTCTTCGAGGGCGCCGGAACGGACGACGGGTACGTCCTGACGATGGACCAGCTGATGGCGAAGGGCCGGGCCTGGGACGCCGCCAACCCGGGACGTTACGAGGCGACCGTCGACGCCGTGAGGACCGACGCCCTCGCGACGCTCATCTACACCTCCGGGACGACGGGTCGCCCCAAGGGGGTGGAGCTGACGCACGATTGCTGGCTCTACGAGGCGGAGGCGATCGACGAGCTGAAGCTCCTCAACGAGGACGACCGGCAGTACTTCTGGCTCCCGCTCGCCCACTCCTTCGGCAAGGTCCTCGAGGCGGCCCAGCTCCGGATCGGCTTCTCCACCGCGGTCGACGGCCGGGTCGAGAAGATCGTCGAGAACCTGGGCCAGGTGAAGCCGACGTTCGTCGCCGCCGTGCCTCGCATCTTCGAGAAGATCTACAACAAGGTCACGACCGGGGCCAAGGACGCCGGCGGCGCCAAGTGGGCCATCTTCTCCTGGGCCTTCGGCGTCGGCCGCGAGGTCTCGAAGCTCCGCCTGGCCGGCCAGGAGCCCTCGGGTCTCCTCGCCCTGAAGCACAAGGTCGCCCACGCGCTCGTCTTCTCGAAACTCCACACGCTCTTCGGAGGCCGCCTCCGCTGCTTCGTTTCCGGGAGCGCCCCGCTCGCCAGGCCGCTCGGCGAGTTCTTCCACGCGGCGGGGATCGTCGTTCTCGAGGGCTACGGCCTCACGGAGACGAGCGCCGCCACCTGCGTGAACACGCTCGGGAAGCTCCGCTTCGGGACGGTCGGGGCGCCGCTGCCCGGGACGCGCATCCGGATCGCCGAGGATGGCGAGATCCTCATCCAGGGTCGCGGCGTGATGCGCGGCTACCACAACCTCCCCGATCAGACGGCCGAGACGCTCGACGCGGACGGCTGGCTCCACAGCGGCGACATCGGGCACGTCGAGGACGGCTTCGTGAAGATCACGGACCGCAAGAAGGACCTCATCAAGACTTCCGGCGGGAAATACGTCGCCCCGCAGATGCTCGAGAAGAGGCTCACGGTCGCCTGCCCCTACGTCAGCCACTCGCTCGCCCACGGCGACAACCGGAATTTCGTCTCGATGCTCGTCGCCCTGGATCCGGAGGCGATCACGAAGTGGGCGACCACCCACGGGCTCGAGGGGAAGAGCTATCCGGAAGTCGTGGCCTCGAAGGAGGTCCGTGACCTCATCGCGCCCTTCATCGACGAGGTCAACAAGGACGTCGCCACCTGGGAACAGGTGAAGAAGTGGACCATCCTGCCGGCCGACCTGACGCTCGAGTCGGGAGACCTGACCCCTTCGATGAAGCTCAAGAGAAAGACCGTCGAGCAGAAGTACCGCTCGCAGCTCGACGGGTTCTACGAGGAGACGACCGTCCGGCTCTGAGGGACGGACCTCAGCCCCGCGTCACCCTCTCGAGCAGGAACATGTACGACCGGTATATCTCCCCGGTCGCGCGCGTCATCCCGATCTCGCAGGTCCGGCTGCTCGAGAGGTGCTCCTGGCATCCCTTCGCCTTCACCTCGGCCGCCTCGTGCTTCGTCGCCGAGGCGGTCAGCTCGGGGTGGAGGAACCCTCGGTCCCCCGCGAAGGCGCAGCAGCCCGCCGACGCCGGAACGGTCACGTCGTCGCTGCAGAAGCGGGCGATCCCCTCGAGCTTGCCGCCGAGGTTCATCTTCGTCACCGAGCAGACCGGGTGCAGCGCGACCGGGCCGGACCTGAGCTTCGCCGCGAGTCGGGGAAGAAGCGTGTCGTGCGTGAACGCGACGCCGTCCAGGATCGTCAGCCGGTCGAACCGCGTCTGGTTCTCGGGCGTCAGCTGCGACCGGCACGTCTTGACGCCGTAGGTGCAGGGGCTCGTGTCGACGACGACCGGGAGCTTCCCGCCGTCCGACCAGGCCCAGAAACGCTCGATGGCGCGGTTCACGGTGAAGGCGTTCGCGTCGGTGTACCCCTTCGAGGAGAAGGGGACGCCGCAGCAGGTGCCTTCGACGTCTTCGGGGATCCAGACCGGTGAGCCGGCCCGCTTCGCGACCGTGACGAACGCCTCCATGAGCGACGTCTCGCCCGGCTCACCCGGCAGGGCCCCCATCGTCCGGGAGATGCACGCAGGGA
Source organism: Holophagales bacterium (assembly GCA_016719485.1). Taxonomy (NCBI): domain Bacteria; kingdom Pseudomonadati; phylum Acidobacteriota; class Holophagae; order Holophagales; species Holophagales bacterium. The sequence goes on from JADJZB010000029.1 coordinate 119,771, forward strand.
AATAGACGGCAGCCGCCCCGTCCCTTGCGGTCGCGGGTCGCGCGGCCTTCGCCGCGTGCGGCATCTCGGCGCTCCACTGCGGGAAGGGCTGCCCGACGACGGCGCGGATCGCCCGGGTGACGCCGGCCATCGCCCCCGCCCCGAAGATCGAACTGACGGCGTGCCCGGCCCTGAGGCCCATCCTCATCGCCGGCTCGATCGTCGCGAAGCGACGGGCCAGACCGAGGGCGACCTTCTTCGCCCGCTCGGAGTGGCGCGCCTTCCGGAGCCTCTTCGTCAGCTGGCCGGTGTCGATGGAGACGGGACACGCCGTCGCGCAGAGGCCGTCCACGGCGCAGGTGTCGACCGCCGCGTACGGGAAGTCGGCCTCGAGGGCCGCGAGAAGGGGTGCGTTCCCGCCGGTCGTCTCGAGGCGCGTCATCTCACGCCTCAGGACGATCCTCTGGCGCGGGGTGAGGGTCAGCTCGCGGCTCGGGCACTTCGGCTCGCAGTAGCCGCACTCGATGCACTTGTCGACCTCTTCCTCGACGGTCGGCATCGGCTTGACGTCCTTCAGGTGGGCCCTCGGGTCGGGGTTCAGGATGACGCCGGGGTTGAGGATCCCCTCGGGGTCGCAGAGCTCCTTCACCCGCTTCATCACGGCGTAGGCCTCGGGCCCCCACTCCGTCTCGACGAACGGGGCCATGTTCCGGCCCGTGCCGTGCTCGGCCTTCAGCGCGCCGTCGTACTTCTTCACGACGAGCTCGACGACGTCCTCGATGAAGCGCGCGTACTGGTCGAGCGCCGCCTGGTCGTTGAACGACTGCGTGATGACGAAGTGGAGGTTCCCGTCCTTGGCGTGGCCGAAGATGATCGCCTCCGGGTAGCCGTGCTTGCCGAAGAGCTTCGTCAGGTCGACGGCGGCGTCGGCGAGGTGCTCGATCGGGAAGGCGACGTCCTCGATGAGGACCGTCGTGCCGCTCTTGCGGGCCGCGCCGACCGACGGGAACGTCCCCTGCCTGACCTTCCAGAGGAGCGCCTGCTCCACAGGGTCGTGCGTGAAGCGGGCCGGCTCGAGAAGGGCGAACGTCGCGACGACCGCGGCGGCGACGTCCTCGAGGCCCTTCCGCTCGGACTCCTCCGCCGCCTGGTACTCGACGAGGAGGGCGGCGGTTCCTTCGGGCACGGTGCGAATCGAGGCCGGTACCCCGGGCTGGGTCTCGACCGATCTCAGCGAGGCCCGGTCGAGGAGCTCCAGGGCCTTCGCGCCGGAGTCGCGCAGCGGGACGATCGCCGCGCAGGCGGCATGCATCGTCGGGAAGAGGAGGAGACCGGTGTACTTGACGGGGAGGTCCGGCACGGTGGAGAGGACCGCCTCGGAAATGAAGGCGAGCGTCCCCTCCGCCCCGACGAGGAGGTTGCGGAAGATCTCGACCGGCTTCTCGAAGTCGAGAAAGGCGTTCAGCGAGTACCCGGTCGTGTTCTTCATCCGGTACTTCGACCGGATGCGTGCCACGAGCGCAGGGTCGGCCTCGAGCTTCGCCTTCAGGTCGACGAGCCCCTGCCAGAGCGCCGGCTCGGCCTCGCGGAACTGCGCGTCGGCCCCCGGCGCCGCGGTGTCGATCCGCGTCCCCGAAGGGAGGAGGAACGAGAGCGACTCCAGCGTGTGGTAGGCGTTCTGGGTCACGCCGCAGCACATGCCGCTGGAGTTGTTCGAGAGGATGCCGCCCATCGTGCAGGTATTGATGGAGGCCGGATCGGGCCCCATCTTCACGCGGTAGGGCCTGAGCGCGTTGTTCACGGAGGCGCCGATGACGCCGGGCTGCGCCCGGAACCTCTTCCCGCCGTCCTCGACCTTCACGGTCCGCCAGTGGCGGGCGACCTCGACGAGGAGGCCGTCCGTGACGGCCTGCCCCGAGAGCGAGGTTCCCGCCGCGCGGAGCGTCATCGGGATCTTCGTCTCGCGGGCGAGGCGGAAGAGCGCGGCGACCTCGTCCACGGACTCCGTCAGAACGACGGCCTTCGGGATCAGCCGGTAGAAGCTCGCGTCGGAGGCGAACGCGATCCGGTCGATCGGCCTGTCGAGGACCCGGCCCGGGCCCGCGATGCGTTCCAGGGCGGACCGGAGGCCTCCCTCGTGAAACGCGGCTGCGGCCGGCAGGCCTTCGAGGACTTCCGTGGCGGTCGTCATGAGAGGCCCTCCTGCGCAGGCTCTTCGGGAAGTGCGGCGCCGGGAGGATTCTCCTCCCCGGCGCCGCCCGGGACCGGGTTCAGAAGTAGAACGCCTGCATCTGGACCGTGAACTGGTTCGTCGACTTCAGGGCCGAGCTCTTCGGATCGACCCGGAGGTACTGCGCCGTGATCTTGAAGTTCTGGCCGGAAACGTAGTAGCTCAGCCCTCCGCCGAACCTTTCCTGGTCCTTCGCCTTGTCGACGTCGTACGCGAATTTCTGGCTCTCGTACTTGAGGAAAGGCTGGACCTTGACCTTGGAGAGGTAGTAGGCGGCTTCGACGAGGAGGTCGTCCTGCTTCGGGATCGTCTTGATGAAGTCGCCGCCGTCGTAGTGGATCCACTGCACCTGGCCGCCGATCTCGTCGCCCTTGGCGACCGGGATGGAAGCGAAGACGTCGCCGCTGTAGGCCTTGTAGTCCTTCTGGACGTCGAACCCGCCGTTGACGTTGAGGATCTTCTTCTTCCCGAGGTTCGTGCCGGCGAAGACGTACCCCTTCTCCTTCTCGAAGAAGTTGTACTGGAGGTAGCCCGCCGTCCGCAGCGAGTTCCGCGAGGCGGCGTCGCGCACGCCCTGCATCACGGCCGCGCGGTACTCCAGGCGGCCGCCGTCCACGAGGTACCCCTTCGCCTGGACGCCGGTGTCGCGCAGGCCGACCGTCTGCGTCGGGCCGGCCATGACGGTGGACGTGGGGCTGATGTCGAGCGTGTAGAAGCTGAGCGTCGACTGGAGGATGTTCCGGCTGAGCGGCACGAGGAAGAGTCCCGCGTCGAGGATGAACGCGTCGTCGATCTTCCACGACACCCAGGCGTCCTGGATGATGAACCCGGTGTTCGTCGCCTTCACGCCGTTCGTCACCTTGCCGAGGTTGCCGCTGTCGGTCTGGAAGAAGAACGTGACGTCCTTGGCGACCTGGCCGCCCATGAGGAGCCGGGCGCGCCGCACGAAGAGGTTCTGCGCGTACCCGCCGTCCGCGGCGCTCTGGCTCCAGTCGGCCCAGCCCTGGAACTGGAAGCCGAACTTGAAGTTCACGTTGTCGTTGACCTTGATGAGGGCCTGGGCGTCGGCCGGCGCCGGGGCGAGGAGAAGGACGGCGGCGGCGGTCGCCAGGGCACGGCCCAGGAGGCGGGTGATCTTCATTTCTCTCCTCACTTTGCGACCGCTTCGACGGTCGGGATCATCCAGGGGAAGACGTAGGCCTGCAGGAAGACGAGGACGCCGACGAGGCACGCCAGGACGATCGAGTGCCAGAAGACGTAGCGGAGGATGACGCCCTCCTGCCCCTGCTGGTTCGTCGCGACGCTGGCGACGACGATGCTCTGCGCGTCGATCATCTTGCCCATGACGCCGCCGCTGCTGTTCGCCGCGGCCGCGAGGATCGGGTTGATGCCGAGCTTCTCGGCGCTGATCATCTGCAGCCCGCCGAAGAGGACGTTCGAGGAGGTGTCGCTCCCCGTCAGCGCGACGCCGAGCCAGCCGAGGAGCGGGGAGAAGAAGGGGAAGAGGACGCCGGTCGAGGCGAACGCGAGCCCCATCGTGGCGTCGAGTCCCGCATAGCGCGTCGAGAAGCCCAGCGCCAGCATGGCCCCGATGGTGAGGAGCGAGATCCTCACGCGCATCAGCGTCCCCCAGAAGACCTTGGCGATCTCCTTGAACGAGAAGCCGATGAGCAGGCCGCTCACGATGCCGGAGAGAAGGAGGCTCGTCCCGGTGGCCGAGAGCCAGTTGAACGTGAAGACCGCCTCTTCCGGCTTCTCGGCCTTCACGACCGGCGGGGCCTTGATGACCGCCTTGTGGAGGCCGGGGGCCTCCCACTTCAGCATCGAGACACCCTTGAGGACGTTCGGGGAGTCTTTCTTGCCCCCGTTGAGGACGTCCTTCACCTGCGGGAGACCCCACGCGAAGACGAAGACCGAGAGGAGGATCCAGGGCATCCACGCCATGAGAGCCCGCTTCGGAGTGTGGATCGGCCGGTTCGCAGCCTCGCTGGCCCGTTCCGCCTTGTTCTCGTGCTCGAAGCTCCAGGTCTTCTTCGGCTGCCAGAACTTCAGGAGGAGGACCGTCGCCCCCATCGACACGATGGCGCCGGCGATGTCGACGACCCAGGGACCGTGGTAGTTGCTGACGAGGAACTGCGTGACGGCGAAGCTGAGGCCCGAGGTCAGGCAGGCGGGCCAGACCTCCCACATCGCCTTGCGGCCGGCCATCGCCCAGACGAGCCAGAAGGGGACGAGGAGAGAGAAGAAGGGGAGCTGCCGGCCGGTCATGGCCGAGAGAGCCTGGACGTCGAGGCCGGTGACGGACGCCAGGACGACGATGGGCGTGCCGAGCGCGCCGTAGGCGACCGGGGCGGTGTTTCCGATCAGGGCGATCCCGGCCGCGAGAAGGGGCCGGAAGCCGAGGCCGATGAGCATCGCCGCGGAGATCGCGACCGGGGTCCCGAAGCCCGCAGCGCCCTCGATGAACGCGCCGAAGGAGAACGCGATCAGCAGCGCCTGGATCCGGCGGTCGTCCGCGAGACCCGCGACGGTGTGCTTGACGACCTCGAAGTCACCCGACTTCACGGTGAGGTCGTAGACGAAGATCGCGCAGAGAACGATCCAGCCGATCGGGAAGAGGCCGTAGGCCGCCCCGTACACGGCCGAGGTCAGCGCGAGCTTCGTCGGCATCCCGTATACGAAGATGGCGACTCCGAGGGAGGTCGCGAGTCCCAGGAGCGCGGCCTTGTGCGCCTTCACGTGGAAGAACGCGAGCAGGCCCAGCAGCACGACCACCGGAAGTGCCGCCACGAGGGCCGAGAGCAGCAGGTTGCCTGCTACCGGGGTGTAGATCTGGGTCCAGGTCAGCATTGTCCCCTCCTCTTCCCAACCAGATGGGCCTAAGGATGGGGACCATGATACCTAGGTGCAATGATGAAAGTGCATCAATTCACCCGTCTTTCTACTTAGAGACAGGGCCGGGGTGTCCACTGGATACGCCTCAACGGGAGACAGGACAGTCCCGATCCGCTTCCGGAGACTCCCGACCCTTCAGGGAGCGGAAAGGCCTTCCCTGATGGCGAAACGGGTCAGCTCGGCCGCCGTGTGGATCTCCAGCTTGTTCATGAGGTTCTGCTTGTGGACCTCGACCGTCTTCACGCTGATGGACAGTTCCAGCGCGATCTCCCGCGGCCGCATCCCGTCCGCCAGGAGCTTCAGGACCTGTCTCTCGCGAGGGGTCAGGCCGCCGAGCGACGGGGAGCCCGGGGCGGACGTTCGCTGCATGAGCTCCTCGACGACGAGCCCGGCGATCGACGGGCTGAGGTAGGTCTTCCCCTCCGTGATCGTCCGGATCGCCAGCGCCAGCTCCTCGAACGCCCCGTCCTTCAGAACGTATCCGAGGGCGCCGGCCCGCAGGATCTCCGCGACGAAACGCCGATCGGCGTACATGGAGAGCGCCACGATGCGCACTTGCGGGAGCTCCGCGAGGATGAGCCGGGTCGCCTCGACGCCGTTCAGCTCCGGCATGGCGATGTCCATCACGATGACGTCGGGCCGGAGGAGACGCGCCTGCGTGACGGCGTCGCGCCCGTCGGCGGCCTCTCCGACGACCTCGAGGTCCGGCTGCTGGCCGAGGAGGGTCCGGAGCCCCTCGCGGACGATCCGGTGGTCGTCCACCAGGAGGATGGTCGTGCTCATTCGCCCTGCCCGCTGGCCTCCGCCGCATAAGGTAGCACGAGGGTTACGGACGTTCCTTCTCCGGGGGCCGAACGGATGGAGACGCTCCCGCCGAGGTCGTCGAACCGCTCCTGGATGCTGAAGAGGCCGAAGCTCCGGCGGGCGTCGGGAAGGGCCGCCGCAGCCGGGACGTCGAAGCCCTCTCCATCGTCCTCGAGGGTCGCCTCGACGACGCCCTCGAGCCAGCGGAGGTGCAGGGAGACGCCGCTGGCGCCGGCGTGCTTGACGACGTTGAGCAGGAGCTCGCGGACCGCCGAGAAGACGAGGAACCGGCGTTCCTCGCCGAGGTCGCGCTGCGTTCCCTCTTTCGTCAGCCGGAAGGCGACGCCGTGCCGCTGCTCGACGCTCTCGCCGAGCCACTCCAGGGCGGCCTCCAGGCCGAGCTGATAGAGGATGGGCGGGCTCAGCTCCCACGTGAGCGAGCGCGTCTCCTGGACGGCGTCCCCGACGAGAGAGTGGACCTCCTCGAGGGCCGGGGCGAAGGGGGTCCCCTCGGCCCCCTGGCGGAGGGAGGCGAGCTTCACTTTCGCCATCGAGAGGACGGCTCCGAGCTGGTCGTGAAGGTGCGCGGCGATCGTCCGGCGCTCCCGCTCTTCGACCTGTGTCAGCTCGCCCGCCAGCCCGCGCAGCTTCTGGCGCGTCCGGTCCAGCTTCTCCGCCATGCGGCGGCGCTCGCTGACGTCCTGGACGATTCCCTCGTAGTGGTCGACGCGGCCCTTCTCGTTCCGGATCGCCCGCGCGTTCTCGAGGACCCAGATGAGTCCGCCGTCCTTCCTCCTGACGAGCGACTCGAAGCCTCGCACCTCTTCCGCGGACGCGAGCGACTCCTCGAACCTGGCCCGGCTGCCGGGCTGGACGTAGAAGTCCTTCCGGATGTCGGCGATGGCCTCGACCATGTCGGTCGGCGATGCGTAGCCGGCCATCGCGGCGAGGGCCGGGTTCACGGTCACGAACCGCCCGGACGGAGTCGACTGGTAGATCCCTTCCGCCGCGTTCTCGAAGATGCTCCTCAGATTCATTTCCGCGGCCCGAAGCGCCCGTTCCGTCCTCTCCCGCTCGAGGATGTCCCTCCGGAGCTCCTCGTTGGCCGTCGAGAGCTGCGCCGAGCGGACTCGGATCGTCTCCTCCAGCTGCTCCTGGTGCTCCCGCAGCGCCGCCTCGGCCAGCTTCCGCCGGCTGATGTTCAGCGCGAGGACCGCGTTCAGGACGCCGAGAAGGATCAGCGCCCCGGCGCCCGTGAGGATCAGGTTCCGGTAGCGGGAGTACGCCGACTCGGGGAGGTTGATCACGGTGCTCCCGGCCGGAAGACGGGAGGACGGGATGCCCCACCTCACGAGCTGGACATGGTCGAAGAGATACCGTCCCGGGAGGCTCCTCACGACCGGGATCGACGCCGGGTCCGCTCCGCGAAGGACTTTCAGCGCGATCGTCCCGGCCGTCTCTCCCTGGTCGAAGCCGCTCGCGAGCATGCCGCCCACGAGCCCGAACCCGAGGTTGAAGTCCCAGGCGCCGTACACGGGGACGGTCGAGGCCTCGGAGACGAGCCGGATGCTCTCGTCGTACCCGAAGACCCTTCCCTCCACGTCTCGGGAGAAGAACGTGAAGAAGACGAGGCTCGTGGGCGGAAGCGACCGGACCCGGGCGAGGATCTTCGCCATCGGCAGGCCGTCGAGCGGCTCGAGCGGCACGCCCTTCCAGGACGGGCCGATCTCGTCGAGCCGTTCCCTCACGGCCCGGCCCGTTTCCGTGTCTTCGTTCACGATGTAGATCCGGCTGGTCCCGGGATGGAGCGCGAGGGCCGTGTCGAGGCTCGCTCCGACGTCGACGTCCTCGCTCACGCCGGTGAAGAGCGGCCGACCCCTCAGTTTCTCTTCCCGGAAATAGTTCACCCCGCAGAAGACGACGGGCGTACCTGGAAAGACGTCGTCGCGATGCTCCACGAGGAACTCCATCGCGCGATCGTCGGTGGCCACGATGAGGTCGATCCGGTGGTCGAGGTACTTCCTCCGGTAAGCCTCCGGGAGCTGGGAAACGTAGCGGTCCTCGAAGAAGCGCTTCGTATCCATGTATTCGACGAAGACGTTCTCGACGCCGAGGGCCGGCTCGAGCGCCGCGGAGATCCCCCGGTTCTCGTCGTCGGTCCACTTGTAGCCCTTGTAATAGGAGTGGAGAACGAGGACCCTCTTACCCGAGGCTGCATCCGCCACCGCAGGCTGGGCGGTTGCGGCCGGTCCGACGAGGACCAGAAGAGCGAGGAGGAGCGGGCGGATCTTCATCGGGCAGGCCAGCGGGGAGGCTAGCAGGGCATCACCGGCCCGGGGGCGGCCTGACGGACGATCCTCCAAGAATTTCCTAGATACTTTTACCTAGTTCCAGCTAGACTGGGGGGCCAGGCACCGGGCATGACATCCCGGTCCGGGAGGTCGCGATGTTCGACACGTTCCGTACACGCGCCGAGGCCGTGAGCGCGGAGGTCCACAGGGTCGGCAGCGCTGCCGAGGCCGTCCAATTCGTCGAGGAGCTGCTCCGGCGTGAAGGGGCTGCGGACGTGCCCGGCCTCAGGGCGGTGTGGGCGGCCGGTCCGCTCGTGTCGCGCTCCCTCGCGTCGTCCCTCGCCTCGCGTGTCCCCGGCTTGACCTTCGACGTCACGCGGGAGGCGGCCACCGAGAGCCGCGTCGGCGTCAGCGAGATGGAGTGGGGGCTCGCCGACACGGGTACGGTCGTCCAGGACGCCACCGACCCCGTCCTCCGCCTCGTCTCGACGCTGCCGGAGATCCACGTCGCTCTCCTTCCCGCCAGCCGGATCCTCCCGGGGCTCGCCGACGTCGTGCCGAAGCTCGATCCGGGCCGCGCTCCTTACATCTCCTTCATCACCGGGCCGAGCCGGACGGCCGACATCGAGCGGGTCCTGACGATCGGCGTCCACGGGCCGTCGCGCCTCGTGGTCGTCGTCCACGACGGTGACGGTGCGAACCCGGAGGTGATGCCATGACGATGACGTTCCGCAAGGAGATCGGCGAGGCGCTCGGCAACCCGAACCTCGCCGGGGCCCTCGGCCGGTTCTACGAGGCCTACCCGATCAGCCGCGCGAAGGCGTACCAGGGAGTCGACTTCGAGGCGGTGAGGACGCGCATCGCCGAGGTGAAGGGAGACGCCGCCGGACGCTTCCCGGAGCTCGTGGCCCGGTTCAAGAAGGAGGCCGAGGCGCGCGGCGCGAAGGTCGTCCTCCTGAAGAGCCCCGAGGAGGTCCGGAGCTACATCGTCGACCTGGCCCGCGAGAAGGGCGTGAAGAAGGTCGCGAAGTCCAAGTCGATGGCCTCCGAGGAGGTCCACCTCAATGCGGCGCTCACCGAAGCCGGGATCGACGTGAAGGAGACCGACCTCGGCGAGTGGATCATCCAGCTGGCCGGCCAGCGCCCCTCGCACATGGTGATGCCGGCGATCCACCTGACGAAGGAGGACGTGGCCGAGATCTTCAGCAAGGAGGTCGGCGAACGGCTCGCGAACGACATCCCGCGCCTCGTGAAGGTGGCGAAGAAGGAGCTGCGCCCCGCGTTCCTCGAGGCCGACATGGGAATCTCGGGGGCCAACATCGCCGTCGCCGAGACCGGGACGCTCGTACTCGTCACGAACGAGGGGAACGCCCGCCTCGTCACGACCCTGCCGAAGATCCACGTCGCGATCGTCGGCCTCGAGAAGCTCGTCCCCGCCTTCGCGGACGTCGTCCCGATCCTCACCGCCCTCCCCCGCAGCGCGACCGGACAGCTGATGACGAGCTACGTCTCGATGATCACCGGCGCCGCGCCGAACACCGACGGGACGCCGAAGGAGCTGCACATCGTCCTGATGGACCACCGGCGGAGCGAGATGGCGGCCGACCCGGTCTTCAAGGAGGCGCTGCAGTGCATCCGCTGCGCCTCCTGCCTGAACGTCTGCCCCGTCTACCGTCACGTCGGCGGGCACGTCTTCGGGGACGTCTACACGGGCGGCATCGGCACCATCCTGACGGCCTGGACCGGGGCGATGGAGCGCTCGAAGGAGATCCAGGGGCTCTGCATCCAGTGCGGCAACTGCGTCGGCGTCTGCCCGGGGAAGATCGACATCCCCGAGCTCATCGTCGAGGTGCGCCGGCGACAGGTGCAGGACAAGGGGCAGCCGTTCGTCCAGAAGGCGATCTTCAAGGTCGTCAACAACCGCCGCCTCTTCCACTCGGTCCTGCGCTCGGCCTCCCTCGCCCAGAAGCCGTTCGAGAAGGACGGGTTCGTGCGGCACCTGCCGTTCTTCCTCTCGGGGCTCGCCGACTTCCGGAGCCTCCCCGCCATTGCCGACAGGCCCTTCCGCGACACGTTCAAGGAGATCCCGCAGAAGAAGGGAACCAGGAAGGCCGCGTTCTACGCCGGCTGCCTCATCGACTTCGCCTACCCCGGAATGGGCGAGGACGTCGTGAAGGTGCTCAACGCGGGAGGCGTCGAGGTGACCTTCCCCGAGGCCCAGACCTGCTGCGGCGCCCCCGCGCGCTACAGCGGCGCTTACGAGGTCGCCGCGCAGAACGCGATCGACAACCTCGAGGCGCTCCTCGCCGAGGAGGTCGACTGGGTCGTCTCGGCCTGCCCCACCTGCACGACGGCCCTGAAGCACGAGTTCGCGCGGGCGCTCCGGAGCACGGGGAAGACCGAGTGGCTTGCAAAGGCCGACGCCCTCGCCGCGAAGGTGATCGACTTCTCCTCCCTCGTCACGAAGCTCGTCGGGGACGGGTCGCTGAAGATCGATACGAAGAAGCTCCCGCCCGTCACGTACCACGACTCCTGCCACCTGAAGCGAACCCTGCACGTCTCAGAGGAGCCGCGCGCGCTCCTCCGGAAGGCCGGCCACGAGGTCGTCGAGATGAAGGAGTCGGACACCTGCTGCGGCATGGGCGGCTCCTACTCGCTCAAGTTCCCCGAGATCAGCAAGCCGATCCTCCAGAAGAAGCTCGCGAACATCCGCGACACGAAGGCCGGGACCGCCGCGATGGACTGCCCCGGCTGCGTCATGCAGATTCGCGGCGGGTTCGACAAGAAGGAGAACCCGGTCGAGGTACAGCACATCGCCCGGCTGCTCGCCAGGGCGCTGGATGAGGAGACCCCACCGGCAAACTCGAAAAGGCCCTGAAGGGGCGGCTCAGTCGGGCGCACCGTCCGCGCCGCTCGAGCCACCCTCCGCTCTGCCCGGCGCGGGCGGTGTTGAAAGCGCGGCCGGAGCAGCCGTGGGGGCGGTCGTCGGCGTCACGACGGGGGATCCCGCCTTCGCCTCGCCTGTCGGAACCTGGGGTGCGGGCGGCACCGGCGGCCCCTCCGCCTCAGGACCCAGGAGCTTCCCGGGCGCGTCGTCGGACGGCTCCCCTGGCAGGAGCTCGCTCTCGTTCGCGCCGGGCTCTTCGAGCGGTTCGACGATGGCGTCGGGCGGCGTCCAGCGGAGGATGAGGGGTGCGGCGAGCTCGGCCGCGAGCTCTTCGTCCGTCAGCGCGTCGACCGACCGGAGGCGCCGGAGGCAGGCGTTCACGAGCCTCGCGAACCCGCGCGAGAGGACGCCGCTGGCGAACGAGCCCTGGTACTTGACCGGACCCGGGATCAGCGAGACGAGGAACGCGCTCTCGCGGGGTGTCAGCTCGGACGGGTTCTTGCCGAAGTAGTGTCGCGCGGCGGGGCCGAGGCCGTGCAGACCCGGCCCCCACTCGATCACGTTCAGGTAGATCTCCAGGATCCGCCGCTTCCCGAGAGTCGGCTCGAGCAGGAGGGCGAGGGCCGCCTCCTGGAGTTTTCGCCGGTAGCTGCGCTCCCGCGTGAGAAACAGGTTCTTGGCGAGCTGCTGCGTGATCGTCGAGGCGCCGCGGGCCCGCTGTCCGCGAACCCAGTTGATCGACATCGCCACCGGGACCTCGCCCAGGTCGAGCCCGCTGTGCCCCCAGAAGTTCGCGTCCTCGGAGATCAGGAGCGCCCGGAGGAAGAGGGGCGGCACGTCGTCGAGTGGAACGAAGTCCGGGCTGGCGGGGTCGACCGTCACGAGTACCTTCCGGCCGTCGCGCCCCGTCATGGAACGCCGGAACGGACCGCGGAACTGCTCGAGCGCGGGCAGAGACCTCGAGGGAGGGTGAAAATCCAGACGCTCCTCGACGACGAACGACTTCGGGTCGAGCATCCGTCCCGTCACGCGGGCCTCGAGCGCCGCGCTCCCCAGATCGCCCTCGGTGGCTGGCAGGTCCAGGCCCGAGGCCGCCAGAAGAGTCGCGAGCTCGAGGCGCGGGATCGACGTCTCCAGGTCGAGCCAGAGGTCCCGGGGCGCCCACGCGGCGACGACCCGCGATCGCGCGCTCAGGCCCGCGGCCGCCCCGGAGGCGCAGGCCACGTCGAGCAGGCGGGCGTCCCGGTAGAGCTTCGCCGAGACGGAGCCCTCGGCGTCGAACGGTTCGCCGAGCGACTCCATCCCGGGCGCGTCCTCCTCGGGAGGCGCCGCGAGCCTCGCGCCGGCAGAGCGCAGGTTCGCTTCGATCTCGAGGCCGTCCTCCGGGATCTGTGTCAGGGCGGCGACGCCCGACACGACGCCGAGGTCTCCGACCCAGACGCCGTCCCGGCGCAGCGTGACGAGCCGTGTCAGGTCGAGACCCCCGAGGCGAACGCGAACCGCGCCCTTCCCCGGCCGCTCGAGACCGACCTTCCCTTCGCCTGATCGGCCCTCGAGCGCGAGGATCCCCTCCGACAGGGAGATGTCCCAGCTGCTCGGCGGCACCGACAAGGAGAGGCCCTGCGGCAGCTCGGCCGTCAGGCCGCCGAGGTCGAGCCGGCGCAGGTGCCCGAGCGCTCCGAGCCCGACCAGCCCCACCCGGACCTCGACGCTCGGCAGACGCGCGCTCGTCCCACGACCGGTCACCCGGACATCGGCCAGGCTCGCCCTGAACGGAAGGCGCACGCGCACCCGGCCGACCGACAGCGCGAAGCCCCGTTCCGCCGCCTCGGCGACGATCCGCTCCCGGATCTTCCCCTCGAGGACAGCTTCGACCACGGCGATCCCGCCCCTGAGCGCCGCGCCGGCCGCGAGGGCGGCGGCGGCGAGGAGGAGGAGGTGGCGCGAGCGGGACATGCGGATCTTCGGACTTTACCGGCACGGGGCCTCGCGCGGGACCAACATTCGCTTCGAGACGACGACTTCGTGGGGAAGGGCCTGGCGTCCCCGTCAGCGCTCTTGACGCGGCGCATTCCTCCCCCTACGGTGGGTGAGCGAGGCGCGAGGCGGGATGGACCAGGAAGAGAAATCGGAAAGGAGCCGGGCGCAGATCCTCGAAGCGGCGCTCGACCTCTTCTCGCGACAGGGCTACCGCGGAACGAGCATCCGCGACATCTCGAGGGCGGCCGGCGTCTCCACCGGCAGCGTCTACCACCACTTCCACGAGAAGGAAGAGCTCTTCGACACGCTCCTGTCGGAGTACTGGACCGCCATCGAACGCCCCGACTTCCCCTTCAACCGGGCCCTCGCCTCCGGCGCGTTCCCCGACCGGCTGGAAGAGCTGGCCGAGGCGGCGGAGGAGAGCGTGAAGACGTGGCAGCGGCACATCGCGCTCATCTACGTCGACGTCGTCGAGATGCAGGGGACCCACATCCAGCGCTTCTACTCCGGCATGGCGGACCGCTTCGCGGCGTTCCTCCACCGCGACCAGGCCCACGGCGGCCCCGCCGCGCGCCTCGCACCCGAGGTGGAGCCGCTCTCGGCGGTCATGCTCGCGAGCCGCATCTTCCTGCAGTACTACGCCGTCGAGCTTCTCTTCCGGGTCCCCGACCAGTTCGGCAAGCCCTCGAAGGCGGCCATCCACGACATCGCCGAGATCCTCCGGCGCGGGATGCTCCGCGAGGGCCGCGCCGCAGTCGTTCCGCCGCCCTGAAGGCGCAGTTTCAGCCCGCCAGCGCCGGCCGTGCCGCAAGGCGGCGAGGACGAGATCCCCGGAAGGAGAAGGCAGGCGATGAACTCCATAGGCGCGGTTCTCGACGCGGTCGAGCGGGTCCCGCTCGCGGTCCTTCCCACGCCGCTGCAGGAGGCCCCCCGCCTCGCGGCGCACCTCGGCCTCAGGCGGCTCCTCGTCAAGCGAGACGACGCGACCGGCCTCGCCATGGGAGGGAACAAGGCGCGGAAGCTCGAATACGACCTCGCCCCCGCCCTCTCCGCGGGCTGCGACGTCGTCGTCACGGTCGGCGGCACGCAGTCGAACCACGCCGCCATGACGGCGGCCGCGGCACGCCGGCTCGGGCTCGACGTGAAGCTCGTCCTCGGCGGGCCGGACATCGCGCGGCGAAAGGGCAATCTCCTCCTCGACGCCGTCTACGGGGCCGAGGTCCGCTACCTCGTCGACGACGACGACAACGACTCCCTCGCCGCGGCGATGGACGCGTGGGTCGCCGAGCTTCGCGCCGGGGGACGACGGCCCTTTGCGGTTCCCCTGGGCGGAAGCACGGCCGCGGGCGCCCTCGGGTACGTCCGGGCGATGCGCGAGCTCGCGGCCCAGGTCGGCCCCGGGAAGGTCCAGCTCGTGACGGCCGTCGGGTCGTGCGGGACGTTCGCCGGCCTCTGCCTCGGCGCCCGCCTCTTCCTCCCGGGCGCGCGGGTCGTCGGGATCAGCGTCTCGCGCAGCGCCTCCCAGATCGTCGAGCGAAGCGCGGAGCTCGTCGCCGGGAGCGCGCGCCTCCTCGGCCTCGAACCGCCGCTTTTCGCGCCGGACCTCGAGTGCCACGACGCCTTCCGCGGCGACTACGGCGTCGCAACCGCGGCCGGCCGCGAGGCGATCCTGACCTCCGCCCGGCTCGAGGGCCTCCTCCTCGACCCCGTCTATACCGGCAAGGCGATGGCGGGCCTCTTCGGCCTCGCCCGCGCCGGCCTCCTCGACCCCGGCGTCCCGGTCGTCTTCCTCCACACGGGTGGCCTGCCGATCCTCTTCGCGTTCGAGGACGCGTTCGACGACGCGGCCCCGTTCACGAGGGTCAGGACCGGGAGCGCCCGATGAGGCCTCGCCTCTCTCTCACCGCCGTTTCAGCCGCTGAATCGCTCGCCGTCCTCGCGCTCCTCGCGGCTCTCACGGCCTCTGCGCTCGTCGCACAAGTCCCGTCTGACGGGAACGTCGCGGCTCTCGTCGCCTCTCTCGCCGACCCCGACGGCTCCGTCCGGGAGCGCTCCGCGGCCGCGCTCGGGAATGCCGGCGCCGCGGCGGTCGAACCTCTCGCCTCGGCCCTCGCCGACCCGGACCCGTTCGTCGCCGGCGCTGCCGCCGACGCCCTCGCCCGCGTCGGGGCTGCGAGTGTTCCCGCGCTCGTCCGCGCGCTCGGCGACGGGCGAGAGAAGGTCCGCGAAGGGGCGGCCATCGCCCTCGGGAAGCTCGGGGAGACGTCGCGGGACGCCGTGCCGGCCCTCGTCCGGGCCCTCGCCGACCCGAAGGAGAACGTCCGCTGGACGGCGTCGAACGCGCTCGGCGCCGTCGGCCCGGGGGCCTCGGCCGCCCTCCCGACCCTCCGTGAAGCGCTCGCCGACCGGGACGAGGACGTCCGCCGCGGCGCCGCGCTCGCGCTTGCGCGCATCGACCCGGAGGGCTGGCTCCGCGCCCCCTCGTGGGAGTCGACGGTCGCGACGATCGAGCGGCTCGTCCCTCTCCTGATGCGCGAGCTCCACGTCCCCGGTGTCTCCATCGCGCTCGTGAAGGACCGGAGGGTCGGCTGGACGAAGGCCTGGGGAGTGACGGACGCGAAGGCCGGGACGCCCGTCACGCCCGAGACGCTCTTCGAGGCGGCGTCGATGACGAAGCCGCTCCTGGCCTGGGCCGTCCTGAAGCTCGTGGAGGAGGGAAAGATCGACCTCGACCGGCCTCTCGCGGACGTCGTCGCGCCGCCGCCGGTCCCGGCCCAGGAAGAGTTTCGGAGGATCACGCCCCGGATGGTCCTCTCCCACACGAGCGGACTGCCGAACTGGCGGAAGGGGGGAGAGGAGCGGGACGGGCCGCTGCCCGTGCTCTTCGAGCCCGGCTCGCGCTTCGGCTACTCCGGCGAGGGGATCTACCAGCTGCAGCGCGTGGTCGAGAAAGTGACGGGCACGCCCCTCGAGGAGCACGCCCGCCGGACGCTCTTCGTCCCGCTCGGGATGGGGCGGACGTCGTTCGCCTGGACCCCGGCCCTCGACACCGGGCTCGCGACCGGCCACGGGGCCGACGGGATTCCGCTCGAGAGGGCGCGCTACCGCCACGCGAACGCGGCCTACTCGCTCGTGACGACGGCGCCCGACTACGCGCGGTTCCTCGCCGCCATCCTCGACCCGGAAAGCGCGGCGCCCTACGGGCCCGCGCGCGTCCTCATCGCCGAGATGCTCCGCCACCAGGTTCGCGCCGACGCGCGGGACCCGATCGAGCGGCCCGGGAGAGCGCGCGGCGGCGCCGTCCACTGGGGCCTCGGGTGGGGCCTGAACGAGACGCCGGGCGGCCAGATCGTCCACCACAGCGGCGCGAACAGCACCGGCTTCCGCTGCTACAGCCAGCTCTCCCCTTCGCGCGGCACGGGCATCGTGATCCTGACGAACGGTCTCGGCGGCGGAGAGCTCTGGACCCGCCTCGTCAGCACGATCGGGGACCTCTGAGGACGACCACCCTCAGAACCGGATCGACTTCGCGATTCAGAACGACGTCGACTTCGTCTCCAGGAATCTCCGCAGGACGCAGAAGAAGGCGTCGGGCCGCTCGAGGTAGACGACGTGGCCCGAACCCTCGATCGGCTCCCAGCGCGCGTCCCGGAAGACCGAGAGGAGCTTCTTCTGCACCCACGGAGGGATCGTCCGGTCCTCGGCGCCGGGGACGACGAGGACCGGGCCCGGAAACGCCGCGTAGCCGGCGAGGTTCCCGTCGAGCGCCTCGAAGAACGGGTCCTGCGCGAGCGTGAGCCGGATGAGCGCGTGCGTCTGGTCCTTGTACCGGTCGTGGAAGCGCGCCCGCAGGACCGGGAGGTTCGCCTTCATGGCGGCGACGAACGCCTCGCCGAAGATCTTCTCGTACATGTAGTGCGTGTAGAGCTCGAAGACCTCGGGGCCGCCGCGGTAGAAGCGGAGGGAGATCTCCTGGTACATCGAGAAGAGCTCCTCGTGCGAGAGGAGGATCCCCGAGAGGGTCAGCGTGTGAAGGCGTTCCGGGTGGAGGCGCGCCACCTCCGCCGCGACGAAGCCCCCGTACGAGACGCCGACGGCGTGGACCCTCTCGATTTCCAGGACGTCGAGGATCTTCGGCAGGTAGCCCGCGAACGCCGGGATCGAGTACGGCTCGTCGGGCGCGGAGGACTGCCCCTGCCCGAGGTAGTCGTAGAGAACGACGTCGTAGCTTTCGAGGAGACGAGGCAGGACCCCGAACCACGCCCGCGTGTGCATCGCGAGGCCGTTCAGGAGACAGACCGCCTCCTTGTCCCCCTTCCCGACGTACTCCCAGCGGATCCGGTGATCGCCTTCCTGCAGAAACCCTTCACGGTCAGGCGCAAGATCGCCCATCAGAAGCTCTCCTCCCCGTCGAACGCCGCAACCAGGCGGTGCCAGGCCGTGGACGGCCTCAGCCCGCGGGCGTGAGGACCGTCGCGACCGTCGCGCAGACCGGCCCGCCGATATTGAACGTTGCGGCGGCTCTGGCGTCGGGGACCTGGAGCGCCTTCGGGACCTTCCCGAGGAGCTGCCACGCGCACCAGCCGATCATGGCGATCCCCGTCGCTCCGATCGGGTGTCCCTTCGCGATGAGGCCGCCCGACGTGTTGATGCCGCAGTCCCCGTCGACCCGCGCCTTCCCCTCCCGCCAGTAGCGGGCGCCCTTTCCCGTCTCCGCCTTGCCGATCACCTCGGCGCCGATCGCGCCCATGACGCTGAAGCAGTCGTGCACCTCCGCGACGTTCACGTCGCTGGACGAAAGGCCCGCCCGCCTGTAGGCCGCCGCCATCGCGGCCAGCGCCGCCTTCGGCCGCAGGACGTCGCGCCCTTCCTTCTTGAGCGGGTCCGTCGCCTGGCCCCAGCCGGCGAGCCGCACGCAGTCGGCCTTCGCGACGCCGAGGCGGGCGAGCCCCTCTTCCGTCGCGAGGAGCATCCCGGCCCAGCCGTCGGAGATCTGCGAGCAGTCGTACGTCTTCAGCGGCAGGCCCTCGACGACGTAGCGGTTGATCCCCTCGATCTTCATGGCCGCCTCGAGGGTCACCTGGTTCTTCTGCATCTGCGCGAACGGGTTCTCCCGCGCGTTCTCGTACTCGGCGACGGCGATCGCCGCGAGGTCCTCCTCGGTCGCGCCCCACTCGTCCATGTAGGCCTTCATGACCTCGGCGAAGAGGTGCGGGAAGACGAAGGTCTTCCCGGGGCGCTCGTCGGGGTGCGAGTAGAGGCCGAGGACCTTTCCGATGAGCTTGCCGTCCATCTTCCCCTCGGCGTCGCGCATCTTCTCGAAGCCGACGGCGAGACCGACGTCCCCTTCCCCGAGCATCAGCTTGCTGGCGACGGCCAGGATCGCCTGGCCACCCGTCGCGCAGGCGTTCTCGACGCTTTCGATCGGCTTGGCGTCGAGTCCCGGCGTCATGGCGAGAAGGCCCGAGAGGAGACCCTGTTCGTTGAGAGTCAGGTTGCAGACGGCGCCGACCGTGGCGACGTCGACCGCCGCGCATTCGGCTTTCACCGAGGCGCACGTCTCCTCGGCGGCCGTCCGGAGAATCTCCGGCACCGTCATCCCGAGGAGCTTTCCGAATTTCGACTGCTGGTAGGCGGCGATGTAGATCGGCTTCACGAGCTTCCTCCGTCCCGCTCGGTGCGTTGCTCCGGAGTCTCGCCCGCGAGCGGATGACGGGCGAGGAAGGCGAGGAGGAGGTCGATTGTCTCTCGCGGCTTCTCGACGACGAGGGCGTGGCCGCTTCCGGGGACGACGGCCAGCTCGCCTCGCGAGAGCCCGGCGGCGAGGGCTTCTCCGCCGGCGCGCGGCATCGCCCGGTCGCCCTCGGCCAGGAGGACGAGGACCGGACAGGTGATCCGCGGAACGAGAGGGGCGACGTCGAGCCCCTCGAGCGCGCCGAGGAGGCACGCGAGGCCCTCGAACCACGCGTCCGGGAGATGCGTCACGAGGGCGCGGCGCGAGGCGAGCTCCCGGGCGTGCGCGGCCGCCCACTCCTCGGAGAAGGCGAAGGCCGAGATGAGGTCGTAGACCTTCTCGCGCGGGCCGCCGGCGAGCGACTCGCGGCAGGCGACGGCCATCTCGCGGGCCTCGGCCCACATCTCGCCCGAAACGTGATCGGCGACGGTCATCGCGACGAGCGACGCCACCCGCTCCGGGGCCGCGGCCGCGAGGTGCAGGCCCGCGAAGGCGCCGTAGCTCGTCCCGGCGACGTGGCACCTGCCGACGCCGAGGTGGTCGAGGAGGCGGAGGAGGTCCTCGACGTGGCCGGGAAAACCCGAAAGGGACACGCCGGGAGAGCGGAGCTGGCCGCGGAAATCGCAGCGGACGACCCTGTGACGCTCCGCCAGCGGCGGGACGAACTCGTCCCACGCCGAAAAGCTCATCATCCCGCCGTTCAGGAGCAGGAGCGGCTCGCCGAGGCCCTCCACCTGGTGGGCGAGGACGCCCGACCCGTTCACAAGGCCCCTCGTCCCGCGAGGAACCGGTCCCTCAGCTCGGCCTTGACGACCTTGCCATACGCCGTCCTGGGGAGGACGTCGACGAAGACGACCTCCCTCGGGAGCTTGTAGCGCGCGAGGCGCGCCTCGGCGAACGCGAGGAGGTCGGGTTTCGAAAGCGCGGCACCCGGTCGCGTCACGACGAACGCGACGCCGACCTCCCCCCAGGTCGGGTCGGGAACGCCGACGACGGCCGCGTCCTGGACGGCCGGGTGGAGAAGGAGCTCTCCCTCGATCTCGGCCGGGTAGACGTTCACGCCGCCCGAGATGAGCATGTCCTTCCGCCGTCCCGCGATCGTGAAGAACCCGTCCCCATCTCGGCGCGCGAGGTCGCCGGTGTGGAAAAACCCGTCGTCGTCGAGCGCGGCGGCCGTGGCGGTGCGGTTGTTCCAGTAGCCCTTCGAGACGTGCGGTCCGCGCAGGCAGAGCTCGCCCACCTCTCCCGACGGCACCTCGCGTCCCGCGTCGTCGACGAGCCGGGCGTCGGTCATCATGAGCGGCCGCCCGATCGAGCCCTTCTTCGCGACCGACTCCTCGACGGACATCGCGAAGCAGTTCACGCCGACCTCGGTGAGGCCGTAGCCCTGCTTGAAGACGATGCCCCGCTTCTGGTACGCGTCGATCAGGTAGAGCGGGAGCGGCGCGCCGCCGCTGATGAGCCAGCGGATCGAGGAGAGGTCGGCGCCTTCGAAGGACGGGTGCTCGAGGAGCAGCTTCCAGATCGTCGGGACGCCGAGGACCACCGTGCAGCGTTCCGCCGCGACCGTCGCCCAGATCTCGGCCGGCTCGAACCCGGCGTGGAGGACGACCGTTCCGCCCGCAGTGAGGATCGGAACCAGGAACGCCCCGAGTCCGCCCGCGTGGTAGAGCGGCGTGAAGAGGGGGCTGACGTCGTTCTCCGTCAGGCCCCAGCAGACCGCGGTGTTCCAGCCGTTCCACGCCGTCATCCGGTGCGGCACCATGACGCCCTTGGGCTTGCCGGTCGTCCCGCTCGTGTAGAGAAGGGCGTGGAGATCCTCGCCGTCGCAGCGCGTCCTCTCGAAGGGCGCCTCGGAAAGGACGGCGAGCTCGGCGGCCCACGAGAGGTCGCCCGCCGCGGCGGGGGCGTCGAGGGCGACCCGGCGCGGGATATCCGCCTCGACACGGAGCGCGGCAACGGTCTCGGCGAACTCACCTCCGTAGACGAGGGCCGAAAGGCCCGCATCCTTCGCGATGAACGCCAGCTCGTGCGGGGTCAGCCGCGTTCCGAGAGGAACGAGGACGATGCCCGTCTTTGCCGCCGCGAAGAAGAGGTCGACGTACGCGACGCGATTGTGCGCGAGGAGACCGACGCGGTCTCCCTTCGCGATGCCGAGCCGGTCGCTGAGGAGCGCGGCCGCCCTCTCCGCCCGGCGATTCAGCTCCCCGTACGTGAAGCGCTCCCCGGTCGGGACGAAGACCAGCGCCGTCTTCCCGGGCGAGAGTCGGGAACGCTCCCCGAGGACGTCGGCATGGATCACGGAACGGTCTCCGGCACGGGCGTCGCAGGACCCGTCGCCAGCGTTCTCTGCGGCTCCACGCCCGTGGCCGCCGCATCCGGGACAGGCCCGGCGAGCAGCTTCGAAAGAGCCTCGGCGAAGGCCGCCGGGCACTCCTGCTGCGGGACGTGGCCGCAGCGCGGCAGCGCGGTCAGCCGGACGCGGGTCAGCTCCGCGCGCATCCGCTCCGCGTAGGAGAGCGGCATCATCCGGTCCGAGGCGCCCCAGAGTATGTCGACCGGAATGGTCAGCTCGCCGAGGCGCCCCTCGAGGACGAACTTCTCCATGCCGTCGCTCGCGGCGGCCAGCCGGGCGATCGGCCCCTTCGCGGCCTCGCGCACCACGTCGTCGAGGACGAAGTCGGGAACGCGAATCGAGCCGGGGTCACGCAGCGCATCGACCGTCTCTCGCGCTTCGGCCCGGTCCTTCGGCTGGAGCGTCAGCCCTTCGGCGACGTGCTTCAGCGGGCCGCCATTGACGAGGACGATCCGCTCGACGCGTTCCGGGTGCTCCTTCGCCCAGAGGCAGGCGAGCCAGGCGCCGAGCGAGTTGCCGACGATCGTCACCCGCTCCGTCGGTGCCGCCTCGTCGAGGACCGCCGAGAGACCCGAAAGGAGCGTTTCGACCGGCAGCGGCCCCTTCCCGGGCGCGCTGTCGCCGTGGCCCGCGAGGTCGGGAATGACGAGCGTCCGCCCCGTCAGGAGCTTCGGCGCGACGATCGACCAGCCCGCGGCCTGGTCGCCCGCGCCGTGGAGGAGGACGAGGACCGGACCGCTTCCGCCCTTGAAGACGGTCTGCGGGCCGACCGGCGAGGCGATCGCCGACTTCGAAAGCCCCGCCGAGAGGAGCGCCCGCCTTCCGGACGCCGCGTACATGGCCAGCGGCCTCATCCGGGCTATGAGGAAGACGACGATTCCCGCCAGCACGAGGAAGAGGACCGCGGCGAGGAGGATCTTCACGGGTCGAGTCATGCGTATCTCCGAGCCGCGGTCGGCGGGCTTCAGGTCATCCGGAACGCGACGCCGGCCTGGTTGTACCCGACGCCGGAGCCGATCATGACGACGAGGTCGCCCTTTTTCACCTTCCCCAGCTCGAGGGCGTCGTCGAGCGCCATCGGGATGCAGGCCGAGCCGGTGTAGCCCCACTTCTCCATGATCGTGTGGGCCTTCTCGACCGGGATCCCGAGGTCTTCCATGACGAGGTCGATGGAGGGCTTGCGCACCTGGGTGAAGATGATCTGGTCGACGTCGGAGAAGCTGAAGCCGCCCTCCTTCGCGAGCCGCCTCGCGAGGCGGGGCCACCCCTCGTGGTTGATCTCGGGCGGGTAGCGCTCGGCCATCTTCACCTTCGTCCGGCCGGACGCCACGTTCTCCGCCGTCGTCGGCTCGGCCGTGCCTCCCGCGAAGATGGCCCAGTGCTTGGCGTATTCGCCGCCGGCCTGCATCGCGGCGTTGATGAACCCGGGCTCGTCGCCCGCCGTCAGGATCGCCGCGCCGGCGCCGTCGCCGTAGAAGAAGACCATCGGATCGTTCGGGTCGGCGAGCTTGTGCATCAGGTAGACGCCGACGACGAGGACGTTCTTCAGCGCGGGATTCGTCGCGATGAGGCCGGCTGCCGCGGCGAGGCCGGTGGGGAACGACGCGCAGGCGCAGCCGACGTCGAACGTCCCTGCGTTCTTCGCGCCGAGCTTGTGCTGGAGGACGACCGACGTCGCCGGAGTGACGTAGTCGGGCGAGTCGGTGCCGAGGATGATCAGGTCGACGTCCTCCGGAACGAGGCCGGCCCTCTCGATCGCCTGCTGCGCCGCGGGAAGCGCCACGTCGGACGTGGCCCACTCCTCCGGCGCGTAAAAGCGGGTCCGGATCCCGCTCGACGCCTCCATCTTGTCGACGAAGTCGGGAAACTGCGGCCAACGCGCCTTCAGGGCCGCGTTCGGAACCTCGATCGGCGGCACGAACCGCCCGGTCGAGACGATGCGCGCGAAGCGAGCCATCGTCCCTCCTCCTACGTCCCCGTGACGAGGCCGCCGTCGACGGAGAGGACGGTGCCGTGAACGAACGTCGCCTGGTCGGACGCGAGCCAGACGTAGGCGTTCGCGATGTCGTCGGGCTCGCCCATGCGGCCGATCGGCGTGTGGGCCACCATCCCCTCGAGGACCTTCGCGGGCATCGCCTTGAGGATCTCGGTCGCGACGAAACCGGGGCAGACCGCGTTCACGCGGATCCTGAACTTCCCCAGCTCGCGCGCCCAGGTCTTCGTCATGCCGATGACGCCGGCTTTGGTGGCGACGTAGTTCGTCTGTCCGAAGTTGCCGTAGAGGCCGACGACGGAGGAGGCGTTGAGGATGACGCCGCCGCCCGCCGCGATCATGTGCGGCGTCACGGCACGGGTGCAGAGGAAGACTCCCTTGAGGTTGACGCCGAGAACGGCGTCCCACTGCTCGTCGGTCATCGTGGCGACGACGGCGCCGTCCTTGTACTTGACGAGCTGGGCGTCCCGGACGATTCCCGCGTTGTTGACGAGGACGTCGACGCGCCCCCATCTATCGATCACCGCGGCGACGGCCGCCGCGACCGACGCGGTGTCGGCGACGTTCACCTTCGCGGCGAACGCGTCGGGCGCCCCCGCGGCCTTCAGCTCCCCGGCGAGGGGCGCCGCGTCCGCGACGTCCCAGGCGGCGACCTTCGCCCCTTCCTTGGCGAAGCGCAGGGCCGTGGCCCGGCCGATTCCGGCGGCGGCGCCGGTGACGATCACGGTGCGTCCCGCGAGTCCTGTCTCGATGCTCATGATGGAACCTCTCCTTCCGCCGGCCCGAAGGCCGCGGTCCTCGCCCCGCAGGCCGCGGGGCGGAAAGTCCGGCGGGCCCCAGAGCCCGCCCGCCGGACGCATGACGAGGGCTGTGGACCCTAGAAGGCGAACCTCACGCCGACCTGGATCTCGCGGGACGGAAGCGTCGCGCTCGGCTTGCCGAAGTTCGGGTTCGCCCTCGCGACCGCCGCAGGGTTGGCGATCGTCGGGCCGGAGAGAAACTCCGCCCCGTCGATCGAGGAGACGTCGTAGTTCGTCGTGTTGAAGAGGTTGAAACCCTCGACGATCAGCTCGAGGCTGCCGGCCGAGCCCAGGGTAAAGGCCTTCGCGAGGCGCAGGTCGAAGCTGCGGTAGAGGGGGCCGTCCACCCCGAAGCGATCGACGCCGGGCATCCGGTCGCTCGCCTTGCCGTCGCCGTTGTAGTCGTAGCCGTAGCGGCGGGTCCAGGGCTGCCCGGTCCCGTAGTTGAAGATCGGCGCGAGGGTGAGCTGCCACGGAAGGCGGAAGACGCCGGAGACGACGAAACGCATCCGCTCCGCCGAGCGGGCACGGCCGTACTCGTTCTCGAGATCCGCCGGATCGCTCGGGTACCCCGTCGGGAACTCGGGGCTGAAGTCGTCGTTGCGGTTGTACTTGCTCGCGAAGGTGACGGAGCCCATGACGAGGTGGCCGCCCTTGAGGTTTCCGTTCAGGGAGAAGGTGAGCGCCTTGTAGTCGGACTCGCCGTCGTTGGAGTAGACGTTCACCTGGTTGTACTGCTTCAGCGGGCGGGTCGGGTTCGCGTTCCCGTTCCAGTTGACGTCGTGGACGATGAGCTCCTTGTCGCCCTTCACCCAGACGCCCTCGACGTCGAGGTAGAGGCCGGTCTGCCAGAGCCGGGAGGTCAGGCCCGCGCTGAACTGGCTCGCTTCCGGGGCGACGACCGTGTCGTCGAGAAGCGTGATGTCGATCGGGAGCGGAATGCCCGTCGTCGTCGGGTTGTTCGGGTCGAGGGCGAAGGCCGGGAGGCCGTAGAGGAGGCCGTTCACGCGCGTGTAGAGCTTGCGGCCGGTCTCGCCGTTCTGCTGCAGCTCGGTGAAGGACGGGACGAGGAGGTTGCGGCCGACGAAGAGACCCCAGCCGGCTCGTCCGACGAACTGCCCGGTCTTCGTGACGTCCCAGGAGAGGCCGATGCGCGGCTGGAAGTTGTTCGTGTCCCTCTCGCGGGGCTCGGTAACGAGCGCGTGCGTGAAGCCGGTGTTGTTCCCGTTGGTGTCGATGTCGTAGCGGAGGCCGAGGCTCACCGTCAGGTTCGACATCGGCCGCCAGTCGTCCTGGACGAAGGCCGCGATCCGGTCCGTCGTGACCGTCACGTCGCTGGAGCCGACACCGTAGCCGTAGGCGATCGGAAGGGCCTTCGTGTCGGTGGCCCAGAGGAAGAGGCCCGTCGCGTACGTGTCGATGATCGAGCGGTCCTTGACGTGCTGCCAGCCGGCGCCGACCTTGACGTCGTGCGTGCCGCTCCTGCCGGTGAGGTGGAAGTAGAGCGTGTCCCGGATCTCGAACTGGTCTCCCTCGCCGAGGAGGTCGCCGAGGATGTTGCCGCCGGTCTTGAGCGTGATGCCGTTGGAGAACCAGTCGGCGACGGCATCGGAGTTCGTCGGCTCGAAGTACTTCCGGCTGCCGTACTGGGCGCGGAGCTCGTTCGTGGTGGAGGCTCCGAGGACCGCGGTGTGGCCCGCGGTGAAGTTGTAGTTGTCGCGCTGGAGCTCCTGCCCGTAGGAAGCGTCCTGGACGCCCCCGACGCGGAAGTTCTCGAGGCGGTACCGCTCGTAGTCGGCCTTGAGGAGCAGCGACTGCGATTCGGTGAGGCCGTGCGTGATCGAGCCGAAGGCGAGGATCTGGTCGGTGGGCACCTCGAGGTCGGCGGCCAGGCCCACGAAGGCGCCCTGGGGCCGGAAGAGCGTGGGCCTCACCTCGTCGACGTACTCGCCCGACAGGAAAAAGTGGGTCCTGTCCTTCACGATCGGTCCGCCGAGCGAAAGCCCGTACTGGCCGCGTCGGAAGTCGACGCTGGAATCCTGCTCGAGAGCTCCCTGCGCACGCATGGACGCGTCGCGGTAGTACGCGAAGAGCGAGCCCTTGACCTCGTTCGTGCCGGTCTTCGTGAGGACCGTCAGGGCTCCACCGGCCGATCCGCCGACCTCGGCGTCGAACCGGGAGTTGACGACGCGGAACTCCGCGATGGCGTCCTGGGAGACGCGTGTCTTGGCGAGCCCGAGGGCGGGGTCGGTGTAGTCGACGCCGTCGACGAGGATCGTCGACTGGCTGGCGTTGCCACCCGAGCCGATGACCGGACCGCCGGTGACGAAGCGGAACTCGCCCCGTTCCCGCTGGACGCCGGGAGCGATGAAGGCGAGCTTCTCGAACTCGCGGTTGGCCACCGGCAGGGCCTTGATCTGCTCCGGGATGATGTTCGTGGAGGAGTCGATCTTGTAGACGTCGACGAGGGGGGCCTCGCCGATCACGGTCACCGACTCGGCGATCGCCTTCGCGCGGAGGACGACCTTGACCCTGGCCGTCTGGCCGATCCGGAGCGTCAGCGCCTGCTCCACCGGCTCGAAGCCCTGGAGGGCAACCCGAGCGGTGTAGCCCGCCGCCGGAGGGACGGCCGGGAAGCGCGCCGCACCGGTCGTCGAGGTCACGGACGTGCGGGCGAAGCCGGTCTCGGCGCGCTTGAGCTCGACCGAGACGCCGGGAAGGGCGACGCCCGTCTCGTCGACGACGGCGATCTCCACGGTCGCGTCGGCGGTCTGCGCCGACGCGGTCTCGGCCCACTGCAGCGCCGGCAGGAGCAGGGCCCCGAAGAGGGCGACGGCACGCAGGAAGGGGGTTCGGGTCAGCCTCGTCATCTCGTTCCTCCCGGGCGACTTCGCGCCCTCAGTCAGAAAAGCCTCAATCCGCAAGGCGAGAACGACGGGACGCGAAGACCTCCGGGCACCGCTCTCTCGAGAAGTGTCGCCGGATCCCGTCCGCGAATCCCGCTCATCAAAATACCGAACACTCGGTATGTTTTCTCCGACGCGATTCTGGGAAGACCCCATGAGGCCTGTCAAGGGAAATCGGAGAGGGAATCGGAGACGGACGAGAGTGGCGCTGAGCGGGGCCGCCACGCCTGTCCACCGGCGACTCGTGGCCTCAGCCCGACCGACTCTTGCGCCGCCCCGGGCGGCTCGAGACCTTCTCGGTCAGCTGCAGGTTCCGCCGGATCTGCTCGAGCATCCGGGCTTCCAGCCCACCGTGCCGTTCGGTCGACCGCCCTCCCCGGCGTTTGGCACGGTCGAAGGCCTTGCGCGCCGCCCTGGCGTCGCCGACGGCGAGGTACGCGAGCCCGAGGTGGGCGAGGCCGGTCGGGGTCTCCCCCAGCTCGGCGGCGCGGGACAGGCACTCCACCGCGCGGGTGAATTCCTTGCGCTTGTAGTGCACCCAGCCCTTGGCCGCCAGGGGGAACTGCCTCATGTCGCGGGGCGAGAGGCGCAGGGCCCTCTCGGCGTCCTCGAGCGCCTCGTCCAGCTGCTCTCCCATCTCGGCGCGGGCCGCGGCCCGCTGGAAGTAGCCGATGGAGCGCGCGTAGTTCGACGTGACGACCTCGAGCATCTCCCCCGCCACCTGCGTTCCTTCCCGGAACTTACCTTCCGCGCGGAGCGCTTCGAGAAGAGTTGCCCAGGCGGCCGCGGCGACCGGCTCTTCGGGCTTGAGTGCGAGGACACGGCGCGTCGTTGCCACCGCCTCGACCGTCCGCCCGACGGCGGAGCAGACGAGCGCGAAGGCGATCTGGAGGGTCGGGTTCTCGGGGTCTGCCTTCATCGCCCTCCGGTAGAGGGCGAGCGCCTTCTGCGGGTCTCTCGAGGCCAGCGCGGCTGCCCGCCCGGCCCTTTCGGCGGCCGCGCCGGTCAGCCCACGAAGCATTCCGGCTCCGGCAGGACCGAGGAGCTTCCTGGCTTCCTGCAGCTCGATCCGGTTCGGGTTCAGCTCGAGAGCCGCCTGGAACCGCTCGGCCGCCTTCTGGGTCCACCCCCGGTCGAGGTAGCAGAGTCCGAGCTGGAACAGGCCGTCCTCGTCGTCCGGGTCGAGCTTGACCGCCCGCTGGAGCGCGTCGATGGCGTCCCTCAGGCGGCCCCGCTCGTAGGCGATCGTCCCGAGAAGGGAGAGCGCCTGCGCGTTCTCCTCGATCTGGACCGCCCGCTTCAGGAGCGCCTCGGCCTTTGCCAGCTGGCCCGCGCCGGCGTGGATCGCTCCGAGCGCGAAGGCCGGAAGGAACGCATCCGGCCTGAGGGCGATCGCCCGCTTGAGGAAATCGACGGCCTTCTCCGGGCGCCCCATGTCGTTCTCGAGGACGCCCGAGTAGACGAGGGCCTCGAAGTGCTGCGGCCGACGCTCCAGGACGAGCTTCAGTGCCGGCGCCGCCTTGCCCGCCTCTCCGTCGTTGAACCAGCTCTCGCCCAGGAAGAAGGCCAGCTCCGCATTCCGGCGATCGAGCTTCCACGCATCTTCCAGGATCGCCATCGCCTTGTCGGGATCGAGCGCGAAGAAGGCGAGCTCGGCCTCCCCGAGGAGGTCGGCGAGCCTCTCGCGGCCGGCCCCCTTGTGCTCGGCGAGAATCCGCTCCTTGCGTTCGAGGAAGCGCTCGCGCTTCTCGAGGACGGTCATGTGCTGGTCGACGCGCCCTTCCCAGAGCTCGACGAACTCCTGCTCGACGAGAAGCCCCTTCCGCTCGAGGAGGTCCTTGAGGGCGAGGAGGCCCGTCTGGATGACGAAGCCGTTCTTCTCCTGCCGGTGGAACCCTTCGAGGAGGGCCTTCAGCGTCTCGGCACTCCGCTTGACGATCTCCTCGAGGACGGAGACGCGCTCGAGGAGGTGCTCGTCGAGGGAGATCCCCTCTCCCGAAGGTCCCTCGTCGTACGTCTCGCTCGACCCGGAGACGACGAGGAGCTTGTTCTGGCACTTCCGGCAGAACTCCTGGTCGAGGTCGTTCGCCGCACCGCAGACCTGGCAGATCAAGCCGGGACCTTCTCCCCGCCAGGTCCCGCGTAGCGGTAGAACCCGCGCCCGGCCTTCTTGCCGATCCAGCCGGCGTCGACCATCTGGACGAGGAGAGGGCACGGGCGGTACTTGTCGTCCCCGAGGCCGCGGTGCAGGACCCTCAGGATCGCCAGGCAGGTATCGAGGCCGATGAAGTCGGCGAGCGTGAGCGGCCCCATCGGGTGGTTCATCCCGAGCTTCATGATGGTGTCGACGGCCTCGGGCGTGGCCACGCCTTCGTGCACGGCGAAGACCGCCTCGTTGATCAACGGCATGAGGACCCGGTTCGAGACGAAGCCGGGAAAGTCGCGGCACTCCACCGGGACCTTGCCCATCTCCTTCGCGGCGGCGACGACGGCCGCCGCGGTCTCGTCCGACGTCGCGATGCCGCGGATCACCTCGACGAGCTGCATGACCGGGACCGGGTTCATGAAGTGCATCCCGATGACGTTCCCGGGGCGCTTCGTCGCGGCCGCGAGGCGCGTGATCGAGATCGACGACGTGTTCGAGGCCAGGATGGCCTCCGGCTTCAGGATCGCGTCGAGGCGGGCGTAGAGATCGCGCTTGACCCTCTCGTCCTCGACGATCGCCTCGACGACGAGGTCGGCCTGGGCGAAGTCGGCGACGTCGCCGGACGGGACGATCCGCGCGAGGGCCGCATCGGCGGCCTCGGACCCGACCTTCCCCTTCTCCACCTGGCGCGCGAGGTTCTTCCGGACGACGGCGAGCCCCTTGCCGGCCAGGTCCGCGGAGACGTCCGCCAGGACGACGTCCTTGCCCGCGAGCGCGGCGACGTGGGCGATTCCCGCCCCCATCTGACCCGCTCCGATGACTCCGATGCGCGCGATCGGCATGTCGACTCCTCATCCGGTCCGCGTCGGAGGCGGCACCGGGCGCCGAAGCGTATCAGGGGGAGGAGAGCCCCTCAAAAACCGGCTTCAACGCATCTCTGCGCGTCACGGCGACGAGCGAGGCGCCGATGCCGAGGAGCGACGCGACCGCCCAGACGAACGGCCCTGCGACCGGAACGAGCGAGAGAACGCCGAGGAGCGTGAGTCCGACCGCGAGCGCCGCCGGGTCGCCGAAGAACGGGCTCCCCCGTGTCGCTCCGCGCGTGAGGCGCCGACCGAGGGCCACGAAGACCGCCGCGAGGCCGAACGCCTTGGCGGATCCCAGGATCGCCAGAAGGAGTGCCGAGAGAACGAGGCCCGCCGTCGCCGGCAGGACGAGGAGAAGGAACGCCGAGACCAGCAGCGACGACAGGACCCCTGCGGCGCCGATGGCCGCCATCGTCGCCAGGCGCCGTGGCAGGGACCCGGCGGCGGCCGAGACGGGGCGGGGAGCGAAGCGAATGAGGACGAGACCGACGACGAGCCAGAGACCGAGGAGGACGAGCCGGAACGCGAGGAGGAGCCCGCTCGCCGGCCTCGCCGCCAGCGGCGAGGTCTGGAGCTCTGCTGCGAAAGCCGCCTCCAGCTCGCCGATGGTGAGGACACGACCTCCGACGGCCCGGCGGGGGTCGTCGGCGGACCGAACGACTCCCCCGACCGCGAGGAGGTCGCCCCGGACCTGGGCTCCGGACTCGAGAACGACGTCTCCGCCGAAAGCGATGACGTCCTTCTCCACCCTGCCCGCCACCCGGACGGTCCCGCCGATGGCCACGAGAGTCCCCGCGAGGACGCCTTCCACCACCGCGTCCCGGCCCAGGACGACGAGATCGCCCCCGTGGACCTCCCCGACCCTGACCACGGACGCCTTCTGCGCCCACGCCTGCGAGGAGGCGGCGAGGAGTGCGACGCTGACGAGGAGCAGAAGCCGCCGGGCCATCTCTGGCCCCGGCTCAGCCCTGGCGGGGGGCGACGGCGGACGCTGGTCGCCGAAGGCGGACGAGCGCCATCCCGAGTGAGAGAGCCGTCCCGACAGCCACCGCGCCAATGAGAGCGACGGCGCTCCGGGGCACTTCCTGCGCCGCGCGCCCGGTTCCCTCGGCCAGAAGGGGCAGTGCCGCGACGAGAGTTGCCGCGGGCCGGCCGAAAGCAACGGCCACGAGCTCGGCCCAGACCGTGAACGCCGTCCCGGGGCCGAGGCTCCAGAGGGGCGTCAAGGCCAGTCCGAGACTCCCGGCCAGGAGCCCGAGGCCGATTCCGGCCGGCAGCCTCCAGTACGCAGCCCGGGAAACCTCCCAGGGCGCGAACGGCCGACGATCCAGGACGCGCGAGGCGAAATCGGCCGGGAGCTCATCCCCTTGCGGGACCGTAACCAGCTCGTCCAGAAGAACTTCGAGCCGCCGGTCGCGTTCGAGTTCGCCCGGGGCCGGGGCGGAGTCGGTGTGGATCGCGTTTGTCGTCATCGTCCCGATCTCTCTATACGGTGCCTTTCGGCAAAAGATCTCGAAGGGCCTGCCGGGCCCGGAAGAGCTTGTTCTTGACCGTGCCGAGGGGCATCCCCTTCAGCTCGGCAATCTCCTCGTACGCCAGCTCCCCGTGGTGCCTGAGGCTGATCAGCTCCCGGTAGTCGTCCGGTAGACGTTCGATGGCCAGGTCGAGCGCTTCCCTGAGCCGGGTCCTGGAAAGCTCCTCGAGAGGATCGGGCTTGCCGTCCACCGGGTCGATCTTCCGCCCGTCGGACTCTTCGTCCGCCGGAAGCTGGAGCGGTATCGCCCGGATCCTCCGCCGGCGAAGGTGGTCGATCGAGGCGTTGCCCGCGATCCGGAAGGCCCAGGTCGAAAAGCGGTACCGCGGGTCGTACGAGTCGAGGGCCGAATAGATCTTGAAGAAGACCTCCTGGGTCACGTCGCGGGCGTCCTCGGGATCGCAGAGGTACCGCGAGACGAACCGGAAAAGACGCAGCTTGTAGCGGTCGACGAGAACCGCGAACAGCTCTTCCTCTCCCGCGAGGATGCGGGCGACGAGATCGCCGTCGGAGACCACCCCTTCAGAATCCACGTGACGATCCTGCCACAGCGCGCAAAGAGCCTCCGAGCAAGGGGAATGACGCGGCGAGGCCCGATCCCACGCGGAATGTTCGTGCGTGAGCCCCGCCCGGGATCGTGCACTCCGGTGCGGAAGGTGATTGCATGAAACAGCACACGATCCTCCCGGTCCTCCTCCTCTCCCTCACTGCGTCCTTCGCCGCGCCGGCCTCCGCGCAGACGTACCCGACCGTGGACGTGGCGACCGCCCCCGCCAGCCCGGCGCCGGGCGACTCCGTCGTCCTGAAGCTCTCGGGGCTGTGGCCCGACGGGTGCATTCCCGAGGCCGCGCGCACGAGCCTGGTGCAGGAGGGCACGCTCCTCAGCGTCACGTTCAACTACTCGGGCTACTCCGCGTCCTGCACTGCGGTCATCACTCCCTGGAGCCTCGACGTTTCCGCCGGCGACCTCGCCGCCGGGAGCTACACGGTCGAGGTGATGCGCACCCGAACCCTCATGCCGGTGGAGAAGATCGGGGAAGGTGCCTTCACCGTGGCCCCGCTTCCCGAGGTGACGGTCTGGCTCCCTGGCTTCTCCGCGCCCGGTGCCACGTACTCCCTCGCGAGCACGCTGACCGCATTCAACAACACCGACAGCGTTGCGGCGGTCACGTACGTCGGGGCGTGGGACGCGCTCGGCGAGCACGAGACACCGGATCCGGTCACGCTCGAGTCCCATTCCTCCGGCATCCTCGATTCCCGCTCGCTGCGCTCGGGCCAGGCCGTCCAGATGCTCTCCCTGCGCGCCCCGCGCCGCGTCGCCCTGCGCGCCACCCTCGAGCGGCTCGAGACGGTTCCCGAAGGGCTTCCGAAGGTCCCCGAGTCGCTCGGCCGCGTGGAGCTGCCCGTCTTCACCGAGCTCTTTCCCGCCGGTTCGACGGCCGTCGCCGGCGACGTCTCTCTCTCGGCGCTCGAGTGCGCGAGCGGCCCCGAAGCGCGCCGCCGCGTGAACCTCACCCTCTTCAACGCCGGAACCGAAGCCGCGACGTTCCACGTGTCCGCGCTCCGCATGCTCGGCGGTCCCGGCGGCAGCAGCCCGGAGCAGGAGTACACGGTTCCGGCGCAGTCCCTCGTCCAGTTCAACGCCCTGTCGCTGGAGGGCCTTCCCGTCTGCGAGGCCGGCGGCGCCTGGTTCCAGATCACGGGCGACCAGCCGTTCCTCGCCTACGTCTCCACCGTTCGCCCCGAGAACCTCCCCGGCGTCCTGCCGTACGAGATCTTCCCGGCGCGCGCCGACCGCTGACGCGTCCGCGCGGCGCTCATCGCCGCTGATCCTCTTCTCCCCGAACGGGGGCTGGCCGGGCCGGCCCCCGTTTCCGTTGCGCGGCCGGCACGCGAGCGAGGAGGAGACCGAACCCCGCCCGGCCGCAGCGGACTCGGAAGCGGGTCGGGCGCGCGCAGCGGCGGCCGTGAGACGTACCGCCAATCCCGCGGCCCCCTGCCGAAGCGACGTGACGGCGAAGCGGATTCTTCCGGCCCTCCGGCGCTCCCGGCCCACCGGTCCTCCAGCTTCTCCGGCGTCAGAGCATCGGAACGGACGCGGACCCGCACGCCCGGAGGCGTGGGACGGGGCGCGGAGGAGCACTTGCCTCCGCTCCCTGTCCAGACTCAATCCCGGTGTCGCGAATGCGCCCCTACCAGATGCTCGGCCGCTCGGCCTCGGGCATCACCATCGGGCCGGCTCCCGCGCAGCCGAAGGCGGCGTGGAACTCGGGGAGGGCCGAGAGCGGGCCCAGGACGCGGAAACGTCCGGGGCTGTGGGAATCGGTGTTGAGCCGGACCCGGAGCGCCTCGTCGCGGATGTTGTTGCGCCAGACGGCGGCGTAGTTGAGGAAGAAGCGCTGGGCGGGGGTGTACCCCTCGACCTTCTCCGCGGCGTTGGGGTCCTTGCCGAGCGCCTTGCGAAGCGCCTCGTACGAGACCTTCAGGCCGCCGAGGTCGGAGACGTTCTCGCCGAGCGTCATCTTCCCGTTGATCGCCTGGTCGGCGAGCGGCCTGTACGCGTCGAACTGCTTCACGACGAGGGCGGTCCGCGCGTCGTACGCCTTCCGGTCCTCTTCGGTCCACCAGTTCTTCAGGTTCCCGTCGGCATCGTAGCGGCTGCCGGAGTCGTCGAAGCCGTGCGTCATCTCGTGCCCGATGACGACGCCGATGCCGCCGTAGTTGACGGCGTCGTCGCCGTCGGCCCAGAAGAACGGCGGCTGCAGGATGCCGGCCGGGAAGACGATCTCGTTCATCGTCGCGCTGTAGTAGGCGTTGACGGTCGGGGGTGTCATCCCCCACTCGGTCCGGTCGATCGGCTTGCCGAGCTTGCCGAGGTTGCGCTTCACCTCGAAGGCGTTCGCGGCGACGACGTTGTCGAAGTAGGACGCGCGGGAGACCTCGAGAGCCGTGTAGTCACGCCACCTGTCGGGGTAGCCGATCTTCACGCCGAACGCGGCGAGCTTCTTCTGCGCCGCCTTCTTCGTCTCGGCGCCCATCCAGGGGGCCGCTTCGATCCGGTCCTTCAGCGAGGCTCGCAGGTTCTCCACCAGGATCTTCATCCGCTCCTTCGACTTCGCCGAGAAGGCTCTCTCGACGTAGATCTGACCGAGCGCTTCTCCGAGGGCACCGTCGGTGGCGGCCTGGACCCGCTTCCAGCGCTCCTCCTGCTCCGGGACGCCGTTCAGCGTCCGGCCGAAGAAGGCGAACGCTTCCTCGTCGAACCGCTTCGGAAGATAAGAGGCCGAGACGCGCACGAGGTGCCACCGGAAGTAGGCCTTCCAGGAATCGAGCGGCTCGGAGGCGGCCATCGCCGCGAACGCCTTCGCAAACTCGGGCTGCCTCACGTTCAGGTCCTGGCTCTCGGAAACGCCCATCGCGACGAGGTAGGCCTTCCAGTCGTAGCCGGGGGCGGCTTCCACGAGCTGCGCCACCGTCCGCTTGTTGTAGTTCTTTTCGGGGTCGCGCAGCTCGACGCGCGTGCGTGCGGCCATCGCGAGCTTCGTCTCGAGATTCATCACGACGGCGGCCTTCGCCTTCGCGGCGTCGGCCGGCTCGCCGAGGAGCTCGAGCATCTTCGCCACATGGGCGACGTACTTCTCGCGGATCTCCTTCGACTTGGCGTCGTCCTTGACGTAGTAGTCCCGGTCGGGCAGGCCCAGGCCTCCCTGGCCGATCATCGGGATGGTGCGGGTGGTCTCCTTCTGGTCCTGGGAGACGAAGAAGCCGTAGCCGGCCATCAGACGCCGGCCGTGCAGCTCGGCGACGAGCTTCGGCAGGTCGGCGGCCGACTTCACGCCGTCGATCTTCGCGAGCCACGGCGCGAGCGGTTTCGTCCCCGCCTTCTCGATGGCGGCCTCGTCCATCCCCGCGGCGAAGAAGTCGCCCACCTTCTGCTTCACGCTCCCCTTCGGCCAATCGGCCTTCGCGGAGGTCTCCTCCAGGATCGACTTCAGGACGGCCCGGTTCCGGTCGGCCAGCTCCTCGAAGGAGCCCCATCGCGACTTGTCGGCCGGGATCGGATTCGCCTTCAGCCAGCCGCCGACGGCATGCTGGTAGAAGTCCTCGCACGGCTTCACGGTCGGGTCGAACGTCGCCGGATCGACGGGCTTCAGAGCCGGAGCAGCTGCCGGGGCCGACGGTCCGGCCGCGACGGCGGACATCGTGAAGGCGAGGGCGAGGATCATCAGAAGGGACGTCGAGCGCATCGGTCCTCCTTGCTGCCCCGAGAGTACGCGACGGTGCGGCCCCGGGGTTTCGTCCTGGACGCGACGCCCCCCCGACGGCTCCCGTAGGATGGAGCGATGTCCAACGGGCCCACCGCCCTCGCGTTTTCGGCGGCCTCCAAGAGCTACGGCGACGTCCTCGCCCTCTCCGGCCTGACGCTCGAGGTCCCGCCCGGCGTCGTCTTCGCCCTCGTCGGGCCGAACGGCGCGGGCAAGACGACGACGATCGGCCTTCTCACCGGGCTCCTCGCTCCGACATCCGGCACGGCGACGATCTTCGGAATCGACGTCGCGGCGCACCCGGTGGAGGCCAAGCGGCTCCTGGGATTCGTCCCCGACCGCCCCTACCTCTGGCCTCGCTGGACCCCGCGCGAGTCGCTCCGTTTCGTCGGGGCGGTCTTCGGGGGGCGCGGCCGCGCCCTCGAGGACCGCATCGAGAGCGAGGTGCGGGCTTTCGGCCTCGACGACGTCGCGGACCGGACGAACGAGACGCTCTCCCACGGCACGCGGCAGAAGGTCGCGCTGGCGCAGGCGTTCCTCCACGACCCCCGGCTCTTCGTCCTCGACGAGCCGATGGTCGGCCTCGACCCGCTCGCCCAGAAGCTCCTCGTCGGCAGGCTCCGGGAGAGGACGTTGCAGGGTGCCGCCGTGCTCCTGACGACCCACCAGCTCTCCCTCGCCGAAGACGTTGCCGACGACGCCGGAGTCCTCGTGAAGGGCCGGCTCGTGGCTCGCGGCGCGCCGCTCGGGATGACGGCCCGCGGCCGGACGGGCCGGCTGTCCGAGCTCTTCTTCGACCTGGCGGCGGACGGCGGGGAGCCGTGAGCGCCGCGCGTGTCGCCCTCGCGACCTCGCTGAAAGCCGCCCTGCGCAGGCTGTCACCTCGCTCGACGTGGGAGGCCGCCGGAGCGCTCTCCGTCGTCGCCGCGGCTCTCGCCCTGGTCCTCGCCGAGTACGCGGGGCTCGCGTTCCTCCTCAGGCTCTCGTCCCGGGGATTCGCCGAGCTGCCGTCGCTCGTCCCGTCGGTCCTCCTCGAGCGCCTCCTCGGGGGCGCCCTTTCCGGCACGGCCGTCCTTCTCCTGCTCGGGTCGCTGACGACGGCCGTGTCGACGCTGTTCCTCTCCGAGGAGCTCGTTTTCCGGATGGCGCTCCCGATCCCGCACGCGCGTCTCCTCCTCCGGCAGACGGCCCTGACGGTCACGCTCTCGGCCGGGCCCGCGCTCTTCCTCGCTCTGCCCGCGTTCGTCCTGGCCGCGCGCCATGCGCCGTCCGCCATCGCGGGCGCCGGCGCCCTGGCCGCCGCGTTCCTCTTCGTCGCGCTGCTGGCAGGGACTCTCGGCTCGGCGCTCGCGCTCGGCGTCGTCGCGCTCTTCCCACCGCGGCGCGCCCGCCTTCTCGCGGCGTTCCTCTCGACCGCGGGGCTCGCCGCCGCGCTGCTCGGAGTCCGTGGCGCCAGGCCCGAGCGGCTCCTCGATCCGGCCGCCGCGCTCGACCTCCTGCTTCGCCTCGGAACGTCGCCGGTGGACGATGCGGGCTGGAACCCGCTCGCCCTCGCCGCGCGCGCTGCGACCAGAGGGCTCCAGGGGGAAGACGCCGGCCTCCTGGTGGCGCTCGCGCTCCTCGCGTCGGCCGTCGTCCTCCTCGTGATCCAGTCCACGATCCTCGCGCCGGTCCACCTGAGGCTCCTTCGCCGGAGCCGCGAGGAGGGCGCACGGACTGCCGGCCGCCGCCCCGACCGGCTCTCCGCCTCCGAGACGGCCGAGCTCCTCCGGGCCGAAGCGCGGACGCTCCTGCGCGACGCGGCCACCCCGGCGCAGCTCGGCACGCTCGCCGCGGTCTTCGTCCTCGACCTCCTGAACCTGCGGCTCCTCCCGTCCGGCGACGCCGCGTCCCGCGACGTCGTCCACGGCCTCCAGGCGGGCCTCGGCCTCTTCCTCGTCTCGGCGCTCGCGCTCCGGTTCGCCTACCCCGCCGTCTCGACCGACGGCCGGGCCGCGCTCCTGCTGCGAACGCTTCCCCACTCCCCCGCCCGCCACCTCGTCGCGCGGTGGGCCGTTCGCGCCGTCCCTTCTCTGGCGGCCGCGCTCCTTCTCGCGATCGTCTCGGCGGCCGTCCTGCGGGCCTCCGGGTTCGCCCTCGCAGCGGCCCTCGCTGCCGCGGCCGTCGGCGGCCTCGCAATTCCTGCCCTCCAGCTCGGCCTCGGGGCCCTCTTCCCGCGCTACGACGCCCCGAACCCTGTCTCCGTCGCCCTCGGTCCGGGAGGCCTCTTCGCGATGACGCTCTCGACGCTCCTCGCCGTCGTGCCGGTCCTCTTCGTGAGTGAAGGGCTCCGGAGCCTCCTCGAGACGCTCCTCGGCGTCCGGCTCGACGCCCGCCTGCTCCTGTCGGCCTGGTGCGCGGCTGCGGCCGCTCTCGCGGCGGGGGCGATGCTCGCCGCCGCGAGGCGCCTGCCACGCGCCGACCTCTCGGCCGGCTGAGCGCTCACGCGACCCGGTACTGCGGCGGATGGCCGCCCAGGACCCGGACGACCTCTTCGCAGGCCGTCCGAGCCATCGCGAGGCGGGTCTCGCGCGTCGCCGAACCGAGGTGTGGGAGGAGGACGACGTTCGCGAGCGTCAGGAGCGCCGGGTGAACCGCCGGCTCCTTCTCGTAGACATCGAGCCCCGCGCCGCCGAGATGACCCGAGACGAGGGCCGCGGCGAGAGCGGCCTCGTCGAGGATCGGCCCGCGGGCGGTGTTGACGAGGATCGCGCCTCGCTTCATCCGCGCCAGCTCGTGGGCGCCGAACCGGCCGCGCGTCTGGGGCGTGAGCGGCGCGTGGATCGTCACGACGTCCGACGCGGCGAGAAGGCGCTCGAAGGCCGCGGGCGGATCGCCTTCCGACGCGGAGACGACACGCATCCCGGACGCCTCCGCGCGACGGGCCACCGCCCGTCCGATCCGGCCGAAGCCGAAGACGCCGAGGGTTCGGCCCTCGAGCGAGAGCCCCATCAGCTCCAGCGGCTTCCAGCCGTCCCACTTCCCGGACCGGATCAGCGCGTCCCCTTCGCGGAAACGCCGGGCCACGGCGAGGATGAGGAGCCACGTCAGGTCGGCGGTCGCCTCGGTCAGGACCCCGGGCGTGTTCGTCACGACCACACCCCGCCTCCGACACGCGTCGAGGTCGACGTTGTCGGTACCGACGGCGCAGTTGGCGACGACCTTCAGGTGCGGCGCGAGGGCGAGGAGGGCCTCGGTCACCTTCTCCCGCGGGGTCGGGATGACGGCGACCGATTCAGGAATGTGCACGGCCGCCTCGGCGTCCCAGCCGCCCGGACGTCCGACGACGACCTCGAAGCCCGCCAGGATCTCGCCCGTGGAGGGCTCGGGGAGGGGCTGCGACACGAAGACTTTCACCCGGACAGGTTACCGCCACCTGAAAGGTACGATCCCGCCTCGCATGGAGCAGCTCTGGCGAACTTTTGCCGCTCCCCGTCCGTAGATAGCGGGACATGAAGGCGACACGCGCCCTTGCCCTTGGCGTACTCGGGGCTTTGTTCATCGCGCTGGTCCTGCCTCGCTTCGAGGCGGCACAGCCGCGGGGCCTCTCCGTTACCCGGCCCCGGGCCGTCGGGATCGCCGACGCCGAAGCCCGCCGCCTCGGCATTCCGGTGGACAGGGCGTTCCGGACGGAGACGTGGGAAGAGAACCCCCTTCTCGAGCAGGAGCTCTCCAGGGACACGGCCGCCCGCCGCCGCCTCACGACGGACGCCGTCGTCGGTCCCCGCCTCGGAGGCTTCCGCGTCACCTACTTCCGGCCGGGGCTCGAGAAGTTCCCGGAGTTCGGTTACGTCGTCGTCGGGCTTCGCGGCGAGATCCTCGGGGCCCGGCTCCGCGCCCGCGCCGAGGAGAAGGGGGCGCAGCCCGCCATCGAAGACCTGCGCCCGGCCGCCGACCGCTTCGCCGCGTCCAGGTCTTTTCCGGGAGCGCCCCGTCCCGCATTCGACAGCGCGCGGCCGAACGTCCTCAGAGAGAGGACCGACCACACCTTCCGCTATCGCGTACCGCACGCGGGCCCGCCCGAGACCGTCTCGTTCTTCCTGAACGTCTACTTCGTCGGGGACCGCCTGACGGGCTGGGATCTGTACGAGGAGTACAGCGACGGGCGCGCCTTCCGGTACGAGCTGGGCGGAAGCATCGTCACCACCCTGCTGAGGTTCGTCTCCGTCTTCGGCCTCCTCTTTCTCCTCCTCGGGATCTTCCTGAAGAAATACCACGCCGGGGAGGTGGGAGTCGGGACCGGAGCCTGGCTCTTCGGCGGCCAGCTCCTCCTCCTGCTGCTCGTCGACGTGGCGCTCTACCGGGCCCAGGGCTACGGGGTCGGCTTCGGCGGCACGGACGCTTTCCAGACGGCGGCGGCGCAGGCCGCGTTTCGGTTCCTCTTCTTCGACGTGCCGCTGGCGACGCTGGTCTTCCTCTCGTGGTCGGTGGGCGAGAGCTACGCCCGCGAGCGGTGGGGCGACCGCCTCGCGTCGTTCGACGCGCTCCTCCGGAGAGATCCGTTCAATGCGACGGTCGGAGGCTCGCTCCTCACCGGACTCCTCCTCTCGCCCGCGGTCGCCGCGTCCGCGCTCGTCCCGTTCCTGCCGTCGATCGCCCTCGGGAAGGCGGTTCCCGTTCTCGGCGACCTCTCGAGCCTCGTCCTGTCGTCCGAG
This sequence comes from Holophagales bacterium, assembly GCA_016719485.1. Lineage (NCBI taxonomy): Bacteria > Pseudomonadati > Acidobacteriota > Holophagae > Holophagales > Holophagales bacterium. The sequence goes on from JADJZB010000029.1 coordinate 160,131, forward strand.
GTCGGTCCGGCGACGGCGGTCCTGGTGGCGCTGGGCAGCGCGATTCCCGTCGCCGTCGTGGCGATCCTCTTCGCCCTTTCGGCGTTCCACCGCCGCCGGTTCCTCCTGCTCGGCTTCGTCGCTTCCGCCGTCATCGGATCGGTCCTGGCCATCGGACCCGCGCCGGTCGGCCCCGAGGTCCTCAGGTTCCTCCTCGGCTTCGGCGCTCCGCTCGCGGCCGCAGCGGTCTTCATCGCCTCCGACCTCCTCGCCTCGGCCGTGTCGCTGTTCGGTGCGACGCTCCTCCTCGGCCTCCTTCCCCTCCTGCGCTCCTTCGAGGGGCCGGCGCTCCACGGCGCAGCCGCGGCCCTCCTCGTGCCCCTGCTCGTCCTTCTCCTCCTCGCGGTGGCGGGGCTCGTCACGAGGCGGACCGTGGAGTACCGCTACGAGGACCTGGCCCCCCACGTGAAGCGGATCGTCGAACGCGAGCGCGTGAAGGCCGAGATCGACGCCGCGAACCGCATCCAGGCGGCCCTCCTCCCGCCGAGCGACCCGAAGCTGCCGGGAGTCGTCGTCGCGTCTCACTACCGGGCCGCCACGGAGATCGGGGGCGATTACTTCGACTTCATCCCGCTCTCCGAAGGACGGCTCGGCCTCGCCTTCGGCGACGTCTCGGGCCACGGCCTCACGAGCGGCATCGTGATGGCGATGGCGAAGTCGGCCCTCCTGGTCCAGACCGGGCACGACCCCTCGCCCGTGCGCGTCATGGAGGTCCTGAACGACACGGTGAGGAAGACGGCGCCGAAGCGGATGCTGATGACGTTCTTCTTCGGCGTCCTCGACCCGCCCACCGGCACGCTCCGCTACTGCTCCGCCGGGCACCTCGACCCGTACGTCGTCCGCGCGGGGGGCGGGGCGGTCGAACCCCTCTCCGCCTGGGGATTCCCGCTCGGCGTGAAGCGGCGCGAGCCGTTCGTCGAGCACGTGGCGCAGCTCCACCCCGGCGACCGGCTCGTCCTCTACAGCGACGGTCTCATCGAGGCGCTCGACGACGACGGCGAGCCGTTCGGCTTCACCCGCTTCGAGGACGTCCTGCGCGACGCGGCCCGCGACGGCGCCGGCGAGATCCGCCACTCGCTCCTGGCGGCCGTCAAGCGGTTCACGCGCAACCGCCCGCCGGAGGACGACCAGACCCTCGTCGTCCTCTCGCTCGGCGCCGGTCAGGCCGCCGGAGAAGCGGCGGCCTGAGGACCGCGAGCGCCCCGGCCGCCGGGGCTCGCCGTCACGGCTCGCGCCGGGCCGCTCTCGCTTCCTCGAGCTCCTCGGGCGTTCTCGGCCAGTCGTCCTTCAGGAGGCGCGAGAGCGCGCGGTCGGCGAGGAGCCTGCCGCCCGTCTGGCACGCGGCACAGTAGTTCGCCTCGTTGGCGGCGTAGACGAGCCGCTGCACCGGGTCTCCGCACACGGGGCACGGCCGGCCGTACTTGCCGTGGACGGCGAAGTCCGGGCGGAAGGCTGTGACCTTCTCGGGGAACCGGTCCCCCGCTTCCTCGCGGAGCTTCCCGAGCCACGACTTCAGCGTCGATCGCGTCGCCTCGAAGAGTCTCGCCACCTCGTCGTCGCGCATCTTCTGCGTCAGCGCGAACGGGGAGATCCCCGCCGCGTGCAGGATCTCGTCCGAGTACGCGTTCCCGATGCCGCTGAAGAGGCGCGGGTCGGTCAGCGCTCTCTTGACGGTGTGGCTCTCGGAGCGCAGGGCCGCTGCAAACGAGGCGGTGTCGGCCTCGAGCGGCTCGATCCCCCCGCGCGAGAGGGCCAGGAGCTCCTCCTCGGTCGCGACGACGTGCAGCGCCGCCCTTTTCTTCGGGCTCGCCTCCGTCAGGAGAAGCGTGGCTGCCTGCACGTCGAAGGCGGCGAGCCCCACCTTCTTCGGCACGGGCGCCTGCACGGCGTCCTTCCAGTGGAAACGCCCCGCGATCATCAGGTGGACCGCGAGGAACGGCCCGCCTTCGAGCTCGAAGACGACCCGCTTGCCGAGCCTGCGGAATCCGCGGATCACCTTTCCCTCGGCGGACGAGAGCGGCGGAGAGACCGTCCGGAGGAGGAATGGCGAGGCGAGGCGGACCCTATCGAGCGTCCGCCCTGCGAGCCTCCGGGTCAGGTGCTCGACGTAGAGCGCGACGTCGGGGAGCTCGGGCACGTCACCTCGGCACTTTCGTCAGGACGAAGTAGATGATCGCGTGTGCGAAGCCTGCCCAGATCAGGGCGAACGCGAGAATGCCCCACGGCCTCTTCTCGGAGTGCGCCACCATCGCCGCTCCTCCCCCGGGGAGGAGCCTCACGATGACCGACTTGCCGCGGTGCTTGGGCACCAGGCCCCCCTTCGCGGCGTCCCAGAGCCCGATGGCGGTGACCGTCTCTCCGGGCGCGATCACTTTCTCCGTCAGCGTGCAGGCCGAGAAGTCCGCCGCGGTGGACACCTTCATCCGCATGTCTTTTCGCACCGAACCGTCGTCGTCGGACATGGCGTCGTCCATCGTCGAGAGCATCGCGCCGATCTTCGTGATTCCCATCTCCGTGAACTCGGTCGATCCGACGTAGCGGATCGCCCGGTCGAAATCGCCCGGGTCCTTCATCTCCTTCTCGGGGAATTCGCTCAGGAGGCTGAAGCCGAGGAGGTGGACGCCCCCCCGGTTCGATCGGATCACCGAGGGAGCGAGGGCGAATCCGGCGAGCGTGGAACCGCCGGGGCGCTCGTGGCCCTTGGAATCGACCGTGGACGGGTTCTTCGCGTCGTACTCGTAGGCGACGCAGGGCCGTCCGCTGAACGGCGCCTCCAGCGGCGCGCCGAGCGGCTCGATCGGGCCCCAGACCGCCTCCTCCTTCCCGTCCTCGAGGGGAAGGCCCTGCTCGGCCCGCTTCAGCGCGCCCGCGTCGCCCGAGCCGAAGATCACCGCCTTCAGCTGGGAGACGACCATGACGAGGCCGAGCGCCCCGAAGCCCGCGAGGATGAGCGCCGGCACGGTCTCGACCTTTCCCCAGAGGAGGTAGAGGTAGCCCCCGAAGAGGCCGAGAAGGACGACGGCGGCGATGGCGCAACCCTTCTTGATCATGGCTTCTCCCTCTCGTCGCGCCGGGCGGCGCTCGCATTCCTCGATTCACCTGGATGTTGGCGGCGGAGTCTACCCGCTCGGCATACTCTTTCGCATGCGGCCGCCGCCGCGGGAGGACGCCATGGAATACCGAAACCTCGGACGCTCGGGCCTGAAGGTCTCCCCCCTCTGCCTCGGGACGATGATGCTCGGCCGCTGGGGAAACACCGACGAGACCGCGTGCGTGAGGATGGTCCACCGCGCGCTCGACGCGGGGATCAACTTCGTCGACACCTCGAACAACTACGGCGAGGGCTCGTCGGAGGAGATCGTCGGGAAGGCGCTCGCGGGACGTCGGAACCAGGCCGTCCTCGCGACGAAGGTCTGGTCGCGGATGGGCCCGGGCGCGAACGAGCAGGGGCTCTCCCGCAAGGCGATCCAGGAGCAGGTGGAAGCGAGCCTGCGACGGCTCGGGACCGACGTCATCGACCTCTACCAGATCCACCGTCCCGACCGGACGACGCCGTGGGAGGAGACGCTCGCGACCCTGACGGATCTGGTGCGCCAGGGAAAGGTGAGGTACGTCGGCTGCTCGACGAGCCACGCATCCGATCCCGGCATCAGCCCCTGGACCGTACGCCTCGAAGCCTGGGAGCTCGTGGAAACGCTCTGGCTCTCGGAGAGGCACGGGTGGGAGCGGTGGATCTCTCTCCAGCCTCCCTACTCGATCCTCCGCCGGACGATGGAGGTCGACCACTTCCCGGTCACGCAGCGTTTCGGCCTCGGCAACCTCGTCTGGAGCCCGCTCGAAGGGGGCTGGCTGACCGGCAAGTACCGCAAGGGGCAGGCGAATCCCCTCGACACGCCCCGGGCCGTCAAGTGGGTTGGAGACCTCGGCAACCCGAAGTTCGCGCGGAGGATCGAGGTCGTCGAGGAGCTGTTACGGCTCGTGGAGGAGAAGGGAACGTCGCTCGCGCGCTTTGCGCTGAAGTGGACGCTCCGGAACCCTGCGGTCACGTCGACGATCATCGGACCGCGGACGCTGGATCAGCTCGAGGACGCGATCGCCTCGCTCGGCGTCGTCGTCTCGGACGAGGACACGGCGCGCGTCGACGCGCTCGTCCCGCCGGGGACGAGCGCGCTCTAGAGACTCAGCCGGCTCCGCCCGAGTCAGAGCCCTGCGGCCCCGGGCCGCCCGGCCCGCCGCTTCCCTGCGGGCGGCCACCACCGCCACGACCACGGCGGCGTCGACGGCGGTTTCCGCCCTCGCGGCCCGCCCCGCCATCCGGCGGCGGCGGGGTACCCTCGGCCCGGGGCGCCTGGGGCCGGCTCTGGGGACGAGGCTCCAGGGGCCTCGGGGCACCCTGCTGGGGCGCGCCGCCGGCCTGCTCGGGCCTGGGACGGTCGTGCTGGGGACGATCGTCGCGGGGACGGTCTCCCCGCGGCCGGTCCCCGCGCGGCCGATCGCCCCTCGGACGCTCCCCCCGGGGCCTGTCGCCACGCGGGCGATCGCCCGACGGACGCGAACCACCCTGTTGCGGGGTGCCCTGCGGGGCTCCCGCCGGGCCCGGTGTGGCCTGGGGCGCGCCCGCCGCCGCGACCATCGCCTCGCCCTGTGCCGCGCCCTCGGGCCGTCCTCCCCGGCCGCGGCCACGTCGCCGCTTCTTCCCGCGCCCTTCGGCCTCCGGCGCCGGGCCCCTCTGCGGCTGGGCCGGAGCCGGAGCCTCGCCGCCACGCGAGCGTCCCTTGTCCCGGTGCGCCCTGCGGCGGGCATCCTCGGCCTCGCGCTGCCGGCGCTTCTCTTCCTTGCGCTTCTCTTCCTCGACCTTGCGGGCCGCCTCGCGCAGCGCCTCTTCCGCCCGCCAGGCGGTGTCGATCTCGTCCGCCTCGGCCTTCTCCTCCTCCGAGAGGACGGAGCGGAAGGCCACGACGATCTCGGAGCTTTCCGCCTGGGCACGGATCGCCTCGACGAGGCGCGCCCTCACGGGCGTGTGCGCCTCGTCGGCGACGAGGGGAACGGCGGCTCGTTCCGCAAGGACCATCCTCGTGAAGAAAACCTGCTTCTCTTCCTCCGGCTCGGCCCCCTTCACCGTCAGCACGTAGAAGTCGCGGTCATGGTCGAAGTCGTTCCCGACCATGCGGAAACGCGGCAGGGCCTCGTGCACGAGCTCGGCCAGCACTTCGAGGTACTTCTCTCCGAGCTCCCAGGTCTGCTCCATGGAGACGACCCGGTCCCGGAACATCTTCGGCATCGCCATTCGCGGTGGTCCTCGTCCGCGCGCATCGGGCGCACGGGGTCGCGAGGAGTCTAGCCGGTCCCTCCGGAACCCGTCAGGGTGCGATTCCGCCCAGAGAGAGGATCGTCCGCGCGTGCGCTTCGGGCGTGAAGCGTCGGCCGAGCGCGACGGCCCCCGCGCCGAGGCGTTCCGCGAGGCCCTCGCGGACGAACCGGAGCAGGGCCGCGGCGAGGGCACCCGCGTCGCCTGGCGGGACCAGGAGACCGGATATTCCATCTTCGACGACGACCGCGAGCCCGGGGACGTCCGACCCGATGACGGGACGGCCGTGCGACACGGCGTCGGCGGCGATCCCCGATCCGGTCGCGTGACGGTAGGGGCAGACGACGGCGTCGCACGCGTCGAAGAGGAGTCCACGCTCCTCGGCCGGGAGGAATCGAAGGAAGAGTCGGACCCCCGCCGGGACGGGACGGGACTCGAGACGCTTCGCCTCTCCCCACGGCTCTCCCGCGAGGAGGAGCACCGCGTCCGGAACCGCACGTCTCGTGGTCGCGAACGCCTCGAGAAGGACGTCCCACCCCTTGTACGGCCGCAGGAGTCCGCTGAAGAGGAACACCGGTGCGCCCTGCGGGAGGCCGAGGCGCGCCCGCGCCTCGCCCCTCGGGACGGGCAGAACCGGCTCCGACGGGTGGGGCACGAGAACGGCCCGGGCCTCGGGTACCTCGCAGCGCGCCGTCGCGAGGTCTCCGGCATTCTGGACGGCGAGGACGTCGGCCCTCCGGAGCGCGAGGCGGGCGAGCGCCCTTCGGGGCGCGCCCGCCTCGTGGTCGGCGAGGTTGTGGCAGAGGAGGACGCGGACCGCGTCCGGAACCTCGGCGCGGTGGGAGGCGAGGAAGAGGGCGAGGTGCGGCGCGAAGACCGACGTCCAGAATGCCGCCACGACGAGGCCCGCCCCCCGCTGGGCCGCGACCTCGGCCGCGCGCCGGAACGAGAGCGGGTCGAAGCCGTCGAGAAGCGCCGCGACCTCGAGGTCGGCCGGGAAGGCGCCGTCGCCGCGGTCCGCCTCGCCCGGATAGAGCGCGCGCGGGTACATCCGCGAGAAGGTGATGACGAGGGGCGGCTCGCCGAGACGAGTCATCGCCCGCGCGAGCCTCACCGTCTGGTCGGCGATGCCGCTCCGCCACGGCGGGACCGGCCCGATGAGGACGACCTTCGTCACCGCGAAAGGAGGAACGCCTTCAGGTACTCGGTCTCGGGGCAGTCGATCGAGACCGGGTGATCGGGCCCGGCGCCGCGCCGCTCGAGGATGCGCGCCGGCACCCCGGCGTCGAGCGAGGCGGCGAAGAGGACCTTCTGGAAGAGGTCCGTCGAGACGGGGCCCGAGCAGGAGCAGGCGAGGAGCAGGCCACCCGGCGCGAGGAGCTTCAGCGCGAGGCGGTTCACGTCCTTGTAGCCCCGGCAGGCGCGATCGACGTCGGGCGTCTTCTTCGCGAAGGCGGGCGGGTCGGTGACGACGACGTCCCACGACTCGCCCCGGGCCACGCGGGAGCGAAGGTCCTCGAACGCGTCCGCCGCGACCGTCTCGACGCGAGAGAGATCCTGCCCGTTGGCGACGTGGTTCTCGCGGGCGAGCGCGAGCGCCGGCTCGGAGACGTCGACGTGGGTCACGCGCGAGGCGCCGCCGGCCAGGGCGGCGACGCCGAAGGCTCCCGAGTAGGAGAAGAGGTTGAGGACGCTCCGCCCCGCGGCGAGACTCCGGACGAGGTGGCGGTTCTCCCTCTGGTCGAGGAAGAAGCCGGTCTTCTGTCCGCCCGCGAGGTCGGCGACGTAGGTGACACCCCTTTCCCGGAAGGGGACGCGACCAGGCGGGGGGGCTCCCGCCAGGAGCTCGTCCTCGAGAGGCAGGCCCTCGCCGTGGCGGCTCGCGAGGTCGTTGCTCTGGAGGATCGCCGTCTGCGGCAGCAGCTCCCGAAGGGCCGGCAGCCAGAGAGGCCGTGCCGCCTCCGTACCGGCCGTCGTCGCCTGCACGACGAGAACGTCCCCGTACCGGTCGACGACGAGACCTGGCAGGCCGTCTCCCTCGGCGTGGACGAGACGGTAGCCGTCCGTTTCCGCGGGTACGAAGCGTTCGCGGAGCCTCGCGGCGGCCTCCAGGCGCGCTCTCACGAACGCCGCGTCGATCGGCCCGTCGTCGAACCTCCAGATCCGGGCGGCGATCGAGGAGCGGGGGGAGGCGAACCCGCGGCCGAGGAGCGCGCCGGACGCGGCACGGACCTCGACCTCCTCCGCGGCAACTGACGGGTTCCCCGAAAGGGCGCGAGAGAAGACCCACGGGTGGCGGCGGCGGGCGGCGTCGTCGCGTCCCGGTCTGAGGAAGATCGGCTTCAGCATGCGATTCGCGAGTTTAGGCGGGAGGGGTTGGCCGGTGTACGCTTTCGGAGCCGATGGAGCTCGTCCTCGCCCTCCTCCTCGCGGTGGCCCTCGTCGCGCTCGCCACCACCTGGAGCGCCCTCCGCACGGAGCGTGCGCGGGTGCGCAGGTCCGAGACCCGACTCGCCCCGGCCCGTCCCGAATCCGCTCCCGCCCAGACGACGGCCGTTCCTGGGGAGCCGCATCCGGAGGGAAAAAACACCGCCGAGCCCCTCCCACCCCGACCCGGGCCTCCGTCACTCCGGGTCCTGCCGGTGAAGGGGTCCCTCTCGCTCGAGCGTCTCGCGGCGGCTCTCGAGCCTCCTGCCGCTCGCCTCGCGACGAGCATCGAGGGGTCGGAAGCGGCCCTCTCGGCCGCCGCGGAACGTCTCAGGACGCCGATCCCTCCTTCGGCACCCGTCCCCGAGCAGTGGGAAATCACCGCCCCCGAGCTCGATGCCGAGGGCGTCGAGAGAGCGCTCGCGACCGCGGAGCGGATCTCGGACGAGCGCTCTCGCCTCGCCGACGAGGTCCGAAGCCTCCGGTCCGCCCTCGAGCGCGTCGCCTCGCTCGACGGAGGGCTGGCCCGGGGCCTCACGGAGCTCTCGCGCAGCGCCGACGCCCTTCTTCCCTTCGCCTCGTCCCTTTCCGGCCTCGCTGACCGGGCCAACCTCCTCGGCCTGAACGTCTCGCTCCTCGCCGCCCGCGCCGGCGACGCCGGGGCGCCCTTCGAGGAAGCCGCAGCCGAGCTTCGCGGCCTCTTCGAGGAATCGCGGCGGCTCTCGCGAGAGCTCTCCGAGGCCGCACGCCGGACCAACGGCGGCGTGAGAAAGGTGGCGACGTTCGTCGAGGAGTCGGCGGGCGCCGCGGCCTCGGGACAGGAACGCGGGGGACTGGCTTGCGAACGCCTCGGGACGCTCGACGGCCTCTGCGAGCAGCTCGAACGCACGCTCACCGAATCGATCCGCTCGACCCGGGCCGCTTCCGACGAGGGGGCGATCCTCTCGCGGCGGCTCGAGGCCGCCCGCACCTCGCTCGAGGCCCGCGCCGCGGAGGCGGCCCGATTGCGCGCCGACGCGGAAGCCGCGCGCGCCGCGCTCCGGTCGACCGTCGAACGGATCGAGGCTCTGCGTCTCGACGGAGGGGCGCTGCACGCCGCCGTCGTCCGTGTCACGTCCACCGCTTGACACCGGGAAGGCACGTTCCCAGACTTCGAAGACCGATGCCGACCGACACGCTCTCTCCCGAAGTCGTCCTTTCCGAATGGCGCACCGGCAATCTCGAGGATCTCGTCGAGCTGGGAATCTCGGCCGCGAAGGCGGGTGAGTACGAGCGGGGACTCGTCTTCCTCGCAGAGGCCTATCGCCACGTGGGCAAGGACCAGCATCGCCTCTCGGGGCCGCTCCTCTCGTTCTACGGCCTCTGCCTCGCGCTCCACAGGGGACGCATCAAGGAGGCCGCCGAGTTCTGCTGGCTGGGCGTCGAGAAGGACCACTACAACCCCGACGTCTACCACAACATGGCGCGCGTCTGGGTGGCGGGACGGAGCCGTCGCAAGGCCGTGGAGGCGCTCGAGAAGGGCCTCGCGCTCGACCCGAAGCATCCCGGGCTGAGGCGCCTGATGACCGAAATGGGAATGCGGAAGGCACCCGTCATCCCGTTTCTCCATCGCGACAACCCTCTCAACGTCTCGCTCGGAAAGATGCGCAGGCGGCAGAGCGAAGCGAAGCCTCCCGGCGGTCCCGGCTCCTCCCGGACCTCGCGCTGAGGCGCCCGTCGGTCAGCGGATCCGGCGTGAGACCGAAACGCCGTCCCTGAGGGGCACGATGGTCGTCTCCAGGTCGGGGTGTGCGTAGCTGAGCCGGGTGAACTCCCGGATCGCGGCCGTCTCCGCGTCGTCTTCGCAGGATGGGAGGCGGAGGCGGCCGTCCCACAGGACGTTGTCCGTGACGAGGAGCCCCCCGATACCCAGGCGCGGCACCGCGCGCCGCAGGACGTCGGGATATCCCTCCTTGTCCACGTCGTTGAAGACGAGGTCGAACTCGCCCCCGGTCTCGTCGAGACGCGTCAGCGCATCGCCGACGAGCACCGTCACCCGTTCCGCCACGCCCGCCTCCGCGAGATTCCGGCGCGCCTCGGCGGCGTTCTCCTCCGAGCCGTCCGTGTAGAAGACGTGGCCGTCGGGCCCGACGGCCCGCGCGAGCCAGATGGTCGAATAGCCGATGGCGCTCCCGAGCTCGAAGACGCGCCGCGCCCCGGTCAGCCTCGCGTACTGGGCCAGGAGCCTTCCCACCGCCGGGCCGACGATCGGGATCCCGCGGCGCGCGGCGTCGGCCTCCATGCGCGCCAGGACCGCGTCCCGCGCTGGAAGGACCGAGAGGAGGTAGTCGTCGAGCCCTGCGAGGAGGATGGACATGCTCGCGAGTGTAGCCGCCCCTCACCGGTCGTTGCCCGCCGCGCCCGATCGCGCCAGACTCTCCCGGTCCGGAGGTTCGCCATGAAGCATTCCTCTCTCGTCATCCTGGCGGCGTCACTCGTCGCCACCCAGGCGGTCCACGCCCAGGAACGCCGCGACGGGGCCGTCTTCGCCGAGAAGAAGGACGCGAGGTACGACGCGATCAAGGCCGAGGTGCGGAAGAAGGAAGAGCCCGCGCCGAAGAAGCGGATGTGGGTCGACTTCTCCGCGGTCGACGCGCCGAGAGCCGTGTCGGAGTTCACGAAGGTCTGGCACCAGCCTCCCGTCTGCCAGGGGCTTTCGGGCATGTGCTGGTGCTTCTCGACGACGTCGTTTCTCGAGTCGGAGGCGTACCGGCTCACGAAGCGCGAGCTGCGGCTCTCGGTCCTCCACACGGTCTACTGGGAGCACGTCGAGAAGGCGAAGGGCTGGGTGAAGTCCCGCGGGGCTTCGGTCTACGGAGAGGGCTCACAGCCGGCAGCCGTCCTCCGGGCCCTCCGCAACCACGGCGCCCTCCCCGCCGAGGCCTACACGGGCCTCCCCGGGGGACGGAAGGAGCACGACCACGAGTCGACCCTCTACGCCGAGATCAAGGCCTACCTCGACGGCGTGAAGGCCGCGGGCGCCTGGAACGAGGAGGCCGTCGTCTCGACCGTCCGCGCGATCCTCGACCACCACCTCGGCGCGCCGCCCGAGACGGTCGTCGTCGACGGGCAGGCCCTGACGCCGAGGGAGTACCTCGCGAAGGTCGTCCGGCTCGACCCCGACGACTACGTCGGCTTCCTCTCCACGATGGAGAAGCCGTACTGGGAGAAGGCCGAGTACGAGGTCCCGGACAACTGGTGGCACGGGAAGGAGTACGTCAACGTCCCGCTCGACACGTTCCTCTCCGCCATCAAGGGCGCCCTTCGGAACGGCTTCTCGGTCGGCGTCGCGGGCGACATGTCCGAGCCGGGCTACTCCATCGGCCCTCCGGGAATCGCCGTCGTCCCGACGTGGGACATCCCCTCGGCGTACATCGACGAGGCGGCCCGGCAGTTCCGCTTCGGCAACGGCAGCACGACGGACGACCACGGCCTCCACGTGGTCGGCTGGCTGACGCGGGGCGGCAAGGACTGGTTCCTCGTGAAGGACTCCTGGTCGAGCTCCTGGAACAACGACCACCCCGGCTACTACTTCTTCCACGAGGACTACCTGAAGCTGAAGATGCTCGCCTTCGTCGTCCACAGGGACGCCGTGAAGGAGCTGCTGACCCGCGTGGGGTGAGGGGGGGGGGCCCCCGGGGGCGGGGCCGGGAATAGCCACTTCCGTCTCCGCGTTGAGACACAGTCCTCAGCGGCTCGACCGGAGGGGACCGAGGTGACGGGTGGCAAAGGGCAGGAAGGGCCGTGCAGCGGCTGGCGGCGGCGCGGCAGGGAGTGATCTCTTCTCTCGGATGCTCGGGATCGTGGAGAGGGCCGGGAACACCCTCCCCCACCCGGCGACGATCTTCCTCGTCCTTTCCATCGCCGTTCTCGTCGCCTCGGCGATCGCCTCGTGGGCCGGCGTCTCCGCGGTTCACCCCGGTACGGGCAAGACGATCGCCGTCGTGAACCTCCTCACCGTCGAGGGGCTCCACCAGATCCTGAACAAGGCCGTCACGAACTTCACCAGCTTCGCCCCCCTCGGGACGGTCCTCGTCGCCCTCCTCGGCATCGGCGTCGCCGAGGGGAGCGGCCTGCTCGGAACGCTCCTGCGCCTCCTCGTCCTCTCGGCGCCCCGACGGCTCCTCACGTTCGTCGTCGTCTTCGCGGGGGTCCTCTCCAACGCGGCGAGCGAGGTCGGCTACGTCCTTCTCATCCCGCTCGCGGGGGTCCTCTTCCTCGCCGCGGGACGGCACCCGATCGCCGGGATGGCCGCCGCCTTCGCGGGCGTTTCCGGCGGCTACAGCGCGAACCTCGTCCTCGGCACCATCGACCCGCTCCTCGCCGGCCTCACGCAGGAGGCCGCGCACATCGTCGACCCCACCTACTCCGTCAGCCCGGCTGCGAACTACTACTTTCTCGCCGTCTCGACGTTCCTCGTTGCGATCGCCGCCACGTGGGTCACCGAGAAGATCGTCGTGCCCCGGCTCGGGGCTTACACGGGCGCCGAGAAGGCCGACGGTGAGCTGCGCCCCCTCGCTGCCGCCGAGAAGAAGGGACTCCGCAACGCCGTCGCCGTCCTCGTCCTCTTCGGGGCCGTCGTCCTCTGGGGAATCATCCCGGAGGGAGGGTTCCTGCGCGACCTGAAGACGGGCGGGATCCTCCACTCGCCGCTTCTCACGGCCATCGTCCCGTTCATCTTCCTCGGCGGCGCGCTGGCGGGCGTCGCGTACGGCCTCGGAGCGGGGACGATGAAGAACGACGCCGACGTCATGAAGGCGATGTCGAAGTCGATGGAGACCCTCGGCTCGTACATGGTCCTCGTCTTCTTCGCCGCGCAGTTCGTCGCCTTCTTCAACTGGTCGCACCTCGGGCTGATCGGTGCCGTGAAAGGGGCCGAGGTGCTGAAGGCGACCGGCCTCGGCGGCATCCCGCTCATGCTCGGGTTCGTCGTCCTCGCCGCCGCGGTCAATCTCCTCATGGGGAGCGCGTCGGCCAAGTGGGCCGTCATGGCTCCCGTCTTCGTCCCGATGCTGATGCTCCTCGGCTACACGCCCGAGCTGACGCAGGCGGCCTACCGCGTCGGCGACAGCGTCACGAACGTCATCTCGCCGACGATGTCCTACTTCGCCCTCATCCTGGCGACGGTCCAGCGCTACGACCCGAAGGCCGGGCTGGGCACGCTCATCGCCACGATGCTCCCCTACACCCTGGTCCTGTTCCTGTCCTGGAGCCTGCTCCTCGTCGTCTGGATCGCCCTCGGCCTTCCCGTCGGCCCGGGCGCCGGGCTGCGGCTGCCGGGCTGACGCCAGAATAGAAAATCAAGACCTGACCCCAAGCCGTACGGCGCGCCAGGCGATGACGAGGGAGGCGCCGAGCCAGAGGACGCCCCAGGCGATCGACGGGATGCCGGTCAGGCGGGCGAGGGCGCCCGCGTCGCTCGCGGGGACGGAGCGGAGGATCAGGTCGGAGGCGATGTCCCACGGGGCGTAGAGGAGGCTCGTGACGCCGAGGAGACGGAGAACGAAGCTGGAGGCGCCCTCGGGAAGCCAGCGGGCCACGGCGAGGAGGAGCGCGCCCGCGACGAGGCCGTAGACGAAGCCGAAGCTGCTGCGGACGTAGAAGAGGGTCAGGGCGAGGAGCGCCAAGCCGAGGAGCGCCGCGACGGTCCGGTGCATTCGGGGTTTTCCGCGGACGCCGAGGACGAGGAACAGAGCCCCGAAGAGGGCGCTGCCGAGGTAGCCCGCCGAGGAGATGACGAAGGGCCAGCCCCCCGCGGTCGTGCAGAGCCCCCCCTCCCGCGGGGAGAGCTCGATCGAGACGATGCGCCCGCCGGTCAGGACCGCCGCGAGGCCGTGAGAGACCTCGTGGAGGAGGACGACGAAGAGCCGCAGCGGCCAGACGAAGATCGTCGACCAGAAGGCGTAGACGAGGAGCGCGAGCAGAAGCGGCACGAGGAGCCGCTTCCACCCGGGCCTGGAGACGGCCGCCGACACGCTCAGGCCGCGTACTTCTCGAGGACCCCCGAGACGACCCGACGCGAGAGGCCGTGGTACGTCGGGCTGGCTGCCGCGAAGATGTCGCGCGCCAGCGCCCGCGTCCGATCGGTGGCGCCGAGCGCCGTGTAGAGCGGCCTGAGGTACTTCATCCGCCCGACGCGCGAGAGGACCTCGCGGATCTTCCCGAATGCGGGCTCGTAGTCGCTCCCGGAGGCGATCACGAGCCACTCGACGAGGAGCTCGTAGTTCCCCTTCCCCGTCAGGCCGAACGCGGCGTCGAGGGCGGCGCAATCTGCGGCCGACATCTTCCGCGGCAGCTTCTGCAGGTAGACGAGCGTCTCCGACGGGCTCCAGCCGGCGATCTGCTCGCTCGACGGGCGGACGCCCTTCTCCCACCCTTCCGCGAGGGACGCCAGTGCCTCGGCCTTCTCCGACCGGAAGACCGGCGCGTTGGCGGGAAGCCCGGGCTCGTGGAGCCACGCATCGGCGTTCACCTTCGCGGCCGTGCCGGGGAGCTTCTGCTCGAGGAACGCGAAGAACTCCTCGGTCGTGATCGACTGGAAGCGGAACGTCTTCATGTAGTCGGCCAGGAAGGCGTCCCACGTGGCGCGCCCGACCGTCCGCTCGAGGAGGACGACGAGGCGCGCCCCCTTCTCGTACGGCACCGAGGAGAACGCGTCGTCGGGGTCGACCCCTTCGAGGTGCGTCCGGAGCTTCGTCAGCGGCGAGTCCGCGCCGAAGCGGGCGATGGAGTCCTCGAGCGCCTTCTGCCCGATGGCCCAGCCGAGCGTCGCGGCCTCCTCGCCGTGGATCGCCTCGAGGATCCGCCGCTCGGCCCACACCGTGAAGCCCTCGTTCAGCCAGAAGTGCTCGGCCGTCGCGTTCGTCACGAGGTTGCCGGTCCAGGAGTGGGCCAGCTCGTGCGCGACGACGTCGACGAGCGAGCGGTCTCCCGCCAGGAGCGTCGGCGTCAGGAACGTCATCCGCGGGTTCTCCATGCCCCCGTAGGGGAACGACGGCGGGAGGACGAGCATGTCGTAGCGGTCCCAGTCGTACGGGCCGAAGAGCCCCTCGGCCTTCACGATCATCTCCTCGACACCCGCGAACTCCCACGCCGCCTTCTCGACCGTCGCCGGCTCGGCCCAGACGCGGGCCCGCGGCGAGAGGTCGCGCGACTCGAGCTCACCGACGGCGAGGGCGAGGAGGTAGGTCGGGATCGCCTGCGGCATGTCGAAGAGGAAGGTCCGCGTTCCCTTCCCCGGGATCACTCCCGACGGGCCGGCCGACATGACGGCCGAGAGCGCCTCGGGGACGGTCACCTCCGCGTGGTACGTCACGCGGAAGCGGGCCGTGTCCTGGCACGGGACCATCGAACGGGCGTGGATCGCCTGGCACTGGCTGAAGAGGTACGGGTGCCTCTTCCCCTCGGTCTGCGCCGGGTCGAGCCACTGGAGGGCCGCGGCGTCCGGGGCCGTGTGATAGCGGACCAGAACCTCGGCCGTCCCCGGAGGAAGCTTCAGCCTCAGACGCCGGCCGAGAACCGGGTCCTCGGGCCCGAGGTCGAACAGGACTTCGCCGCCGCCGGACGCCGTGACGGCGACGATCGTCAACCCCTTCGTGTCGAGGTCCATCGGGCCGCCGGCCGGCGTAGCGAGCTCCAGTACGGCTCGCCCGTCGATCCGTTTCCTCCCGAAGTCCACCGCGAGGTGGAGTCGGAGGTGCTTCGTCCGGGGCTGGGCGTCGTCGGCGTAGGAGTGGGGGTCAACGAGGGCCATGGGGGTCCCCTTTCGCGATTCGCTCCGCCGCGGGGCGGGATCGGGCATTTTCACACCGGTTCGCCCCTATCATCCCTCCCCATGAGCGAAGCCAAGCCGGCCGGCCTCCTCCGGTCGTTTCCCAAGGTCTTCTGGGTCGCCAACGTCATGGAGCTCTTCGAGCGGGCGGCCTACTACGGACTCAACTCGGTCCTGGCCGTCTACCTGACGGCGAATACGGCGGACGGGGGGCTCGGCTTCGGCGAGAGCTCGGTCGGGTTCCTGCAGAGCCTCATCTACGCCTGCAACTACGTCGTTCCGATCCTCGGCGGGGCGCTCGCCGACCGCTACGGCTACCGGCGGATGCTCCTCGTCGCCTTCGCGATGCTCTCGACGGGCTATTTCGCCGCCGGCTACATGTCGGCGTACGCCGCGGTCTTCGCCGCGCTCCTCCTGATGGCGGCGGGAGGCGGCCTCTTCAAGCCGATCATCTCGGGGACGATCGCCCGCTCGACGAACGAGTCGAACTCGGGGTTCGGCTTCGGCATCTACTACTGGATGATCAACATCGGCGCGTTCCTGGCGCCGCTCGTCGTCTCGATCCTCAAGGGCTTCTCCTGGCGGTACGTCTTCCTCGCCTCGTCCGCCTACTGCGCCCTGATGTTCCTGCCGACGATCTTCGCCTACCAGGACCCGCCGCTCCCGGAGAACCGCAAGACGATCCGCGACGTCGCCCACAGCGCCGCGATGGTCCTCGGCGACGCCCGCTTCATGCTGATGATCGTCGTCTACTCGCTCTTCTGGATCCTCTACTTCCAGAACTTCGGGTCGGTCCTCTGGTTCCTCCGCGACTTCATCGACCCCGCCCCGATGAACGCCGTCTTCGCGTCGCTCGGCCTGCCGTTCAAGTTCGACGCCGAGTTCGTCACGGTGATCAACGGGGGGACGATCATCCTCCTCCAGGTCTTCGTCAGCCGGATCGTGAAGAACCTCAAGCCCCTGCCCACGATGCTCGGCGGCGTGGCCATCGGCGCCCTCGGATTCCTCTTCCTCGCCTTCGCCCAGAACGTCTGGCTCTTCATCGCCGGCATCGCCGTCTTCTCGATCGGAGAGATGACGGCCCACCCGAAGTACTACAGCTACGTCGGCCTCGTCGCCCCGCAGGACAAGAAGGCCGTCTACATGGGCTACGCGTTCCTCTACGGCGTCTTCGGAAGCCTCATCGGCTCCTCGCTCGGCGGCGCGCTCTACGGCGCGTGGCTCAAGCCGCTGGCCGGAACACCCGAAGGCATCGTCGCCTCGCGGAACTTCTGGCTCCTGTTCGTCCTCCTCGACGTCTTCGCCGTCGTCGGGCTCTTCTTCTACAACCGCGCGTTCGCCCACGACACGCCGGAGGCGACCGCGAAGGCCCGGACGATCATGATCGGCCTCTACAGCCTCTTCGTCGTCGTCGGCATCTTCTTCCTCTGGATGGCGCTCTTCGGCGGCGAGGACGTCTCGTACAAGACGCTCGTCCAGGCCTTCATCCTGACTCTCCTCGGCGTGGGCGGGGTCCTGATCAGCCGGAGCCGGACGACGGGGAAATAGTCGGCGGGGCCGTCGCGAAGGGGAGCCTCGCCCCCGCCCACGGACCAGACCGCGTGGCTACCTCGCCTTCGCCGTCGGTTCGAGCGGGAGCTTCGACTTCTTCACGTCGATGACCGGGCCGAGCTCCCAGACGTTCCGGTACCCGTAGTTGTAGAGCGCGATGAAGGTCGAGAGGTTGAGCGAAGCCGTCGGCAGCTTCGAGGGAAACGGCCCCTCGGCGCCGCGGAAGTTGTTGTTGCAGTAGATGAGGATCAGGGTCTCCTTGTCGGGGAGCGCCTTCTGCAGGCTCTCGACGGCGATGTCGGGGAAGCTGAGGTTGAGGGCACCCTTCACGTGGAGCTCGTCGAACTTCTCGCGGCTTCGCGCATCGAGGACGACCGTCCCCGCCTCACGGCTCACCCGGAGAAAGTCCTCCTCCGTCAGCCGCCGCGTCTCGCGGTAGATCGCGGCCTGCCTGGCGACCTTCAGATAGCCCCTCCATGTCGATGGCGGGATTGACGGGGGGGGGGGGGGGGGGGGGGGGGGGGGGGGGGGGGGGGGGGGGGGGGGGCTCTGCCTCCATCCGGATGACGGCACCGGCCCGCGGGCCGGGGACACTCCGCGGCCGAGAGTGGAAGGGGTGTGCGAGCCGACCCGGTCCGTGGCATCGTTGCCGATCGCGGCGGGCTTTCGCCCGCCCAAGGAGAAGTTGCGATGAAACGGATTTCCATCCTCCCGGCCGTTCTCCTTCTCGCCGTCGGCGCGTCCGCCCCCGCGGCCGACCTCGGGACGTTCCAGAAGGCCTTCTTCAGCTCCACGAAGCCCGGAAGCTGGGTGAAGTACGAGCAGACGTCGACCGATCCGAAGGGCAAGGTCCAGAAGACCGAGGTGACGATGTCCCGGCTCGGTGGTGACGGCGACAGCACCTGGTTCGAGATGCGCTCGGTCCCGATGGAAGGGACCAAGGGGAAGCCGACCACGTTGAAGTACCTTCTGAACACGGACTTCAAGGTCGAGAAGAACGCCCTCGACTACATGAAGTACGTCCAGACGATGATCATGCAGGAAGACGGCAAGGAGGCGATGGAGTACCCGGCCGACATGATGAGCCAGGTGGGGGCCTCCTTCGCGTCGTACGTCGACTACGGCGCGAACGTCACCGCGCTCGGCCCCTGCTCGGCCGACGGGAAGACCGGCGAGAAGTACCGGATACAGGGATCGTTCGACGTCAAGATCGTCATCGTCCGGATGAAGGGAACGACGGACTCCGAGCTCTGCATGAGCGAGTCGGTCCCCTTCGGCCGCCTCTACGAGAAGACCGTCACGACGAACGACAAGGGCAAGCCGATGGGGACGACGGAGATGCGCGTCCTCGACTCCGGGTCGGGCGCCGTGTCGGCGATCAAGGGACCGGTCAAGAAGGTCGAAATGCCCAAGATGCCCTGGGGGGGCTGAGGCTCTTCCGGACAGGAGTCGAGGGCGGCCACCTCGCTGGACGCCGCCCCGGCTCCCCGCCCGTTCAGGCCCGTCCGAACCCGACCAGGAGGACGATCCCCGCCGTCACGACGACGATCCCCGCGAGCACCCGCCCGGGGATCCGCTCCCGGCCGATGAGGAAGGCGAACGGAACGGAGAGAACGGGGGCGAGCGACGTGAGGGCCGCGGCGACGGCGAGGGGCGAGTGGGTCAGGCCGACGACGAAGAGCGCCGTCCCCCCCACGCTCTCCAGGAGAAAGAAGGGCCAGGAGCGTCGCATCTCGGCGGCCGGGACGAGGAGGGGCGTTCCGCGACCCCTCAGGAAGAGCCGGGCGAGCGGCATGAGGGCGATGGCAAAGCCCATCCGGAACGTGTTCACTCCCGCGACCGGCAGGTCCGCGCCGCCACGGGCGATGGCGAACGTGTTGAGGGCCCAGAAGAGAGAGGTCGCGGCCGCCAGGAGGACGCCGGTGGTGTGCCCGGAGTGCGCCCGGAATCCGCCTCCCGGCCGCTCCCCGTTCGTCGGCTCCACGCCGCGGCGCCTCACGACGGTGACGACACCCGCGACGACGAGGACGACGCCCAGGAGGCCCGCCGGGCCGACGCTCTGCCCCAGGAACGCCCAGCCCGCGACGGCCGACCAGAGCGGGTAGGTCGACGCGATCGCGAGCGCTGCCGGCACGCCCAGGAGCTGGGTGCTCGCCAGGAAGAGCGCGTCGCCGACCACGTAGCTCCCGACGACGCTGAGAACGAGCCACCCCGCCCGGCCCGCCGTCACCTGAGCCAGCCCCCCTTCCGGGCCCATCGCGAGCGCGGCCACGAGGAAGAACGGAAACGAGAGGCTCGCCCGCATGAAGTTGACGGCCATCGGGCTCGAGACGCGCGCCGCGCGGGAGTAGACGTTCGCGGAAAGAGCCCAGAGCGCAGCCGACCCGAGGCAGGCGGCAGGGCCGAGGAGAGGGGTGAAGCTCAGGACCGGGCTCCCGGGATCACGCGGGCACGGCGGTCGCGGTGGTCGCCGTCGTCGCGGCGGTGAGGGCCCGGTGACGGTCGACCCAGTACGCCCAGGCGACGAGGAGCCACTGTGCGTGGCCGGCCCACGCGATCGCCTCCACCCCTGGCGGCGTCGACCCGAAGAGGTTTGCCGCGTAGATCACGAGAAGGAACCCGACGAGGCTCCAGAGGGCGATGACGCCGGTCCGGTCGACGGCCCTCGTCTTGCGGAGATAGAGGGCGAGCCCGCCGCCGAAGATGGCGAGCTCGACGACGAGCGTGGCGGGCAGCGAGTCCCAGAGGCCGAGACCCACTTTCGTCGCGCTCCAGGGCGAGAGCGGCAGGTCGGGACGGTGGGTCAGCAGGTCGAGGAGCCAGTGGCTCACGACGGCCGCGAACATCGTGGCCGCTCCGGCGGCGGTGCGCCGCGCCAGCCAATGGACCATCGCGAAGAGAAACCCCCACAGCGCGACGGACAGGAGACCGTGTGAGATGGGGTAGGAGACGAAGTCGAGCGGCGTGACGCGGGTGATCCCGGGCCGGATCTCGACCCGCTCGAGACCGAGCAGCAGCAGCGTGGGCCAAAGGAGATCGACGAACTGCGACGCGAGAAAGAGCGTCCCCAGCGACGCACGGGGCGCAACCGCCTTCGCCGCGAATCCGACTCCGAAGTGGCCGACGAACATAGCGGGGCGGAGCGTAGCAGCCCACCCCGAAAGGCCGCTGAGGTCCGGATTCCGGATCTCCGAGACCGACGCTCCAATCGACCGACTCTCACCCTTAATGTCGAATTGAGTATTCCCTAAGTGTGATATCGCGCTAGACTCGGCCCAAGGGAATGGCAACCCTAGGTACCATGGCCTACCGAGTCCGCCCTTGCGAGGAGGGTGACCAGTCCAGACAGCAGCGGTCAGCCGGCCGACGTCTCGACTCCCGACGACGGCATCGCCACCCACCACCCCCACCCGAACCCGATCTCACTTTCCCTCCCGGCCCGATTCAGGGATCGCGTCTCAAATAACCAATCGAGAGGAAAGCGTTCATGCAGTGGCATCAGAACTACTCCGCGCTCGCCGGGAGCCTCCTCCTGACCGCGCTCGTCGTCGCCATCCCCATCGCCTTCCTTTTCTGGGCCCTCGCCGTGAAGCGGATGAAGGGACACGTCGCCGGGGTCGCGACGCTGCTCCTCACGATCGCGATCACGGTCCTCGTCTACGGGATGCCGGTGAGCGCGGCCCTCTCCGCTTCGGCGCTCGGCATGGTGACCGGCCTCTTCCCGATCGGCTGGATCATCCTGACGGCCGTCTTCCTCTTCAACCTGACGGTCGAATCCGGCCAGTTCCAGGTCATCAAGACGTCCATCTCCTACCTCTCCGGCGACCGGCGCCTCCAGGCGCTCCTCATCGCGTTCTCGTTCTCCGCCTTCATGGAGGGCGTCGCCGGGCAGGGGGCCCCCGTGGCCGTCGCCGCGGCGATGCTCATCGGGCTCGGCTTCCCGGCGATCCCCGCCGCCGTCATCTGCCTCGTCGCGAACACTCCCCCGGTCCCGTTCGGCCCGGTCGGCGTCCCGACGACGATGATGTCCACCGTCACCGGGATCGACCTGAAGACGATGGCCCGCGCGATCGGCTACGACATGGCCTTCCTGGCGATCCTGATCCCCTTCTTCACGATCGTCGTGATGGCGGGCTTCAAGAAGGCAAAGGAAGTACTGCCCGCCTGCCTCGTCGCCGGGATCAGCTACGCGGCGACGTCGTACGTCTTTTCCACGTACTTCGGACCGGAGCTCCCCGCCATCGCGGCCTCCTTCGTCTCCCTCGTGACGCTCGTCGTCTTCCTGTCGTTCTGGAAGCCGAAGACCATCTGGCGCTTCGACCACGACCCCGACGTCGCGGCGACCAGCGGCGAGAAGCGGTACTCCTTCGGCGAGGTCTTCAAGGCGTGGTCGCCGTTCCTGATCCTGATGGCCGTCATGGGAATCTGGGGAACGCCCGCCTTCAAGAACCTGATCCTCAAGGACCTGAAGTGGCTCGTCGCCGTACCGCACTGGCCCGGCCTGGACGGTGTCGTCTGGAAGGCCGCCCCGATCGTGGTGGAGCCCGCGGCCTACGCGGCGAGCTACAAGTGGGAGTTCTTCACGGCTCCCGGCACGGCGATGCTCCTCTCCGCCCTCATCGCGATGGCGATCCTCCGGGTCGCTCCGTCCACGGGCCTCCGGGTGTTTCGCGCGACGCTGAAGCAGCTCGCCTTCTCGCTCGTCACGCTCGCCTCGGTCATCGGTCTCGGGTTCCTCGCGAACTACTCGGGGATGTCGTTCACGCTCGGTCTGGCCTTCGCCACCTATACGGGCAAGGCGTTCCCGATCTTCTCCCCGGTCATCGGCTGGCTCGGCGTCTTCCTGACCGGGTCGGTCACGTCCTCGGCGGCCCTCTTCGGGAAGCTGCAGCAGGTGACGGCGGAACACCTCGGCATGAACCCCATCCTGACGACTTCGGCAAACCTCTTCGGCGGGGTCATGGGCAAGCTGATCTCGCCCCAGTCCATCGCCGTGGCGTGCGCTGCCACGGGTCTCGTGGGAAGCGAGACGGACATCTTCCGCAAGACGATTCGCTACTCCCTGGTCCTTCTCGGGATCGTCATCCTCGTCGTGCTGCTGCAGGCCTTCGTCCTGCCCGGCATCCTTCCGACCGTCGTCCCGGCGGGATGACGGCCGCACCCCGACGAACACGCCGAGCAATGGAGGCTTGAATGACACAGGAGCTGACGATTCCCAAGGGCCTGGTCGACTCGAAGCCCGACGTCGCGGTCCTTCTCGACCTCGCCGACTACTACGCCCACCGCGCCCTGCCGGCGAGCGGCGTCGACAGCGACGTCGCCTACGACTGCCCGCGCACGCAGCTGATGGTGAGGACCGCGGTGAAAGGGACGACGATCGGTCGCCACTTCCACTCGGTGACCGACGAGATCGTCGTCGTCACGGGAGGGCGCGGCGAGATCCTCGTCAACGGCGTCTGGATCCCCGTGACGAGGGGCTCGCTTCACGTCTGCCCGCGCGGGATCATCCACGACACGAGGGCTCTCGAGGAGAACCTCCAGTACCTTTCCATCTTCACCCCCCACCTCCCCCCGGGGACCGACATCAACTGGATCTGACGAGCCCCGCGCCGGCGCAGACGTCCTCCGCAGCGCCGGGCGGAGCGAGAAGGGAGCCGCCTTGATCAACGAAACGCTCACGATGATCCCGGGACCGTCACCGGTCCACACCCGCATCCTCCATGCGCTGGCCCAGCCGACCACCTCCCACGTGGCACCCTCCTTCGTCGAGGAGTTCCGCGGGGCCCTCGCCGGCTTCCGCGCGCTCTGCCAGAGCGAGACCGCCCAGCCGTTCATCGTCGCGGGCGGCGGCACGCTCGCGATGGAGATCGCCCTCGTCAACCTCGTGGCGCCCGGCGAGAGGGTCCTCGTCATCTCCCACGGCTACTTCGGCGACCGCTTCGGCGACCTGGCGGCCTCCTTCGGGATCGAGGCCGACCTGCTGAAGTCGGAGTGGGGAAAGGCCGTTCCGGCGGAAGCGGTCGCCGCGCGCCTCGCGGCCGGCTCCTACGCCGCCGTGACGATCACCCACGTCGACACGTCCACCGGGACGCTCGCCCCCGTCGAGGCCTACCTCGAGGTCCTGAAGGGACGGCCGGAGCTCGTCATCCTCGACGGCGTCTGCGCGACGGGCGGGGTCGAGGAGAAGTTCGACGCCTGGAAGCTGGACGTCCTCCTCACCGGACCTCAGAAGGCGATCGGCGCCCCTCCGGGTGTCGCCCTCTGCCTCTTCTCCGAGAAGGCCATGGCGCACCGGAAGGCGCGCACCTCCGTCCCCGCCTACTACGCCGACGTGATGCGCTGGCTGCCCGTCATGCTGGACCCCGGAAAGTACTACTCGACGCCGTGCGTGAACGAGATCGTCGCGCTCGCCGAGGCGCTCCGAATGGTCCACGCGGAGGGTCTTCCCACCCGCTTCGCGCGTCACGCGCGGAACGCCCGCGCCTTCCGGGCCGGACTCGAGGCGCTCGGCCTGAAGCTCTTCACCGACGCCGGCTGCCGTGCCGACACGCTCTCGGTGGTCCTGCTCCCCGAGGGGGTCGCCGACGCCGCGTTCCGCAAGGAGGTCGCCGGCAGGGGCGCCGTCCTCGCCGGCGGTCTCGGCCCGATCGCCGGCAAGGCCTTCCGCCTCGGTCACATGGGAAACATCAGCGCCGCCGAAGTGGTCGCGGTCCTCGGGGCGATCGAGGGAAGCCTCGCCGCCCTCGGTGTTTCCATCACCCCGGGCGCCGCGGTCGCGGCCGCCGCCCCGCACTTCTGATCCCGGCCGGCCGGGGGGGGGGGGGGGGGGGGGGGGGGGGGGGGGGCGGGGGGGGGGGGGCCGGGGGAGGGGGGGGGGGGGGGCCCCCCGGCGGGGGGGGGGGGGGGGGGGTGGGGGGGGGGGGGGGGCTTTGGCGGGGGCGGGGGCGGGGGGGGGGGGGGGGGGGGGGGGGGGGGGGGGGGGGGGGGGGGAGGACCGTGCCGTGAAGAAGAACGGGCCGACGACGAAGCCCGCTTCTCCCGGTCCGTCCGTGGGCGGCCTCTCCCGGCGCGCCCTCTCGACGCCCGAGCCGTTCGTCCGCCTCTTCGCGCGGCGCGTCCAGCAGGAGGGCGCCCTCGACCTGACCCAGGGCGACTACAAGAACGCCGACTTCGCGCCCCACCCCGAGGTCGTGAGGGCCGCCCAGCGGATCACGCGGAACACGGTCCACAGCTACGGACCCGCCGTCGGCCGGATGGACGTGCGGAGCGAGGTCGCCGACTTCTTCAATCGCGACGGCCTCCTCGACTACCCCGCATCGCAGGTGCGCTTCCTCCCGGACGAGGTCCTCTTCACGCCCGGCACCCGCTCCGGCCTCGCGATGGTCCTCGAGGTCCTCGGGGCCGACGGCTCGGGCGTCGTCGTTCCGCGGCCGAGCTGGGAGTACGACTGGTACGTCGAACGCGCCGGCAAGAAGCTGGTGGAGCTCCCGACCTCCGCGCCCGAATTCCTCCCCGACCCGGAGGACCTCGACCGCCTCCTCTCGAAGGGGGGCATCTCCTCCGTCATCCTGAACAACCCGCACAACCCGACCGGTCGCGTCTACCCGCGCGCCCTCGTGGAGGACCTCGTGCGGGTCGCGGTGAAGCACCGCTGCTACGTCCTCTACGACTCCGTCTACCAGCGGCTCGACTACGTCGGCTGGTTCGTGAACCCCGCCTTCGCCGAGCCCGAGTGGCGCGACTGGGTCGTGTCGCTGTCGGGTCTCTCGAAGATGGACATGTTCGGTGCCTCGACGGGGACCCGCGCCTGCTGGATGGTCATCTCGGACCAGATCCGCGCGGGCGGCGTGAGGGCCCGCGAGATCCTCGCGAACCTCTCGGCCTGGCTCGTCGCCACGCCCTCGACGCTCGCCCAGGACTGGGCACTCGCCGCCCTGCAGAGCCCTCTGGCCGTCCTCCGGCGACCGTCCCCCTACATGCGCGAGCGCCGCGACTTCATGGCGAAGGCCGCCGACGAGCTGGCCCCGCTCGGCGTCGAGCGGACCGACTTCGGAGGCACGTTCTACGCCCCCCTCGCCTTCCCGGGCCTCGTCGGCGAGCCGTTCGACCGGCTCCGCGGCGGCATCCACGAGAGGGCCGTCGTGAAGGACTCGGTCGACGCCTTCGAGCTCCTCCTCTCCGGCGGCGTCGGCGGAATCCCGTTCATCGCCTTCGCCGGCTCCGACGCGGCCCGCTACGGGACGTGGCAGCGGCTCTCGTACGGCTCGAAGGACGTGAAGGAGCTCTCGGTCTTCATCGACCGCGTCCGCGCGCGGATCACGAAGCAGGGACGCCTCGGATCGAGCGCTCCCGCGCCGTCCGGCGCGGCCGCCCGTACGTCCCTCGACGCGATCTGGGAAAGCGTCTGTACCGCCGACGGCTACGACGCCCTCGACGGCCTCGACCCGAAGGCGTTCGCCGCGGCACGGAAGACGTTCCTCGAGAACCCGCGCCACGAGACGCTCCGCCTGACCGGGACGAAGCACCCCGACGCGACGACCCATCGCGCCGAGCAGCTCGAGAGGGCGCTCCACGCGGCCCCGGCCGGAGCGCCCGGCCGGGCGAAGCTCGCGCTGAAGCACCTCGAGTGGAACCCCCTCGTGGAGGCGAAGCCGGAATACGAGGAGACGATCACCGACCTCCTCGGACCGTGCAGCGAGGTCCTCCTCGACTTCGAGGGGCGCCAGATCAGCCCCGAATGGCTCGACCTGCCCGAGAGGGTCGTCCTCGCGCTCCTGCGCCACGGGATCGTTCCGGGCGAGGACCGCCACCTCCTCTTCCGCGTCCCGAACCCCTTCATCGAGCAGGACGAGGAGAAGATCGTCCGGATCCTCGGCTCGGTCGCCCGCGCGAACGTCCTGTTCCACCTCGCCTGCGAGAAGCTCGGGGTCACCCCCGTCCAGAACGCGCTTCCCGAGATCACCGTTCCCCAGGTGAACTCGATCGCCGAGATCGGGGCCGTCATCAAGATCGGGACGCTCTACCGGGCGGCGATCGCCGGGCTCTTCGAGGCGGCGGACGGGCACGCCGACGTCTTCCTCGGGAAGAAGGTCCCCGAGGCGCTCCGGGCCGCGCTCGTCGAGAAGATCTCCCGGGTCCGGCTCGTTCCTCTCTGCGAGAACGTCGGCGCCCTCGCGCACCTCCCCGAGTTCCTCGAGGCGTTCTATCTCGCGCTCGAGCGGGGGCGCGGCCTCCCCGGCATCCCGACGGCCGGCGTCTTCCGGACCCGCTTCGACCGCGAGGAGGCCGTCGTCCGCGTCTTCGTGGCGATGTCGGACACGGCCGAGCAGAGCGGCAAGATCGCGACGGACGCGGCCTGCACGCTCGCCCTCGCCGGGCGGGAAGAGGCCGAGCGCCGCCTCGCCGCCCTCGCGAAGAAGGCCGGGGAGCCGGCGCCGCGCGTCACCTTCCTGATCGGGGCCGGGCGCGCCGGGTTCCGGGGCGGGTTCGACCCGGATCACCCCGGCGTCGTCCGCCAGTTCTCGCGCGCCGACGGCGTCACGATGCAGGGAATCCGTGCCGACGCCCCCGCCGAGGCCGCGCGCCTCGCCGCGGCGTTCCGCGCCGCCGTCGCCTCCGGGCCCTTCGCACCCGTCGTGTCGTCCGCCGACCACGACGCGCTGATGCGGCTGCTGGAAGCGGGGGTGAAGGCGCACACCGAGACGCTCCTGCGTATCGCACCGCTCCTCTCCCCCTTCGGCGGGCTCGTCCCGCAGACGCGCGTGCGGATCCGCGCGACCGGCTCGGTGAACTACGGCCGGTCGATCCCGACCTACCCCGAGGAGTGGGGCGGCGGAACGTCCCTCCCCGACAACCGCGACCTGCGCGACGCCTGGCCCGAGGGCGTCACCCTCCCGCGCGCCATCGTCTACAACCTCGGCTGCACGACGCTCGGCCTTCCGGCCGTCACGAGCGACCTCGTCGCGCTCGACCGGCGCGCGGCGGTCCTCCTCGAGAGGCACGTCCCGGGCTACCGCGAGATCGTCGCCACCGAGCTCCCCTGCTTCGTAAGAGAGTCGGCGGCCCTCGTCTTCGGGAAGAAGCTGGCCGAAACCACGGCCCGCCGCTGCCTGCGGGCCTCGGCAGCTCTCTGGGTCGACGCGCGGACGCGCGAGGACCTCGTCCTGCCGACGTGCCTCTTCGCCATGGAGTACCTCCGCTGGCTCGCCGAGGACTCGGAGAGCTGGGACGAGACGAAGGAGCACGAGAGCCGGACGACGCGCGAGGAGGAGCTGATCCGCGAGACCTCGAGCGGCTCGTTCGCGGCGCTCTGCGCCGAGCCCCCCGGCGACCGCTGGACGGTGCTGCAGGGGCTCGTCGACGCCGAGGATGCGACCCGCCTCCTCCTCGCCCGCGAGCTGACGATCGAAGAGAAGAGGGAGTTCGTCGACCTGCGGATCGAGGGCTGGCTCCGGTCGCTCCCCGAGGCTCTCGCGCGGGAGCTGCGGCGGGAGTGGGCGCGCCTGCGGGAGCTCGGCAAGGACGACCTCGAGCTCGACACCATCGAGCGGCTCGTCGCGCTCGAGAAGCTGCGCGGGAGCCGCGGAGCGTAGGTATCCTGTTCGTGAAGAAGACGTTGCTGGACCGCCTCGGAGGGCTGGCGCGGTTCGCCTCGCGCCACCAGGGCGTCTTCTGGACTCTCCACAGCCTCTGGGCGCTCGGCTGGGGTATCGCGTTCCTCGCCGTCGGGGCCGCGCGACCGCAGCTCCTCCGATTCGGCCTCGTCTCGGTGGGCGTCGTCTGGCTGTCGAGCCTCGTCCTGCCCGCGGTCCTGGCCAGCCCGTGGATTCCGGAAGGAAGGGAAGGGGCAGCCCGCAAGCTCGTCCTCTGGGGTCAGAAGTACCTGCTGCAGGCGCTCGCCTTCTTCCTGATACCGCTCTACCACGGCAGCGCGACGTACCCCTCCCGGCAGATCCTCTTCATGGTGTGCCTCGCCATTGCCGCCCTCGCGGCGACGATCGACGTCGTCTACGACGAGGTCGTCGCGCGGCACCGGCCCCTCTTCGGGGTGTTCCTCGCGTTCATCGCCTTCGCCTGCGTGAACATCACGCTCCCGATGGCCTGGCAGGTCGGCGGCGTCTGGAACCTCGCGGCAAGCGGGCTCCTCGCGACGGCGGTGTTCGTCTCTTTCGCCGCGCAGCACGAGAAGGGGCACCCTTTCCGCACGGCCCTCCGCACCGCGGGCGTGGGCCTCCTCTTCCTCGCCCTCGTCACGCTGGGTCGCCCGGCCGTACCGCCCGCCCCGCTGAAGCTCGCCACGGTCCACTTCGGCACCCGGCTCGCGGAGAACGGTCGCGACGTCGCCACGCCGCTCGCCTTCCTCCCGGCCGGCGTTCCCGTGCGCCTGATGGCCGTCGCCGCGATCCGTGCCCCTGCCGGCCTCCGGGAGGGAGTGCGGCACGTCTGGTCCGTCGACGGGACCGTCGTCCGGGAAGGCCGCCTGATCGAGATCACCGGAGGCCGGGGCCTCGGCTTCCGCTCGCGGTCCGGTGCGTCCCTCCCCGCCCTCCGCCCCGGCCAGCGCGTCCGTCTCGACGTGGAGACCGCGCACGGGCAGCTCATCGGAAGGCGCTGGGCGCCGAGCTTGGGGTCAGGTCTTGATTTTCTATTCTGGGTGAACGCGCCGCCGTCACGTCTCGGCGATCGCCGCGCGGATGTCCTCGAGCCCTTCGTCGAGCCTTTCGAGGTGCGTCCGGAACGACAGGACGCAGATCCTCAGGGCGAAGGAGCCGCCGAGGACCGTCCCCGAGATGTGGACTCGCTGCCGCGCGTTCACCCTCGCGATCAGGTCGCGGTTCAGGCGGTCAGCGCCTCCCTGTCGAGGCCCGGCTTCACGAGCCGGAACGCCACGATCGACAGCTGCGGCCCGGCGACGATCTCGACCCCCGGCATCGCCGCGAGCTCCCGCGCGGCGTGGAGCGCGAGGTCGAGCTTCTCGTCGAGGCTCGCCCGAAACGCGCCGAGGCCGTGGAGCTTGATCGGCAGCCAGACGCGCAGGCCCCGGAAGGCCCGCGAGAGCTCCGGCGAGATCTCGCAGGTGTCGACGAAGCCCGGGTCCTCCTGCATGTGCGGAAGGTAGTCGGCCCCCGCGGCGTGGGCGCGGCGGAGGACCGCGGCGTCGCGGACGAGGAGCGCGCCGGTGCCGTAGGGAAGGAAGAGGCCCTTGTGCGGGTCGAGAACGACGGAGTCGGCCTTCTCGATCCCGGCCAGCACGGCCCGGCCCCTTTCGGTCAGCAGGAAGAAGCCGCCGTAGGCCCCGTCGACGTGGAACCAGAGCCGCTCCCGTGCGCAGAGCCGAGCGATCGCCCCCAGGTCGTCGACCGCGCCGGTGTTCGTCGTCCCGGCGTTCCCGCAGACGAAGAACGGAGTGAAGCCGGCGGCCCGGTCGGCCTCTATCCGCCCGGCGAGGAGGTCGAGGCGCACCCGGAACCGGTCGTCGGACGGAATCGACCGGACGTTCTCCGCCGGGAACCCCGCGAGCGAAGCGGCCTTCGAGATCGCGTGGTGGGTCTGGTCGGAGACGTAGAGCGTCCCCTTCAGGAAGTCGGCGGGAAGCATCTCCCGCCGCGCCGCGACGACGGCCGTGAACGACGCGAGTGAGCCGCCCGTCGCGAGGTAGCCGCCGCTCCCCTCCGGGAGCCCGACGATCCCGCAGAGCCAGCGGACGACGTTCGTCTCGAGCTGGACGAGAGCCGGAGCCGCCTGCCAGACGCCGACGTAGCGATTCGTGGCGTCGGAGATCAGGTCGGCCACGGCGGAGGCGAAGACGCCCCCTCCGGGGATGTAGGCGAGATATCCGGGCCCCGCCGTGTTGAAGCTCTTCGGGATCGCGCGGTCGAAGAGAAGGTCGAGGAGCTCCCCTGCCGGCGCCCCCGCCTCCGGAGCCTCCGGCTCAGAGAGCTCCCGGGCCAGCTCCGCGGCCCCCTCCACGTCGGCCGCCGGCTGTGACGGGAGCGAAGCCACGTGCGCGATCACCCTCTCGCCCACCGCTTCGAGGAGCGCCCTCATCTCGGGGACCGAGAGCTCCAGGGAGGAGTCGACGGCCTTCTTCATGCGCCGCGACGATACCCCTCCGCCCGGGGTCAGGTCTTGATTCTCTATTATGGATCGGCAGACGTCAGGCATGATGAAGGAACCGCGCCCGACCCTGGCGACGGGCGGAGAAAGGTACGTGATGAAAGAGGGCGCCTGGGTGAAGGAGCTGAAGGCCGCGATCACGGTCTGCGACCGCGAGGGCGTGGCCCTGGAGATGAACGACCGGGCCGCCGAGACCCACGCGACGGACGGCGGACGCGAGCTGATCGGCAAGAGCATCCTCGACTGCCACCCGGAGCGTGCGCGGGCGCTCTTCGAGGAGCTGCTGAAGACGGGCGCGCTCAACGTCTACACCATCGAAAAGGACGGCGTGAAGAAGCTCATCTACCAGGCGCCGTGGTACGAGGGCGGCGAGTACCGGGGGATCGTCGAGCTCTCGCTGCCGATTCCTTTCGAGCTGCCCCACTTCGTCCGGAGCTGAGATGGCCGAGATGTGGAAGACGACCCGCTCGATCCTGGTCGAAGCCCTGCGGGACTTCCTCCGGTCGTGGAGGCGCCTCGTCGCGGCCGACGTCGCCTGGAAGGCCGTCGCGTTCGCGTTGCTGACACCCGGGACGATCCTCCTCCTGCGGATCCACCTCTCGAGGCACTCGGACGACGTCATCGCCGACGCGGAGATCGCCAGGACCCTCCTGACGACCGTTCCGGGAATCCTCTCTCTCCTCGTCGGCGTCGCCGTCCTCTCTGCGATCACCGGCCTCGAGCTGACCGCCCTGATGGCGGTCGGCTTCGCCGGCGCCGACGGCAAGAGGCTCGGCGCGAGACAGGCCCTCTTCTTCGCCTTGTCGAACGCCCCCGCGTCCTCCGCCTGACGACGCACATGGTCGTCCGCGTCGTCGCGGGTCTCCTTCCGTTCGGCGTCGCCGGGGCCTCGTCTACCTCGCTCTCCTCCGGCCGCACGACATCAACTACTACCTCTCCCGGCGCCCGCAGGAGTTCTGGCTGGCCGCGCTCCTCGTCGCCGCCCTCGCGTCGGTATTTCTCGCCCTTCTCGTACGGACTGCCGCCCGCTGGACCTTCGCCCTGCCAATCGTCCTCTTCGAGGGCGTCTCCCCGTGGCGCGCCCTCGGGGAGAGCCGGCGGAGGTCGGAGGGGGACCGCGGAGTGATCTTCTCCGCACTCGGGGTGTGGGCTGCGTTCGCGGCCCTCGTCCTGGCGGCGTTCAGGTGGCTGCCGGAAGCCGCCGGCCGTTCGCTCGCGCCCCACTTCGGCGGCTCGCTGGCGGGAACCCTGACGTTCGTCTTCGTCGTCGCGACGATCACGGGCTTCCTCGCGCTCGCGGCCGGGGTCGTGAACGCAGTCCTCCTCTCCCTCGTCCTCGCCCGCCTCTACCTCGCCGTCGGCGAGCCGAAGAGCCCGCAGGCACCGGGAGAGGCCGTTTCCGTGCCGCAGGGCTCTCTCATCCGACATCCGCGTTTCCTCGCTTCGATCGCAACCGTCTCGGTCCTCGCCGTCGCGGCCCTCGTCCTCCTCGCCGCGGCGCCCGCCCGGAAGCTCCAGGAGGTGGTCGTAATCGCGCACCGCGGATCTTCGGCGACGGCCCCTGAGAACTCGCTTGCGGCGTTCCGTCTCGCCGCCGACCAGAAGGCAGACTACGTCGAGCTCGACGTACAGGAATCGGCCGACGGCGAGGTCCTCGTCGTCCACGACAGCGACCTGATGAAGGCGGCTGGGGACCCGATGAAGATCTGGCAGTCGGAGGCCGCCCGGATCCGCGCCGTCGACATCGGCAGCCGCGTCGGAGCGCAGTTTTCCGCCGAGCGCGTCCCGACGCTCGCCGAGGCGCTCGCCGTCTGCAAAGGACGTTGCAAGGTCGTCGTCGAGCTGAAGCAGTACGGCCACGACGTGCGCCTCGAGGAGAAGGTCGTCGAGATCGTCGAGGCGGCCGGGATGGCGGACGACTGCGTCTTCATGTCCCTCGACCACGGGATGGTCCGAAAGATGAAGGAGCTGCGCCCCGGGTGGCGGACGGGCGTCCTCGCGGCGAAGTCGCTCGGTGACCTGACCAAGCTCGGGGCCGACTTCGTCGCCGTCGAGAAGAAGATGGTGACGCGCCTTTTCGTGCGGCACGCCCACCGCTCCGGGCAGGAGGTGTATCCCTGGACCGTGGACGACCCGGCCTGGATGTTCACCCTCATGAGCCGTGGCGTGGACGGGCTCATCACGAACCGGCCCGACCTCGCCCGGCAGGTCATCGACCGACGCTCCGGGATGACCGAGGCCGAGCAGGTCCTCGTGGCGCTCCTCGTCCGGCTCGGCGCGCGCCCCGAGGCCCTCGCCTCCGACGAGGACCTGAGGCCGTAACCGAACGACCCCGGAGGAGATCTGCCGTGAATCGTCCGACCGCTCTCGACGTCACCCTCGTTCTCGCCGTCACGGCAGCCTCCGCGGCCCGCGGCGCCGAGCCGCAGGCGCGCCTCGTCGCCCGGAGCGTCCTACCCGCGGCAACGGTCCGCGCCGGCTCGCCGCCCTCGGGGGCGTTCCTTTCCGCACCCGAGCGCGCGACCGCGGCCTCCAACGGCGTGCGCGGGCTGGCCGAGGGACCTTACCTCGCCACCCAACCGGTCCAGGGCTTCTCGAGCATGGTACCCGGCGAGCTCGGAACCTGGTGGGCGCTCGCCGACAACGGGTACGCCTGGCGGCCGAACTCGGCCGACTTCCAGCTCGTCTTCTACCGGGTCGATCCCCGCTGGAACGACCCGGCCGGCCCCCGGATCGAAGGGACGGTCGTCCTCCACGACCCCGACCGCCGTCTCTCCTGGACGATCGCGTGCGACCCGAAGCGGGGGACTCCACTCCCCGGCATCTCGTTCAACTCTCTCCCGCCCACACCGGCGGCATGCGGGACCGATCCGTCGACGAGAGTCTTGACGGGCTTTGACCTCGACCCGGAATCGTTCGTCCGCGCGCCCGACGGGACCTTCTGGGTGAGCGAAGAGTTCGGCCCTTTTCTCCTCCACGTCGCGGCGGACGGACGCGTCCTCGAGGCGCCGATCGAGCTTCCAGGGGTGAGGTCGCCGCAGAACCCGTTCCTTAAGATCGCAGACCGCGAGCACGCCGAGCGCCCGAACCTCGCCGCGAGCCGAGGCCCCGAGGGCCTCGCCATCAGCCCCGACGGCGGCACGCTCTACGCGCTCCTCGAGGGCGCCGTGATCGGAGACGATCCCCGCGATCTCCGGATCTACGTCTACGACGTCGCGATGCGCGCCTTCGTGCCCGGCTTCCTTCGCGTGCGCCTCGAGATGCCGAGCCAGGCCGTGAACCTTGCGGCCCTCGTCGACGCCTCGGGCTCCCGCGTCTACCCGGACGCCGCCGCCCCGGCCGCCGGGCCGGTCTCGATCGGCGAGCTGAAGGCGGTGAACGGACGCCAGCTCCTCATGATCGAGCGCGACAACCATGGCGACGACCTCATGGCGCCGCGGTTCAAGAAGGTCTTCCTCCTCGACCTGTCGGCGGCGGCATCCAGTGATGGGTACGTCGGGAAGACGCTCCTCGTCGACCTCCTCGCGATTCCGGATCCGTCGGGCGCCGGGAGCGACGGCGACTTCTTCCGCCTCCCGTTCTACACGATCGAGTCCGTCCACGTCGTCGACCGCCAGACGCTCCTCGTCGCCTCCGACAACAACTTCCCCTTCTCGAACGGACGCGCGCGCAGCCGGAGCCAGGACCGTCGTGGTCCGCTCGCCGCGGACGACACCGAGATGATCCTCGTGAGGCTCGGGACGCCGCTCGACGCGGACCCGCGCCTCTTCCCTCCCGCCGCAAGGTAGCGGCCGGCGACGCGCAGAGTGTAGAAGGTAGACCTGACCCCGCGCTCAGCCGAGCGGCCCGACCTCCCGCTCGACCTCGTCGAGAACGGCGCACGCCCGGACGAGTTCCTTCATGTTGGTGTGGTCGGTGTAGAGGGGACGGTCGACGTCGAGGTGGTCGACGACGGTTCTCACGACCCGGCGCGCGGCCGACACGCCGCGCCCTGGCGTGAACTCGCGGAAGTCGAGGGCCTGCGCCGCGGCCATCATCTCGATCCCGAGGACGCCGTATGCGTTGTCGAGGATCTGTCCGTTCTTGATGGCTGTGTTCATCCCCATCGAGACGAAGTCCTCCTGGTCGGCCGCCGCGGGGATCGACTGGATCGACGCTGGCATCGAGAGGATCCTCTGCTCGACGATGAGGGAGTCGGCCGTGTACTGGCTGAGCATCAGGCCCGAGAACATACCCGCCCCCTTCGTCAGGAAGGCGGGGAGGCCGACGGAGAGCGCCGGGTGGTTGAGCCGGTTCAGGCGCCGCTCGGAAAGGACCGAGACCATCGTCACCGCGGCGCCGATCATGTCCATCGGGAGCGAGACGGGGGTCCCCTGAAAGTTGGCTCCGGTGAGGGTCAGCCGTTCCTCGGGCAGGAAGATCGGGTTGTCGCCGACGCCGTTGAGCTCGATCTCGATCTGGACCCGCGCGAAGGCGACCGCGTCGTGCGCCGCGCCGATCACCTGCGGCGTCGAGCGCATCGAGTAGGCGTCCTGCACCTTGGTCTTGAGCTTGCCGGTGAGCAGGTCGCTGCCCTCGACGCACTTGAGAATCGACGCGGCGGAGCGAACCGCCCCGGCAAACCCGCGCAGCTGGTGCAGGCGGACGTCGTAGGGCTTGAAGTTCGCGAAGAGCGCCTCGAGCGACATCGCGCAGGCGATCTCGGCCTGCTTCAGCCAGCGGTCGATGTCGTAGAGGTGGATCGCGCTCATCGCCGTCAGGAGGTTCGATCCGTTGATCGTGGCGAGACCGTCGCGGGCCATGAGGCCGGGGACCTCGATTCCCGCCTTCTCCATCGCGACCTTCCCGGGAAGGCGCTCGCCCCGGTACGTCGCCTCCCCCTCGCCGAGCAGCAGGAGCGCGACCTGCGACATCGGCGCGAGGTCGCCGCAGGCGCCGACGGAGCCCTTCTGGCAGACGACGGGCGTGACGCCCCGGTTCAGCATCTCGACGAGCGTCTGGGTGATGACGGGCCGGCAGCCGGAGTTGCCGTGCGCGTGGACGTTGATCCGCCCCGCCATCGCGCCGCGGACGTACTCCTCGGGCGCCGGGTCGCCGATGCCGGCCGCGTGGTTGTAGATGAGGTACCGCTGGAACTCCTTGACCTGCTCGTCGGTCAGGACGACCTCGGAGAACTCCCCGATTCCCGTGTTGACGCCGTACATGATCTCGTGGGCGTCGATCTTCTCCTCGAGGACCGCGCGGCAGGCGCGGATCCTCGCGAGGGCCTCGGGGGCGAGCTCGACCTTCTCTCCGTGGCGCGCGATGCGGACGAGATCCGGGACCGTCAGCGACGTGCCGTTCAGGACGATGGCCATGTGACGACTCCCCTCGCGCCGGCGCGCTCGTCGCCCGCCGGGCCATCGGGAATTATGCGTCGGGACGGGGAGGGAAGCGTGTCGTCGGGGAGCCGCGGCCGCCCGGTCCAGGTGCGGCTCAGCGCGCGGCGCGCAGCGGGACGTCGGGCCGGGCGCTGCGGTAGTTCGAGAACTCGAAGCGGATCTCGCGACGGACGCCGAGGAACATCCCCGCCGTCGCCGTGATCCCGATCTCCTCGCGGCACGGGGCCCAGGTGCCGGGAAGCACCTCGCGGCTCTCGTAGACGAGCCGCACGCCCTTCAGGTCGAGCAGCGCGCCCCCGAGGACCTTCACCGGGGTCGTCAGGTGACCGTCGATCTTCCTCAGCTGGTGCTCCGCGACGTCGATCCACGTCGTGCCGGCGAAGGCGTTGAGGACACGGTCGCGGATCGTCTTCGACACCAGGCCCGGCTTCGGGCCGAAGGCGACGACGTGCGTGGCCCGCCCGTCGAGCAGCTCCTCGCCGACGTACCGGAACTGGAGCCGGTGCAGGAGGTCGAGGAGCGGAACGCGCCCCGACATCAGCTCCTCCTCGTCGGACCGGGCGCCGTTCGCCTCGAGCGACGCGAGCCGTCGCTTCTCGTCCTCCTTGCGCGACTTCGCTCTCTCTTCTGCGGTCGCTTCGCGGCCGTCCACCTCGAGGAGCTCGCGCGAGACGACCCCGCGCCTGTCCATCACGACGGTGTAGCGCCGCCTCTCGGGCGTCTTCCGTCGACCTTCCCCGTCGAGCTCGGTCTCCACCTCGACCCGCTCCAGGGTGATGCGCCCCGCGGCCAGCTCTCCCTCGCGCTGCCTCGCGGCGGCTTCGAGGACGAGGGCGTCGACGTCCCAGGCTCGGGCGGGCGCCGCGCTCAGCAGAAGCGCGCACGCGGCGCCCAGTGCAACGGGCACCCACCCCTGCCGAACCCGCTTCAAGCGCCTTCTCGCGTCATCCGCGCGCCGCTGCCTCCAGGCCGGGGCCTTCCGCCCGGGCCATGCGCGGCGGGAGGAGCGGCTGCGGCCCTTCGATCGGCTTCGGCTTCCAGAGGTACGTCAGCGCATTCGCGGCTTCCGCCTTCGCCCAGCGCGCGAGGCCGTGCGCGAGCATGACGAGGATCGAGCTCCTCACCGAGAAGCCGACGAAGCCGGGCCGCCGTCCCGCGTTGTGGTTTCCGTAGATGCCGAGGGCCTTCTTCCGCTTCGCGATCGAGATGAGCCGCCCCTGGTAGAAGCGCATCGGGTAGAGGCCGACCTCGGCTCCGTCGCCGTAGTAGGGAGGCATCGCGAGCCGTTCCGCCGACCTTCGATAGAGGGGGTGGACCGCGACGAGGTAGTAGAGGGCGGTGTCCATCAGGAACGCCGTGGTCATCGTGTCGTAGTCGCCCATCAGGTGGTACTTGTCGCGGTAGATCGCCTCGTAGAAGTAGCGGAAGAACCGGCCGTACCCCTTGTTGTGGACCGCGTACTCCTTCTCCATCTCCGCCGCGGGGGTCCCGGCGAGCGCCTTCAGGATCAGGTTCACGCGCATGTGGACCGAGAAGCTCATCTGGTCGAGGCCGGGCGAGTAGAACGGGTCGAGGAACCCGCCCGCGTCGCCGACGCAGGTCCAGCCCGGCGCGATGAACTTGTCGAGGAAGTAGGGCAACGTCCCGAGGTACCGGCAGTCCCCTTCGACCGGCTCGGCGTGCTCGAGCATCTCGCGCGTGAGCGGGTTCGCGTGGAGGAAGTTCGTCAGCTTCTCGAGCGGCGTCGCCCCCTCGGGCTGGACGAGGCGCGTGTCCCAGACGAGGCCGACGCTCGTCTCCCCGCCGCGCAGCGGGATGAACCAGATCCAGTAGCCCCAGCCCGTGAAGTGGTTCGTGGCGAGGCGCCTCGAGGCGATGACGCCGCGGACGAACGGGTCGGCCGGGTCGGTTCCGACGACCTCGACGCCGTCGAGGTCCTTCACGTTGCGATAGCGGACCCAGATGGACGACGTCGGGTGTCCCTCGACCGGCCGGATCCCGCCGCGCTTCCTCGCCAGGAGCGCCTGCCGCCCGGAGGCGTCGACGACCCACTTCGCGCGGACGGTCACCTTCGTCCCGTCCGCCTTCTCGACCGTGACCGAGTTCCCGGCCTCCCCCTCGAGGGTGAAGTCGACGACCTTCGCGGGCCGCCAGACCTCGCTCCCTTCCGAGGCCGCCACCTTCAGGACGTGCTCGTCGAGGACGGCGCGGTCGAGCTGGAAACCGGGCGTCCGCGCGAGCTGCGTCGACCCCACCTCCGAGGCCTCGCGCAGGCGCGTGACCTTCTCGTTGTGGAACCAGTAGCGGAACGCCTGCTTGGCGAGGTGCTCGCGGCTCAGGTGGTCGTAGAGCTTGAGGACCCGCGTGAGGAAGTAGGCCGAGATCTCGACCGTCGACTCCCCCACCTTCCAGTCGAACGCCTCGCCTTTCTCGACGACGAGGACGCGCAGAGCCGGGTTCCGGCGGCGGAGGAGGATGGCGGTGGAGGCGCCGGCGATGGCGCCGCCGATGACGACGACGTCGTAGTTTCCGGTCTCGCCCGAAGCGGTCTGTCCACCAACGAGGACCTTTTCCGTCCCGATCATGGGCGGATGATATTGGAAACCTCCTCCCGCGACAACAAGACGCCGGACCTCGTGATGCAGAGGCAGTTGCGACCTTCCCGGCGCGAACGCCGAGCTGGCCGCTCGCTGGATTGTGGCTAGAATCGACCCCAACAAGGGGGAAGACATGAGAACGACCATCACACTCCTGGCGCTCCTGCTCGCGCTCCCGGTCACGGCGGAAGAGATCACCGTCGACAAGATCCTCGCCGCGCACAGCTTTGGCGCTTCGGCAGAGAACATCCTCGCGAAGGTCAACGACCCGGGGAACACGGTCTCCGCCGTGACGCCTTCGGACGCCGACAAGCTCCGCAACGCCGGTGTTCCCGAGAGCGTCGTCTCGGCGCTCCTCGCGAAGACCCCGCCGGCCGCGCCCGCGCCGGCCGTGGCCTCGCCGGCCACGCTCTCCTCCGGCACCCAGCCCGACAACCCGAGAGCCGTGGACGTCGTCAAGGCCGTCCAGGCCGGGACCTCCGAGAAGCTCATCGTCGACCAGCTCATGCAGAAGGGCGTGGAGCAGCGCCCCTCGCTGAACGACCTGATCTACCTGAAGGAGAACAAGGTCCCCGAGGGCGTCATCCGCGCGCTCATGGATGCTCCCCTCGTCGCCTCCGGGACAGGAGCCGGCCGGTCGGCCGGTCCGGCGCCCGTGCCGTCGTCGATCGAGGTCGACGGTCTCGTCCGCAAGACCAGCCTCTGGTCGAAGAACCGCGGCGGGAAGCTCGTCCTGAAGGCCGACAAGATCGAGTGGCTGGACGGGACGAACCAGGCGGACAGCTTCGAGATGTTCCCGGCCGGCCTCAAGGCCGTGCGCACGGAGTGCCTCGCCAAGCCGGACGGCAAGTTCTGCCACGAGGTCGAGCTCCAGATGTCGAAAGGTTCGGACTTCGCTTTCACCGACGCGAAGTCGGAGGTCGGCGGGAACGAGTCGATCAAGGCGCTGCTGAACGCCGTGAAGGCCCTCTACCCGAAGCTTCCGATCGTCGAGAAGATCAAGTAGCCGCCGGATCGCTCCAGGCGGAATCCCCGAGGGCCGCTCGGCACGCGCCGTCCGGCCCTTTCCGTTCCCCGGAAACACCCGGCTCGGTCTTCTCGTATCCGTTCCCATGACACACGAACGCTCCTCCGAGGGATCGTCGGGCCTTGAACGGTCGGTATTCACCTGGACGATGCGCCGCGCCTTCGTGCCCGGCGCTTTCGCCCTCGCCGCCCTCCTCGGATCGACGGCCCTCGCGACCGGCCCCGCAGGGCAGAAGTCCGTCCCGTCGAACACGGGAACCCCCGCCCGCGAGCAGGGCGGCGACAGGCGGAGCGGGTCGGAGTGGTTCGATCGCGGGATGGAGCTCCACGAGGACGA
The DNA here is from genome assembly GCA_016719485.1 of Holophagales bacterium. NCBI lineage: Bacteria > Pseudomonadati > Acidobacteriota > Holophagae > Holophagales > Holophagales bacterium. Next base: position 199,723 of record JADJZB010000029.1, read on the forward strand.
GCGGTGGGACGCGGCCATCGATGCGTTCCGCAAGGCGATCGAGGCCGGCTACCGCGAAGAGGTCGCCACCTTCAACATCGCCTGCGCCAGGGCCCGAAAGGGAGAGAAGGACCTCGCCTTCGAGTGGCTCGACAAGGCGATGCAGGGGGGCTTCGACGTTCACGGACACCTCGACGACTCCGACCTCGACGGGCTCCATTCCGACCCCCGCTGGACGGAGCTCAAGAGGAAGGCGCGCGAGGCACGGGCCGGCCGCGACCTGGCGAAGGTCCGCCGGACGGCCGAGCGCTTCGACCTCCTCGTCACCCGCACCCCGCCGGATGGTCGCGCCCTTTACGACGTGGGCCGGGACCTTCTCAAGTACGCCGACTACGACCGCGCGGCCCGTGCGTTCGTCGCCGCCGCCCAGGCGGGAGTCCGGGAGGGAACGTCCCTCTACAACGCGGCCTGCGCCCGGGCGCTCGCAAGCCAGAAGGCGGAGGCGCTGGACCTTCTCCAGCGCGCCCTCGACGCCGGCTTCGACGACCCCGACCACCTCCGCGAGGACGACGACCTCGACGGCCTCCGCGCCGACCCCCGTTTCCGGCAGCTCCTGAAGGACGCCGAGGAGCTCACCCTCGACGGCTTCCCGAGCCTCGGGGCCCGGCTGCTCCGGTCGCAGATGGTCGCGGAAGGGGGAGGAGGCGACGACCCGCTTCGAGAGCTATCTGAAGCGCCACCCCGGCAGCGGCCGCGGCTGGTCCAACCTCGGGTACGCGAGCCTCGCCGCGGAAAACGACCGGCAGGCCGCCCGGGCCTACCGAAAGGCTCTCGACCTCGGCTACCGGAAGTCCGCCACGATGTACAACCTCGCCTGCGCCCACGCGCGCCTGAAGGAGAAGGACGCGGCGTTCGCGTGGCTCGACAAGGCGATCGACGCAGGGTTCGCCTCGTACCGCCGGATCGAGGACGACGACGACCTCTTCAGCCTCCGCCGGGACCCGCGCTTCGGGAAGGCCGTAGCGAGAGCCATGGCCGTTTCCGAGAAAGGCGCACCCGAGCCGTAAGTTCGGCCCCCGACCAGCACGCCGCGGGAAGCGTGGTACTCTTCTCGTCGCAAGGTCTCTCTCCGTCTCCTCGCTCGTTCCCGCTTACGAGATCGATGGCGCGGCACAGCGTACCAAGCAAGCCCCGTCGGTCACGCTCTTAGTCTCCACCCCCCTCGAACCCCGGCCGTCCCAGGGCTGCCGCTCAAAGCAAGGACTCCAGATGAAGCTTTACGTTGGAAACCTCTCCTACAACACCACCGACTCCACGCTCAACGACCTCTTCGCCCCGTACGGCCAGGTCGAGTCCGCCCGCGTCATCACGGACCGCGACACCGGCTCCTCGAAGGGCTTCGGCTTCGTCGAGATGTCGAACTCCGACGCGCAGAAGGCGATGGGCGCCCTCAACGGCCGCGAGATCGACGGCCGCGCCATCCGCGTGAACGAGGCCAAGCCGCAGGAGAGCCGGACCGGCGGCGGCGGCGGCGGACGCGGCCGCTACTAGCCCGACAGTTCCATACACTACTGACTCAACGTCAGCGGGGGTTCGGGCTCGGCCTGGACCCCCGTTTTTCGTAGGTCGCCCAGGAAGAAGCGGAGCATGACCACCACCATCTGGGTCCTTCTCGCCCTCGCCGTCGCGGGTGGCCTCCTGTACGTCTTCAAGCACCGGACCAAGCGCGAATCCGACAGGAAGGCGCACGCCGAGAAGAAGGCGACGACCGCCCGGAACGACGCCCAGGCCATCCAGCGCACGCTCGACGGAAGGCGCTGAGCGGTCTCCCTCCCCGGGCCCGGCTGCGCGAAGCCGGCCCCCTACGTCATCCTGAGGAGTGACGCCCTCTTCCTCTCGTACTCTTCGCCCAGCCCGAGGCCCAGCGCCACGTCGCACAGGCGGAGCGCCTCCTCGAACTCCCCCCGGTCGCTCCTCAGGGCGATGCCGCGCTCGAGGAAACGGAGCTCGCCGAGCTCCTTCGTGAAGCGGCGGCCCAGGTCCTTCCGGGCGACCTCGAGGTAGCTCTCCGCCATCTCCAGGGCCTCGAGCGCGGCGTCTTCGTCCTCGGCGTCGGCCGCCAGCAGGGCGTACGCGAAGAACTTCACGCCGTTCGGGAGCGAGTCCGACGACGCGATCGCGCGGGCCACGTACTTCCCTCCCTCGTTCTTCAGCGAGGCTTCCCGGTGCCCCGAGAGGAGGTCGTCGAGGCGCTCCTCGGGGCTCTTGCGGCAGGGCTCGATCCGTTTCGCCATGGCGCACAGGGTACGGGAGGGCCCGGCGGTATTGCGAGCCCGCCTCGCAGGGGCTCCGATCGCCTGCAGCGCGACGGCCTGCTTCCCGGCCGAGCGTCCTGAAACGCCATGCTAGATTCGCGCACAAGGCCCGCTGATCCGGAAGAGGGAGTTCGTTCCATTGCCATGCGAGATGTCGACCCAAGCACCAGTGCCAGCCGCCCGGAGAGCATCCTGCGCCGGTTGATCCGGGCGGAGTACCTGACCGTCGCCGACTGGGACGTCGCTCTCCGCGACACCGCACGCATGGCCCGCGAGGCGAGCGGCGCCGACGAGGCGCTCGTCGCGATCTTCCAACCCGCCCAGGGGCGTTGGACCGCCGTGACGAGCGGCGGGGAGAGCCTCGCGGACAAGGAGATCTCTCTCGTCGCCTCGCTCAGCGTTCTCGAGAGCGTCCTCGAGAGCGGGGAACCCATCCGCGCGGCCGCCGGGAGTCCCGTCCTGTCGCGCTCCCTGAGCGCCTCCCGCAACCTCCTCTCCTCGGTCGTCGCCGTCCCCCTGAGGTTCTCCGTGGCCGAGTCGCGGTCCGACGTCCGCGTCGGCGGCTGCCTCTACGCGGACAGGAGGAACGGCGAGCCCTTCACCGAGGAAGACGCCGAGAACCTCCTCGACATCGCCCGGCTCACGGAGCGCACGCTGAACGCGCTCGCGCACCTGCGCCTCGTTCAGCGGCTCCTCGCCGAGGCCGAGCAGCGCAGGCGCCACCATCGCGAAGAGGAGGTCGTCGCTCGCGAGGTCGACGGCGAGCCGGCCAGGGACCCGGCCTTCCTCGCCGAGGTCGTGGAGCCTCTCCGGCGCGCCGCGAAGACCGGTGGGCTCGGAGTCCTCCTGCTCGGCCCGACGGGCTCGGGGAAGTCGCACCTCGCCCGCCTCTTCCACGAGTGGTCACCGCGGCGCGACCGGCCCTTCGTCGTCTTCGACTGCGGCCAGGTGACTTCCGCGGAGGCGATTGGAGCCGAGCTCTTCGGCTACGCGAAGAAGTCCGGATTCAGCGCTCCCGTCGAGGGGCGCCCGGGCCGCGCCCGACTGGCCGACGGAGGGACGCTCTTCATCGACGAGGTCGCGACGCTGCCGCTCGAGCTCCAGCAGCGCCTGCTCCGCCTCCTCCAGACGGGCCGGTTCTCGCCTCTCGGTTCCGGCGTCGACGAGGCCGTCGACATCCAGATCGTGGCGGCCGCCAACCAGGACCTCCAGCCCCTCATCCGGAACGGCTCCTTTCGCGAGGACCTCTACTGGCGGCTCGCCGAGCTGGAGGTCCACGTTCCGCCCCTTTCGTCGAGGCCGCTCGACATCGCGCCGTTCGCGAGGAGATTCCTGAAGGACGCCTCCACGAGGCTCCATCGGGCCTCCATCGAGGGCTTCACCCCCGAGGCGCTCGCCGCCCTCGAGACGCACGACTGGTCCCGCAGCGGGAACGTCCGGGGCCTCGAGCATGCCGTCAGGCGCAGCGTCCTGCTCGCCCCGGCCGACCGCACCCTTCTCGACGTGATCGACCTCGTCATCGGCAGGGGTCTGCCCCAGGGCTCCTCGCCCCCGCCGCCGCCGGCGCCCGACGCGCTCGCGAGCCTCCTGATGGCCAGGATCGCGGAGCACCGGGGAGTCCTCGCCCGCGTGGCCGAGGATGCCGACGTCGCGCGCGCTCTCGGCTATCCGGGGCCTCCGGTCCCCGCATCCACCCTGCTCCTGCGCATCCGGGCGTGCGGAATCGAGGAGGCCCTCGAGCGCTCCCGCCGTGCGGACGAACTCGACGTGAGCGTCCTCGTCGAGGCCGTCCGGAGGACCGGGTCGGGGACCGCGGCGGCCGAGCACCTCGGGATAACTCGCGACAGCCTTGCCTGGACGCTCCGGCGCTCGGGCCTCTCGATTCGAAAGGTCCTCCAGGGAAATCTCCCCTGAATCGCCCGTCCCTTTCCGCGATCGTCCTGCTCTTCTCGGTCGGCGTGTCGGTCCCCGCCCGCGCCCTGCCCGCGGACCGGGCCATCTCGCAGTACGTCCTTCGCACCTGGACGCCGCGCGAGGGCCTTCCCGGCGTCTCGTCCTACGCCATCACCCAGACGCCCGACGGTCTCCTCTGGATGGGCACGACGGACGGGCTCGTGCGATTCGACGGCTTCGACTTCGTCCTCTTCCAGAAGCACGACACCCCGGCCTTCACCCAGAACGAGGTCTCCTACCTCCACACCGACCCCGACGGCGCGCTCTGGATCGGCCTCGCCGACGGGACGCTCGTCCTCTACGAGGCGGGTCGTTTCCGGAGGATCCTGACGGCGGCCGAGGGGCACACGGGCCGGCTCTCCACCCTTCCGGGCGGCGACCTCCTCCTGAGCGGACCGGGAACGATCTACTCGAAGAGGGACGGCTCGATCCGCCCGTTCCCGCACCTCCCCGAGCGCTCCGGCGCCGTCACGAAGGCGGCGTTCGTCGACCGGTCGGGGCGCAGCTGGTGGAACGCCACCGGGGGAATCGCCGTCGTCGAGCCCGAGGGACGGACGACGCTCCTCGCGCGGGCGTGCGGCCACGACGTGGCGACCTCGGCCTCCTCGTTCTCCGAGGGCGTTGACGGCGACGTCTGGGTCGCCGCGGGGAGGGTCTTCCGCTTCCGTGGCACGACGTGCCGCGGCTCCTGGGGCCTCTCCGAAGGGCTGCCCGCCGAGACCGCCGTGCGCGTCACGGTGGATCGGGACGGGAACGCCTGGGTTGGAATCGACTCCCACGGCCTCGCGCGCATCCGGCCCGACGGCGCGATCGAGAAGTTCGGCCCCGCCGACGGCCTCGTCGGAGAGCGCCCCTGGGCGATCTTCGAGGACCGGGAAGGGAACCTCTGGGTCTCCACCTGGGACGGCGGGCTCCACCGCTTCTCGGCCGGCGCGTTCACCACCTGGGGCGTCGCCGAGGGCCTCCCGCACCCGAGCGTCCGATCGGTCGCCGAAGACCATGAGGGCGCGATCTGGGCGGCCACCAAGGCCGGGCTCGCGCGGCTCGGGCCGGGCCGGGTCGAGGCGTTTCCCTCCGACACGCGGACGCCGAAGGGCTGGCTCACCGCTCTCGCCGAAGCCCGGCCCGGTCACCTCGTCGCCGGCTCGCACGACGGCCTCTGGGACCTCGCAGACGGCCGCCTCACCCCCTCGCCGCTCCTCGACGGCTGGAAGGGGAGCTGGGTCTTCGCGCTGAAGAAGACGGCGGACGGCCGCCTCTGGGCCGGCACCGGCACCGGCCTCCTCGAGATCCGGCCCGGCGGGATCGACCCCGTTCCCGGAACGGACGCCCTCGTCTTCGACCTCTTCGAGGACCGCGCCTCGACCCTCTGGGCGATGACGCGGAAAGGGCTCTTCCGAAGGCCCGCCGGGAGAAACCGCCTCGAGAAGGTCGAGAGCGGACTCCCCGCCACCTGGGACGTCTTCACCTGCGCCGCCCAGGATGCGCGCGGCGACCTCTGGTTCGGCACGCTCGACGCGGGCCTCTTCCGGCTCGGCACGTCGGGGCTCCGGCGCTATCGGATGAGCGACGGGCTCCCCTCGGAGAGCTTCTGGGGAATCCTCACCGACGACACCGGAGCGCTCTGGCTGAAGAGCACCGCCGGGGTCCTCCGGATCCGGCCCGAGGCCTTCGCCGCCCACGACGCCGGCACGGCCTCTTCGATCCCCTTCCTCGCGTTCGGTCCCGAGGACGGCCTTCGCACCACCGATCCGGGTGGCGGGTCGAGCCCGTCGGCCCTTCGCGCGCGGGACGGCCGCCTCTGGTTCGCGACGTCGAAGGGCCTCTCCGTCGTCGATCCAGGGAGCGTCGGCCTCGGCGCGGCTCCGGCCGCCCTCCTCTCCGGCCTCAGGGTCGACGGCCGCGCCGTCCCACGCGAGGCCCTCCGAAAGCTCCCCGCCGGCAAGCACCGGCTCGAGATCGCCTTCACCGCCATCCACCTCCGCGATCCGGGGCGTCTCCGGTTCCGCTACCGGCTCTCTCCCCTCGACCGCGACTGGCAGGCGACGACGGGCCGCCGCGTCGAGATCGCCGCTCTCCCTCCCGGCCGATACGACTTCGAGGTCCAGGCGGGCCTCGGGGATCGCTGGGGCGCCCCGGAGCGATTCGCCGTCGCGATCGCCCCCTTCTTCTGGCAGCACAACGCCGTCCGCGCCTTCGCCCTCCTCGCCCTCGGCCTCGCCGCGTGGCTCCTCCACCGCACGCGCATCCGCCGCCTCGAACGCCGCGAGGTGCGGCTGAGCGCCCTCGTCGACGAACGGACCTCCGAGCTGCGCGTCGAGCAGGAGAAGGCGAGGACGCTTCTCCTCGAGAAGGAGTCGGCGCGACGCGAGCTCGAGGCGCGGCAGGAGGCCGAGGCGCTCGAGGCGTTCGGGAGAAGCGTCTCCGGCCTCCTCGATCCGGCCGGGATTCTCGAGCGCCTCGACGACGCCCTGCGGGATCGCCTTCCGCACGCGCGCCGCCTCACGGCCGCCGTGCGCGAGGGGCGCCCTCCCATCGTCCTCCCGCCCGACGACCCCGCCGCGCGTCCCGTTCTCGAGGCCCTCACGCGCCATCCTCGCGAGGTCGCGACCTTCCTTTCGCGATTCGATCCCGCCGAACGCGCCCAGGGCGAGGTCTCCCCGGCGCTCGCCGCCTGGGGAGCGCGTTCCGTCGTCCCCGTCGTCAGCGGCGATGCGGGGACCGGCCTCGTCGCGCTCTCTCCGGCGGATGGAGCTTCGATCTCCGAACGCGACCTCGCCTTCGTCGCGGGCCTTTCGGCGCAGGCCGGCGCCGCCCTCTCCGGGGCGTGGCACTTCCAGGAAGCGCAGCGCTGGCAACGCGTGAGCGAAGCCCGAAAGGACTGGGCGGCCCTCGACCTCCTCTCGCGCCTTTCGTACGCCGCCGTCTCACGGCTCGGCTTCGGGGGCGCGGCGTCGGAGGCGGCCGTTCTCGAGAGCGTCGCCTCCGCCGCCCCGGACCTCGCCTCGGACGGCGGGGTCCGCCTGCGCGCCACGCTCGCCCGCCTCGCCGGCGAGGGCCTCCTCGAAGAGCCCGCGGCCGGCCGATACCAGCTCCGCGACGTGCGGCTCCTCTCTCTCCCGGAAGCGGGACAGCCGCTCGAGGAGATCTCCCGCCACGGCCGCCAGCGCGTCGGCGCCTACCGGCTCCTCGACCGGATCGGCGTCGGCGGCATGGGCGAGGTCTTCCGCGCCGTCGACCTCCACGACGGCACCCCCGCCGCCGTCAAGCTCCTCTTCCCGCAGGAGGGGACGGACGCCGAGGCGAGGCATCGGCTCGAGCGCGAAGGGGAGATCGTCTCCGCCCTCTCGCACCCGAACGTCGTCCGGCTCCTCGCGCGCGGCGAGCACGACGGCCGCCTCTACGTCGCCATGGAGCTCCTCGAGGGCGACACGGTCCAGGCCCGCCTCCAGCGCGGCCCGCTTCCTCCCGAAGACGTCCTCTCCGCCGCCCGGCAGATCGCGTCGGCCCTCGCGGAGCTGCACCGCCACGGGGTCGTCCATCGCGACCTGAACGCCGCGAACGTCATGCACGTCGCCCCCGACCGCTACGTCCTCCTCGACTTCGGCCTCGCCCGCCGGATCGACGCCTCGATCCTCACCGCCGCCCATTCGATCCTCGGCACCATCCCCTACATGTCGCCCGAGCAGCTCCGCGGGGAGCCGCTCGACGCGCGCTCCGACATGTGGTCGCTCGGCGTCCTCCTCTACCAGATGGCGACGGGCCGGTTCCCGTGGGGAGACGACACGACTCTCCGGATGGCCCTCTCGATCCTCCGCACCAGCGAGACCGGGCGGGATCTCACGGTCGTCCCGGCCGTGATCCGGCCGCTCCTGGAACGCCTGCTCGTGCCGGAACGGGAGGGGCGGGCGACGGCGGTGGAGATTGTGGGGGCGGTGGCGCGGGGGTGAGCGGCGAGGCCGCTTCGGGTGTGGGCGGCACCGGTGGCGGTGCGGCCCACACCCGACGGACGGCGAGGAATCGACCTCCCGGTCGACCACCTCGACTTTCCATCTCCTGGAGTGGCCTCCGCAACGGCTGACGGTCTACCAAGGGCAGAGGATCCCCGTGGCGAGCGACTTGCGCTCCTCGCCTACGTCCTGCCAAAGACTCCACCTCACCTGTCGGTTGGCGTCCAGGTCCAGCCGGACAGCGAGTCTAGCGTCGCGAGCCGGCTCGAGGCCCACGGCAGGCAGCTCGGCAAGCGAGAAGACGGACGAGCCGACAACCTCGCAAAGAGTCCCGACCGGAAATCGGCCCGGATCGACCGCCGTGAAGCTCTTCTCCCGAAGAACGGGAAGAGTTATGCCCTCGGGGAAAATCTCGACAACGGTCTCCGCGGGAATGACCTCCTCGGAACCAACTACGCGGACAGCTTCTCGAAAACGAACGCCCATGGCGTGCTCCAGAGTGGCGAGGTAAAGGCGTTCTTTCTCTTCACCGATCAGAAGCCTATGCACCGTAATCATGCCACGCCGTTGCAGGTCCGGAATGCGCGCGGGGCGACGATTGGCGGGAAGCAGGCTGACGAGCAACGGAAGAAGCTCGTCAGAGCGCGGGCCAAAGACCACGACCTCGCCCTCCGTCGATGCCCCCAGCTTCGACAGGGAACGCTCGAGGCGTGGACGGAGCTCGCCTTGCGGCCCCAGGATTTCGAACGATTGCGGGGAATGGACTTCGGCGACCCCCTCGCCGGCCACGGCGGTGCACAACGCCGTCTCTCCGTGGCCGGCGTACACCAGGATCACACCATTATTGGCCCCCTCCATGTACCGTTCGAGATAGTCTAAGTACCCGAGCGCGCCGTGATCCAGGGCGTGGTCGCAGCGGCTGTTGTAGGGACGCCATTCCCTGGTGTGTCCTGTCACTAGACAACGGGTGGCCTGCCCGCTCCCGAACCCAGGCGGATAGCTGACTATCCAGGAGTCTGGGCGGCCGAATGTGCGCCAAAGATCCGTCACTTTCGCTACGGGCGCCAGTGGGTCGTCCGGTTCCGGGATGAGGTCGTGGTCGAGGTCGGACGAGCCCGGCCGGAAGGCGAGGCGAAAGAGCCGCCCTCCTTCCCAGAGGTAGCTCTCCTGGCGCCAGAGTTCATTGACGGGCACGATGAGGATCGCCAGGTTCTCGGGATCGAGGACCGGCGAATCCTCAGCCTCTTCCTTCTTCATGAGCCGACTCCTGTCTCAAGTGGGAGGCACCTCGGAATAGCGAGGACGCTAAGACCGCGATCAGCTGCCGGCCACTCCGCTTCTCTTGGTTCTATCCCGCTCTCCCGGCACGGCGCCGAGGGGGATCCGCCCGATGGACCCCTGCAGGTCGAGGGTTCGAGAGCTCGAGCCTCAAGCTCCTGGGGCGCCCCGGGCACAGCGAAAGCCCGTGTCACCATCGCGGTAGGCAGGTGATTCCCAGTGGCGGTGGGACACCCGCACAAACTTGGGACGGACGACCCACGATCCGCCCCGTTGGATGCGCCACTCGCCTTTTGGTGGGCCTTCCGGATCGGCTCTCGGAGAAGCACCGTCATAGTCCGCTCCCGCCCAGTCTGCGCACCACTCCCAGACGTTCCCGCTCATCCCGTAGAGCCCGAATCCGTTCCCGGCAAAGGCCTTCACAGGATTGGTTCTCAGCCAGACGTCCCGCCCTCTCGTCGCGGGCCCTCCCCCCTCCGCTCCGTAGTTCGCCTGGTCATAGAGAGGCTCACCTCCCCACGGGTACCTCTCCCCGTCGGCACCGCCGCGCGCCGCGAGCTCCCACTCCGCCTCCGATGGCAGCCGGCCCCCGATCCACGAGCAGAACTCTGCCGCGTCGTTCCAGGAGACGTGAACGACCGGGTGGTCTTCTTCCTGGTGAAACGACGGGTGGTGCCACGACAAGCCCCTGCATTTCCTTCATCTCCGTCTCACCCCACACTCGCGATGTTCCGGCGCGCTCAGCATCCGTTTCGTACCCGGTGCCCGCGACGAACAGCCCGGAACTGCCTCACCGTCACCTCCGCGTTCATCAGCTCGTAGTCCCTGCTGATCCGGACCGAATGGCGGGGAAATTCGTTCTCGTAACAATCCGAGTCGCCGACCGTGCAGCCCCTCAGGAAGGTTGAGGCAGGAATCCGGACGAACTCCAGGCTCCCGTCAGTTGTTCTTTCGGGGGGCGGGGCCGGGCCGTGGCGGTTGCCGAGGGCGACGACGCCGGCCCTTTGCCTCTGTCTGCCCAAAGGAATGCCGCCAGCGTCGCGAACGCGACGGCTGCGCCCGCAAAGACAACCGTGCTGATCGGCAGACCCGGAGACGTAGCCGCCGTCGCTCGCGGAGGCGGCGCCCCGTGCCCGCTCAAATTCGGCTCCGGAGTCCCCGCCGGGTCGCTCGGCTGTGCCGATGGAAGGTCATCTGCCGCCGAGCCACCGAGCGCTCCCGGCGCCAGCACCTCGCACGCGGTCCGGGAGTCCCGAAGGCCCTCCTGGTACCTCTTCCTGAGCTGGGCCGTCGGCGCGTTTGTTAGCCGCACCTGTAGGTCGGTGAAGAGCTCCTGGTAGCGGCGCCTCACCTCCGCCGCGCTCGCATTGGCGGGAACGCCGAGAATCTCTCCGGCTTCTTCCTTCGTCATGTGCGCTCAAGCGTTGTCGATGGTCTTCGAGCGAGCCGGGCCCCCTCGCATCCAGCATGCGCTCCTCATGGCGCGCACACGGTCCCACTGGCATTCGGATTACTGTACTGGCAGCTGCACGGAGAACCGATCGGCATTGCCGGCTGCCCCAGGAATGGCCCGCAGCGCCCCCCCTGGAACATGCAGCAGCTTTGCCCGCTCGCGGGTGTTCCCATCCCCGTTCCGCCCTCGACGCCCGCCACAGCGCACTCACCCTGCCAGACCCCCGTCCGCCCCTGGCGACCTCCCTCGTAGAAGCTGAAGTCGACCCTGACCGTGCATCCGCCACGCGGCGTCACGACCGGGAGCTCAGTCCCGGGCTGGATCTCGCACGTGATACCAGGCTGCGGAGTGCAAACGCCTGGAAACGACCGGCCAGTCCTTCGGTCCACCTCCACGAAAGAAGTGACCCAGATCGGGGTGTCGCATTCGTTCCGGACGACCGGACGGCCACCGTTGTCGTCGATTTCGAGGCAGGCCGTCGCCGGGACGTTCCGCCGAAACGCAGAGCGCATGGAGTCGATGAAGGCCGAGTCGGAACCCGTGACGGCGCTCCGCTCGTACCTGATGCTCGCCGGCCGCTCTCCCGCCTCGCGTGCCTCGACCCTGCTCGCAACGAGGTCTGCAAAGCTGCTGGCGTCCCGCTCCATGTCCCGGGACGATGCGACGTAGGCGTGAGCAAACCCCTCGATCCCGAGGCTGGCGTATTGCATCGTGTGAAACAGCTCGTGAGCCCACAGCTGCCAGTCGGTTGCCGCGGCCTCGTGCCTGTCGAAGACGATCACATGACCGACGGTAATGGCCTCCACGTCGTTGTTGTGGAGGAGTGTCAGGTTGGCGAGGTCCACCCGGCTTCGATCGAGCGTCGTCCAGCGCGCGTTGTTGAGCACGTCCTCGGGAACGAAGCCCGACAGGCGAGCGCGAATGGGCCCTGGCACGGGCGACGCGCCCCGCTCGGCCTGCGCCCGCGCGTGCCGTATTGCCGCTGCGAGGCCGGCGCCCGCCGGGTTGAACAGATCCCGCGCCGCCCCCGCCACCGCCTCGGGGAGCGTCTCGACAGCTCGCCGGACGAGTTGCGGGATCTGCTCCGGCTTCGGCGGGTCGATGCGAACGTAGCCTTCGGCGAAGTTCACGTCGGTGTTGGTCACGTCGCTCAACCAGCTCGCCTCGCCCACGGTCGGGAGGCAGAGGGCCGCCGCGCACGTGACGGCTACGACTGATCTGAGAAAGTTCATGGTCTTCACGGTCTTTTCTCCTTGCCCGGCTCGCGGCGTCCTTGCCACTGAGCAACTCCAGGGCCAGGCCTCGCATCAGGGCGCAAGCCGCAGAGTTTCCAGCTCGCGCTTCGCGTTTTGGCGCGTATTGGCGCTCCACATGTGGGGACCACACCTGTTCGCGTGTCGTACGCACTCATCTGACGGCCTGACCGGGGCTCGGGACGATGGAAGGTGCGACCTCCTGCGGGGCGCTTTCCCGGCACATCGTTTGCGTTTGTCGTCGGCCAAGAACTCGAAAATGTACGAGCCAGTGGAGAGCAAGGACTGAACCGCATGGACGCCGCTTCGAAAACAGGGACAGACGCCATCGCCAGTGCCCTCCGCGAGCAGCTCGCGCGCCTCGATGCCGGCATCGCCGACCTCAAGGGCACGCTACCCGACCTCGAGCAGATTCGCGATGAAGGAACCTCCGACGCCCGCTCCGCGGTCTTCGGGTCCGTCCTTCGCATCGTGAAAGGCCTCAGCGACGGGGTGCTCGAGACCGCCGGCCGGGCGACGCCGGGGGTCAAGACGGCGCACGACGTCGCTCTCGGCGCCCTTGGCCTTGCCGGGCTGACCGGCGAAGGGTCCGGAGGGAGGGTCGCTTCCGGTGCCGAGTCGATTGCCGCGATCGCCGACGGGAGCGGGATCGAACACCCGCTGGGTTTTGCCGCCGCCGGCGTGCGCGGCATCGAAGCAGCCCTCGCGGGTGACACCGTCGACGCGGCCACGTCCTTCACTCGGGCTGCCGGAGAGCTCGCCTCGGACTTCGGAAAGCCGTACGGGAGCGTCCTCGGGGGAGCCGCGACTGCGGTCGGCGTCGGGCGCGATCTGGGAGAAGGTACCGCGGGGATTCGCCAGGGTCTGGAGCAGATCGACCAGATCGACCTGCAGTCCGGCTCGGTCCGCCGACAGGTCGAAGAGCATCTGGAGCGGCTGACTGCTCGGCGTCAGCAGATCCTCGAGGAGCTCGCCCGCACGCGAGATGGCGAAGCGTCCGGGCCTGCCGACACGGTCTCGATCCAGCGAGAACCCGGGATGATGGCGACGGAGGGGACGATGAGCGACGAATCGATCGGACTCAGCGCGGCCGCGGCCGCCTACGAAGCGCAGCAGCACGCTCAGTCGGCAGCGCAGCACGAAACCGAGGCCGAGCAGCACGCCCAACAGGCTGCCCAGCACGAGGAGGAGGCGTTGCGTGCGGGTGAGCAGTCCCGGGCGTTCGAGGAGGACGCCGGCAGAGGGGCCGATCAGGCGCAGGCGCACGAAGCCGAGGCCCAGGTGGGCGCCTTCCAGTCGCAGGCGCACGAGAACGAGGCCCGCCACGCCGCCGAGCTCGGGTACGTTCACGCAGCCGAGGCCCAGAGAGCCTCGGAGCAGGGCCATGCTCACGAGGAAGAGGCTTCGCGAGCCGCGGGGCAGGCCCAGGCCCACGAGGGCGAGGCGCAGCGCGGGGCGGACCAGGCGCAACAGCACGAATCCGAGGCGCTCCGGAGCTCCGGGCAGGCGCAAGGGCACGAGGGTGAGGCCCAGAGATCCGCCGACCAGGCCCACGCACACGAATCGGTGGCGGCCCGGGCGGCCCAGCAGGCCCACGGGCACGAGACCGAGGCCTCCCAGGCGGCGCAGCAGGCTCACGGGCACGAGGCTGAGGCTCAGAGGTCGGCCGAGCAGGCGGAAGCGCACGGACAGGAGGCGTCCCGGGCCGCTGACCAGAGTCACACGCACGAGCAGGAAGCGGCGCGTGCCTCCGAGCAGGCCCAACAGCACGAGAGCGAGGCTTCGAAGGCTGCTGACCAGGCGCACGCGCACGAAGGGGAAGCACAGCAGGCGGCCGCGCAAGCGCAGCAGCACGAGACGGAGGCGCAGAGAGCCGCCGAGCAGGCTACCGCACACGAGTCGGAAGGCTCGCGCGTCCTCGAGCAGATACGACAGCACGAGACCGAGGCTGCCCGGGCTCTGGAGCAGACGCAGGCGCACGAGAACGAAGCCTCGCGTGCCCTCGAGCAGGCCCGTGCGCACGAGCTCGACGCATCGAAGAGTCTCGAGCAGGCGCGCCAGCACGAGGCCGACGCCCAGAAAGCGCAGGACCAGGCCCACGCTCACGAGACGGCCGCCCAGCAGCTCCTGCAGCAGATCCAGGCCTTTCACGACGAGATCGCACGGCTGAAGGCGGAGAGCGACAACCTCCACCACACGATCGAGGACCTCAGGCACCAGGCAGAGCAGGGCGTGCAGAACGTTCACGATGCGCAGCGACAGGCGCAGGAAGCCGACCAGCAGGCCCAGGGGCATTCGCAGGATGCCGCGAGGGCCGCCGTGGAAGCCGCAGCCTCCGCAGCCCGCGCAGCCGCGCACGCCGGCTAGGTCGGGCGGGTCATCGGGTCTCCAGAGTCCGCGCGGCAGAACGTGCGCGGAGCGGCCCCCGCTGGAGGGCCGCTCCGCCGCCTACCCGGCGCACATCGCGGCCCGGGCCGCCGAGACGGCGGCTTCGGACGCGGAGCTTCCGGCTTCGTGAGCATGCCCGGCTGCTTCCTGCGCCGCGCCGTTGGCTTGATTCTGCAGGTCGTGAATCTGCTGAATGGCGTGCTCAGCCTGGCCTCTGACCTCCTCGAGGGACCGGTGCAGGTCTCCCGCTTCCGCCTTCAGCCGGAGGATCTCCTCCTGATACGCCTGGATCTGCTGCAGGTGCTGCAGCGACTCGCTCTCGTGGCCACGGGCCTGATCGGTCGCCTGGAGCGCCTCGGCCTCGTGCGCCTGGGCCTGGTCCGCCGCCCGCTGGGCCTCGGCCTCCTCCTGGTGAACCTGTTCGAGCTCACGCTCTCCCTCGGCCTCGTGAGCGTGGATCTGCTCCAGAGTCCGGGACGCTTCCGACTCGTGGACCTGCGCCTGCTCGAGAGCGCGCCCAGCCTCTGATTCGTGGGAGTGGGCCTGCTCGGAAGCCCTCTGGGCTTCGGTCTCGTGGGCGTGCGCCTGGTCTGCGCCCTTCAGGGCCTCCGCTTCGTGCGCGCGAGCCTGTTCCGCCGACCGGACTGCTTCCTCCTCGTGGCCGTGCGCCTGGTCCGCCGCCTTCAGGGCCTCCGCCTCGTGGACCGCGGACTGATCCGCCGCCCGCGCCGCCTCAGTTTCGTGTGTGTGCCTGGCCTGACGCCCGGGAGGCCTCCGATTCGTGAGCGTCAGCCTGGCCCGACGCTCTCTGGGCCTCGCCCTCGTGCTCGTGTGACTGCTGGGAAGCCCTGGCTGCGTCCGATTCGTGAGCCTGGCTCTGCTCCGAAGCCCGCTGCGCTTCGGCCTCGTGGGTATGACCCTGCTCCGCGGCGTGCTGGGCTTCGCGCTCGTGCTCTCGAGACTGGTCCGACGCTCTCGCCGCCTCCGCTTCGTGGCCGTGGCTCTGCTCCGAGGCCCGCTGAGCCTCCTCTTCGTGCGACAGCCCCTGTTCGGCCGCACGCTGGGCCTCGGACTCGTGGGCGTGAGCCTGTTCGGCTCCCCGCTGCGCCTCGGTTTCGTGCCCATGCGTCTGATCCGAGGCCCGCTCGGCCTGCATCTCGTGAGCGAGCGCCTGATCCCCTGCGCGCTGGGCCTCCGTCTCGTGCTGGGCGGACTGCTGGGCGTGCTGCTGCGCCTCAGTCTCGTGCTGCGCAGCCGCCTGGGCGTGCTGCTGGGCTTCGTGAGCCGCTTCGGAAGCGCTCTGACCAGTGAGGCCATCGCCCGGTTCCGGCGCCCCCGCACCACCGCCCTGACCGCCCTCGGCCATCAAAGCGGCTGCGAAACGCGTCATGCTGTGGTTCTGCCCCAGATGCTGCCCCTGGAGCACCACATCCGCGAGCATCTCGGTCGGTCTGAGAGAGACGCCGTACTCCCCTGGCTCCAGCGCATTCGCGTGCGGCCACACGAGGCCATGGTGCGACCCGAGAACGGTGCTGACCGGGTCCCCGCTTTCGACATGATTGAAGACGTTCTCGGAAGGACGGCCTGGATAGAGCTTCTCCACGATCCCGGAGACACCGGGGGCGTTGAACGTGTGCGCCTCGAGGCCCGTTCGCGCCGCCTCCACCTGGGCGATCGCGCCCCCGAGGGAGTGACCGCCGATCTTGATCGGAGCTAACCCGACCTGCTCCATCACTCCGTCGGTGAAGGCCCGGGCGCGCTCGAGCTGCGAATGGAATGCTCCCCCCGCTGGCATCCCGACCTGTCCCCTGAAGAGGTCGAAATCTGCCGCGACATCCGGTCTCTCGCTCGGATCCGTCCCACGGAACATCACGAAAATGTTCCCCGTCCCGGCGTGCCTGTACGCCGCCGCCTGAAGCCCGGACGCCTCGTCGTTGACCGAGTCGACGATTTCGTACCCGGGCGGAGAGGAAGTCTTGAAGTCCTTCCGGTAGACGAAGTCGCTCAGGAATGCGAGCCGCTGAAATAGCCTCATCGTCAGCCTTTCGTGCAAAGTCCCCGCCGCCAGGGACCACCGCCGTGACCCACCCTGGAGTCTGCAGGATATCTGCGCGCCGCCCGAAGGACCGCGCTAGCCCGTAGCCCTTCACGGAGACCGCCACCGCTCTCCGCTCCCGGACGCGCCCCGCCATCATCTTCGACTGCAGGACGATGACCACCGCGCTCCCGCCGGTCGCGCTCTCCAGGCCCGCCAGCCGGCGGGGCCGCTGATTCTGGCTGCTGCCCGCCCAGGCTTCGGAGCCATCCCGCACTCTGTCTGCTCAGGTTGGAAAGCTCGTTGACGCAATGCTGGTGGCCCGCCAGACCCGCGAGGGCCTTCACGCCCTTCGCGAGCCTGACGAGGACGGTCAGTTCGTCCAGGTCGCCCCGCAGCCGCTCCAGCTGGGGGCGCTTGTCGACGGAGCTGTTCGCCAGCTCGATGCGCCTCTGCACGCCGCGGGCACCGTTCCTCAGGTCGTGGCCGATGGTGCACTTGCGGTACCGGGAGACCCCCCCGACCTTGTTCTCCATCCAGACGGTCAGGTCGTAGGCCACCTTGAAGACCAGAAGATGCTCGTAGCGCGCCATCACGACACCTCAGGAAAGGACCGAATAGACCACACAAGACAATGACCAAATGACAAAATCACTCATCATCACCCTCCGGAAGGCCGAACGCACAACGCGCGGCCGCCACGATCGTCGGAGGTGTCGTACAGGAACAACTTCCCCATGTCGAAGCGGAAGACCCACGCGGAAGAGGACGTTTTCCTATTGCTAGGCCATGGGCAACAACCTGTCAAGGTCAGGGCCACTTGATTTTGTCGTCACCCAGCGGGAGGAGTCGTAGAGCCCCTTCAGTTCCTCGACATTCGGCAGCCGCCAGTCGCTGTACTCTCCCGCCCGGAAGGCGTCGCAGTAGCGGAACGCGGCGTTCCAGTCGACGTTTCTCCCGTTGTCCTTCATCGCCCACATCAAGCCCGTCGAAGGGTCGACCCAGCCACCCTTTTCCTCCAAGTGGGCGATCTCTCTGCGCTCTTGCTCCCTCTCGATCGAATTGGCCAGCTCCACCGTCACGACCTTCTGGCCCGCCCCTTCCACCTCGATGACCTTCCGCCAAGCGACCCCAGCGTCGAGGTTGATGGCTTTCACCACGTTCTGCCCGAGCTCGACGGAGACCTTCAGCGTCTTGCCGCCCCCCGCCTGCCCCTTGCCTTCCCCGTTCACTTCGACGGTGCACGGGGCATCTGCATCGATCAGGAGAAAAGCACGGGCCGCCGCGGGCTGCGGTGCAGGCTGCGACGGCGTGGCGGTCCTTGTCTTCGGCTTCGGCTTCGGCTTCGGGGGCGGCACGGTCTGGCAGTACACCGCTTCTTCCGCCAAGCCCAGGGCAACGAGCGCAACCGCTCCGCCCAGCACCGCTCGTGTCCAGCATCTCGAACCTCTCATGCGTTCATCCTCCTCATGCCCGTCCCCTCGTTCCTGCGCTGCGCGCTCGAATCGCCGCCGCTCACCCGTCCAGCGACAGCTCTAGCACCTTGCCCTTCACGGTTGACCACGTCCCCGACAAGAAGTACGTCTCTTCTTCGTACTGCACCTCAAGTGCGTAGAAGATGACCGCCCCGTCCCAGACGACGTCCTGCCCTTTCACGAACCGGAGCAGATTCTGCCCGCCCGAGCGAATGTCCCAGGTGGGGTAGTCGTAGGACGCGCTGTTGAAGGTCTTGAACCCGCCCGTCGCCGGGTCCCGGTACGCCGCCGCGAGGCCGCTGACGTGGAGAGCGCTCCGGCCCGCGTTGCGGATGACGAACTGTCCGTTAACGAGCAGCTCGAGCGCCTGCCGGAGGCCCTGGGCCTCGCCGCTCAGCTTCTCGATGGCCTGCATTTGCTGGGCCGTGTCGCCGCGCATAGCCTCCTCCAGGCTCAGCAGCTTGCCCCACTGCATCGCCAGGAAACTCGAGATCGCCGCCAGAAGGACCGCGACGACGCCAACGACGATCGTGCTCTTCGGTAGGGCGCCCGGAACTGTGGGAGTTGGGATCGGGGGAGCCGGCGAGGGACGGCGCGAAGCCTGCGCTGTCGCCGTCGGCGACTGGTAGGCCGGGGCGCTCGGCTGCGCCGCGGGCAGGTCCTCCACGCCGGAGTCGGCGATTACCCCCGGCGCCAGCACCTCGCACGCCAGCTGGAAGTCCCGCAGGCTTCCTGATACGTCTTCCTCAGCTGCGCGGTCGGGGCGTTCGTCAGGCGGATCTGGAAGTCGGAGAAGACCTCCTGGTAGCGGCGCCTCACCTCTTCCGCGGTCGCGGTGACGGGGATCCCGAGGATCTCTGCTGCTTCTTGCTTCGTCATCTGCTCTCAGCCATTGTTGATGAAGGTCGAGCGGACGAGCGCCCGCTGCGACGCCAGGTGGGACAAGCCCCCGTCGGCGTCGCGGCCGAAGACCTGGTTGAGCTCGACGCCGGTTTGCGAGTCGTACGCCTGGACCGACACGGTACCGTCCTCCCGGTTCTCTATCGTCACCTCGCAGACCGGCAGCTCGAAGGCCACACTGTAGGTCCGCAGGTGCTCGTAGCGGTCCATCATCGAGCCTCACGAAAAGACCAAATGGACCAAATAGGAACATGACCAAATGACGAAATCACGCATCATCACCCTCCGGAACGCCGAACGCACAACGCGCGGGGGGTGTAGTGGGCGAGGTCGAGG
Source organism: Holophagales bacterium (assembly GCA_016719485.1). Taxonomy (NCBI): domain Bacteria; kingdom Pseudomonadati; phylum Acidobacteriota; class Holophagae; order Holophagales; species Holophagales bacterium. Next base: position 219,038 of record JADJZB010000029.1, read on the forward strand.
GGGCTCCGGTACCGCTTCCCCACGCGGAAGTCGAAGAAGGAGACGGCCCACTCGGAAGAGGTAACGTCAATACTGGAAGACCATGGGCAACAAGCTGTCACGGTCAGGGGCCACTTGATCCTATAGTCAACCCCTCGGGAAGCATCGTAGAGCCCCTCCAGTTCTCCGATCTTCGCCAACCGCCAGTCGCTGTACCCTCCTACCCCGAAGGCGCGGCAGTAGCTGTCCGCCTCTTTCCAGTCGACGTCGCTCCCGTTGTCCGTCATTGCCCACATCAAGCCCGTCGAAGGGTCGGTCCAGTAGCCCCTCTGCTGCGCCAGTTCCAGCTGCTGCGCCGCGATGGCGTGCTGTCTCTGCGCCGCAACCGCCTGTGCCGCCGCCTGTTTCCGCTCTGCGATGTCCTTCGCCAGCTCCACGTTCACGACCACTTGCCCAAAGCCCTTCACCTCGACGACCTTCTGCCATGCCCCCCCCGCGTCGAGACTGGTCGCCTTCACCACGTTCTGTCCGAGTTCGGCGCCGACCTTCAGCGGGCCGCCTTCCCCCGCCTGCCCCTTCTCTTCTCCGTTCACTTCGACGCGGCACGGGGCATCGGCGTAGATCAGGAGGAATGCTCGTGAAGCCGGTACCGTCGGGGGTACCCATTGCCCTCCTGCGACCGGCGTTGGCTTGCCCCGGTCGTTTACCACGGTGCTCGCGATGGCCGCCACAAGTACGGTGAGGATGACGCTGAGGATGATGGTGCTCTTCGGCAGGCCTCCCGATGTCCCGGGCTCCGGGACCGGAGGAGGGTGCGAGGGACGGCGCGAGGCCTGCGCTGTAGTCCTCGGTGGCTGGACGACCGGGGCGCTCGGCTGCGCCGTGGGCAGGTCCTCCACGCCGGAGTCGGCGATTACCCCCGGCGCGAGCACCTCGCACGCCAGCTGGAAGTCCCGCAGGCTTCCCTGATACGTCTTCCTCAGCTGCGCGGTCGGGGCGTTCGTCAGGCGGATCTGGAAGTCGGAGAAGACCTCCTGGTAGCGGCGCCTCACCTCTTCCGCGGTCGCGGTGACGGGGATCCCGAGGATCTCTGCTGCTTCTTGCTTCGTCATCTGCTCTCAGCCGTTGTTGATGAAGGTCGAGCGGACGAGCGCCCGCTGCGACGCCAGATGGGAGAGCCCCCCGTCCGCGTCGCGGCCGAAGACCTGGTTGAGCTCGACGCCGGTTTGCGAGTCGTACGCCTGGACCGACACGGTACCGTCCTCCCGGTTCTCCACCGTCACCTCGATCGGGTAGTTCTGGCGCGGAGCGGGAAGCGGCCCAACGACGAGCTGCCCGAGGCTGACGGCATCGGCCGGGCCCTCCCGGAACTGGACGAGCTCGAGGACGATCCGGTCCTGGTTGGGGCGTGTCGTGAAGTACGTCTTCTTCACCCTCACCGGGAGGGGCATGTTCTTCCGGATGATCGTGTCGATGGCCACGCGCCCGGTGTCGAGGCTGAGCGTACGGACACCCACCGCGTAGCCAGTGACCCCCTTGAACTCCGGCGGGAGCTGGTACAGGTCCGCCTCGCCGGCGAGCTGGCTGGCGTGGAGGGCCGCACCGAAGGCCACCGCCTTGCTCGGCTCGTGAAAGAGGACTCGCTGGCCGGGGCGCGTGAACCGCTTCCGCATCCGGTCGCCGACGGCCGGGACCAGGGACGAGCCGCCGACGAGGAGGATGCAGTCGACGTCGGCAGGGCGAAGGCCCGCATCCTCGATGCACTTGAGCGTCACCGCCTCCGCGCGCTCGAGGAGCCCGCCAATGGCCGCCTCGAAGTCCCTCCGGTCGAGGTTGACCTCGACAGCCTGATTGCCCAGGAGGACGAGCTTCCTCACCTTCGTCTTTCCTGGCATCCCCAGCTCGATCTTCAGCGCCTCGGAGGCGCGCCGCAGCTCCTGGAGCGTCCGGACATTGAGCGAGGAAGGACTCCCGAGGGCCCTGTGGAACTGGGCGAGGACCATCTCGCCGATCGCCTCGTCCAGCTCCTTTCCGCCGAGGTCCGTGACGCCCCCCTTGGAGAGGACGTTGACGCTGCTGGCATTGAGGCTCAGGACGGTGACGTCGAAGGTACCGCCGCCGAAGTCGTAGACGAGGAGTACCTGGTCGTGGCATTCCCTCGCGACGCCATAGTGGAGGGCCGCGGCGACGGGCTCCTCAACGAGGCCGAGGACGGGGATCTCCGCCAGGGCGGCGGCGGCGAGGACCGCCTTTCGCTGCGGGTCGTTGAAGTGCGCCGGTACCGTGATGACCGCTGACTCGAGCGTCGTGGCCGAGTAGCTCTCCGCGTCGAACCGCAGCTTCTTGAGGACCAGAGCCCCTACTGCCTCCGCATGCCACGGCGTTCCCTGGTCGTCGTAGTGGATGGGATCCCGCTGGCCGAAGTGCCGCTTGAAGAACCGGATGGTCTTGAGGCCGGGGTCCTGCTCCAGGAGGTTCTCGACGACCTGCCCCACGAAGGCACAGCTCCCTGAGAGGTAGACGACCGATGGAGTGTGGAAGGCGTCCTGGTCCATCTGGTCTGGCATGAGGACGGGGGCACCGTCCGTTCCCATCCGCGAGATGAGGGAGAAGGTGGTGCCGAGGTCGACGCCCACCCTCACGCCGTCCCCCTCGGCGCCGGCCGGAGCGCGGCGAGGAAGAGCTGCCGCAGCTCGCCCCGGAGCTGGGCGAGGCCGGTGACGACCCCGTCGCGCCCTTTCTGGGGCGCCTGGAGCTTGCGCTCCTGCGTCTCGAAGCCATGCAGCTGTCTCTGAAGCCTCAGCTTCTCATCGGCCGTTTCCGTTCCCTTACGCGCCTGGTAGTCCCGCCAGGTGCCCTCGACCTGGGAGAGGAGGTGCGGCTGCTGATCGGAGAGATGCTGCTGGAGGGCCTGCGCCCAGCCTCTCTGGAGTTCGGAGAGCATCCGCTTCACCTCGCCTCGAAGCGCCTCGCGCGCCTTCTCCAGCTCCCTGCGGGTCGACTCGACGCGCTCCTTCTTGACCGAATGCCAGACGTAGAGGCCCCCGCTGGACAGAAGGAGGATGGACGCCGGGACCATGAAGCCCTGGTACTGCCTCAGGAACGAGAGCCCGAAGGCGGAGATGAACATGAAGAGGATGACCTGGAAGCGGCGGGCCATCATGACGTATTCGAAGAAGCCGGACCTGGGCAGCTCGCCCTGGTAGCGCCGCTCGAGCGAGACGCTTCTCTCGAGCAGGCGCTCGAGCTTCTCGTCGGGCAGGTAGCCAAACTGAATGACGACGGTGGGCCCCCGGCCGCGTCGAGGACCCGGTCGACCTCGGCGGAGACGATCCGGTAGAGGTCTTTCAGGGCGACGAGGTCGCCGATGCAGTGAGCGGAGATCTTCTCGCGGAGGATGCGCAGGAGGTCGTCCTCGAAGGCCTTCGGCACCCCGAGGGCGCGGGTCTTCGCCCGCTTCTCCTCGTCGAGAAACGAAAGGCCCGCGACCGCGGCGTCGACTTCGGCCCAGATCGCTCCCGACGGCGCCGTCAGCTGGGCCGCGAGCCGATCGACCGCCCCCCGCTCGAACTCACCGAGCTGCCGCTGGATCAGGCTCCGGATTTCGCTCACGGTCTCCCCTGCGCCGGCGGGCCCCGGCCGGACCTGCTGAAGCTTGGCGGCCTTCTGCTGGGCGAGCATTCGTTTGGCCTTGAGCGCCCGGAGCTCCTGCTCGAGCGCCATGCCGAAGACACTCGCTACCGACTCGGATGCCCCGGCGACGACGTAGGCGCGCAGGAGATCGACCGTGGCGTCCCAGGGCGGCGTGTGGAAGCGGTCGACGAGGCTCTTCGCCGGGAGGGCCGCTGCGTCGACCTGCTCGGCCGACCAGACCAGCGGCTGGAGCGCCGAGGAGAGCTCGGCCGCCCAGGGAGCGCCCGCGGGCACGGCCAGGATGATCACCGGCCGGTCCTCGGCCAGCCGCTCGACCGTCGCCCGGGCGGTCTCATCCGGAGGCCGGCCCAGAAGGACGGCCAGGACTGGAGCGCGCGCCGCCCCCGCCCGGCTGACCGGGGGCTCGGCCAGGGGGTGCTCCCGGAGCCGGAGCCGAGCCGGCACCGGGCCGGCCGCCGCCTCCCGGCCCGGCTTTGGAGATGGGGCCGTCGGATCGCTCGGAACGCTGATCCAGCCCCGAAACCTGTCGACGAGATCCGGATCGACGCCGTCCTGGCAGGCCAGCTCGATCTCGAGGATGCGCTCGCGAGCCTCGACCTGCGCGGCGTCCAGAGCCGGAAGGAGAGCCTGAGCCGCCGGAAGATTCCCGGCGTCCTTGATCCAGCGGGAGAGGTCCCCAGCAAGCTGGCAGGACGTGGGAAGGGCGGTCGGCGGGCTGATTCTCAGCAGGGCCATGGGGTCTCCGGAGGGCGCGCGTTACAGGACTCGAGAGGTTTGAAGTCGAGGTCGAATGGGGGCAGTGCCCAAATCATGCCGCATCCTCCGGAACGCTCGGCTCATGCCCGCCCTCATTCATGGCGGATCAAGGGCAGCTTCAGCTCGATCGCCTCGTCGGTCGCCTCGAGCCACGCCGAACGGGCGGGGGTGGATCTCTCGGACGGCTTCGAGGCCGACAGCTCGGCTCGCAGCGCGAAGAGCGAGCCGCCGAGAACGTTCCTTGGCTTGCCGACACCGATCGCCTCGAGCACCAGGACGATCGGTTTCGAGAGCCGGACGGGGAGGAAGACGAGGCAGGAGAGGAAATGCGAGGGCCGGGGCCGCAGCCGCCTCAGGAGGCTGCGGAACGGAGTCGTCGCCGAGAGGGCGTTCCGCATCTCGTTTCGGAACGCGATTTCCGAAGAGCGGTGCACGAGGTGGAATCGCGGGGGCTCAGCCGAATCCTCGCGCCACAGGTCCTCGGGACGCAGGCCGGGCGTGAATTCCCTCAGGACGATCTCGATTTGCTCGCGGGCGAGCCGCCGGTCGATCGCCGCGGTCTCGCCGCCCAGAGGGACGCCGCGGGAACGGTGAATCAGGTCCCTCCCGGGCTGGACGACGGTGGCGACCTCGTCGCGTCCCCACGCCGAGGCCATGGCGGGGGTGACGTAGTCGCCGGTGACGTACCGGCTGAGGGGCATGATGAAGAGCTCGGGCGCCATGGCGGTCTCGTCAACCTCGAGGCTCGCGGATCAGCTTCCCCACGGCCCGCGCGAGGCTGTCACCGGTGAGCCCGACCCGGTGGATCTTCCCCTTCCGATCGAGGAGGACGGTGTGGGGGAGCCTGCCGATCTCGTACGCTTCGTCGAGACGGTCGTCGCCGCGAAGACGGTCGACGATCTGCGGCCAGGTGACCTTCTCCTCGTCGAGAAACGCTCGGAGGTCTCGCGACCGGGGCTCCTCCTCGTCCTCGTTCACGCCGATGATCTCGAAGCCGTCGTCCTCGTGCCTGGCATAGAGCTCGACGAGCCCCGGCATCTCGTCCCGGCTCGACCCGGACCAGGTCGCCCAGAAGACGATCAGGACGACCTTGCCCTCGAGCGCATGGAGATTGACGACGGTTCCGCCGACGGTCTCGGCGGAGAACTGCGGAGGCCGCTTGCCGATCGCCGACAGGTGACGCCGGCGGGGCTCCACCTCCGCGGGGACGCCGAAGTTCTCGGTCACGAGCGGGCTCGCCGCGGCAGCCTCGATCACCGCCGCGGCATCGCTCACCCGGTCCTCGTCGACGAGGGCGTCGTACAGCCGCAGGCGGTACTCGTGGATCCGGTGCTCGTCGGGAGGCTTCGCCGAGGCCAGGCGCTTCACCAGCCCCAGCGCCCGGTCGAGCTCGGAGGGGAGCTCGACGCAGGCGAGGAACTCCTCCGCCACCAGGTCGACTCTGGCCGGCACGGGGATCACCTTGCGATACCTGTCGTTCGTTCGGAGGACGGCTCGCGCGTCGTCGAGCTCGTTGTAGACGCCGGTGAGCTTGTCGAACGCTTCCTCGGTGTCCGCCGGGAGCGGGCGGCGGGAGACGTACTTCTCCAGCCAGCGCGCATGGAGCCCTGCGAGCCGGCGGTTGCTCTTCCCCTCGAGGGAGCCGAAAGAGGACTCGAGGTCCTGGAGCGTGCCCCCGATGGGCGGCGCCTCCTCACTTCGGGCACAGCCGGCGAGGAGGCCCGCCGCGAGGACGGCGGCGGCGAGCGGGACGCCTGGCGCGAGCCGCGCAACCCGGGCCCTGGCGATGGGGCGAGTCACGAGGCGGGCTCCGCGAGCGCGAGCTCGACGAGCGCGCGAAGGCGCCCGGGCGGGAGGAGGCCCTTCAGGTCCGCGAAGACCCGGCCGCTTCGGTCGACGACGATGGTCCTCGGGAGCTCCTCGACGGCGAAGAGCGCCCAGATGCGCTCGTCCTCGTCCGGCACCTGGGGAAAGGTCAGACCGAGCTCGGAGACGGCCCGGCCGCGGACTGGCGCGGCTTCGCTGTTGAGGCCGAGGACGACGACGTCCCGCCCTCCGAAGGTCCGGTGGAGCCTCTCGACGGCCGGCAACGCTTCACGGCAAGGGGCGCACCACGAGGCCCAGAACTCGAGGACGACGACCTTTCCGCGGAGCGCCTGGAGCGAGGCGGGAAGCGCCGCGCCCGTGGGGAGCTCGACCTGCGGTGCGGGCGGGCGCGTCTCCGGCCTGGGGGCGAGACGCTTCGGTTTCACGACACCCAGGGGCTGCGAAAGGGAGAAGACGGTGAGGGAGGCGCTGGGCACCGAAGTGGCGGTCGACGCCACGATCTCGATCTCCCGATCCGGACCGGGCGGCAGGAGGGCGACGACGCTCGGGGCGCTCGCGCCGCTGTCGGTGACCGCGAGCCGCTTTCCCCCTTCGTCGAGGAGCTCGAGACGCGCCGGCAGGGCCGAAGGGAGCTCCAGCTCCACGAGCGTCTCCCGGCCCGCGTCCGTACGGACCCTGCGCCGCCAGGTCGGACGGGTCGTCTCGAAGAACGCGGCTATTTGCCCAACCTCTGCCGGCCGGACGACCCTCTCGAGGGGAGTTCCCGACCGGTGTTTCCACCGCAAGGAGTAGGGAATCGAGCCCTTGGGGATGCGTGCGGCCGCGATCCGGAGCCGGTACCGGCCCGGTGCCGGAAGCCACTTCCTCAGCTCGAGCACGGGCGACGCCGGGCGGGCACGGGGGATCGCCAGGCAGTCGGCACAATCGGTCCCGGGAGGGCACGAGGCAGACACCGCTCCGGGCCGGCCGTCGTCGCACTCCCCGTCCGCAGAGTGGGGGCAGCCCCAGGAGCACCCGACGTCGGAAGCGGGACGGGACCGGGCGATCCTCTTGCCGGCGGGATCCCAGAGGGAAAACTCGAAGCGCCCTTCCGGGTCCGGTATTTCCGCCTCGAGGAGGCCGGGCTCGGTCACCTCGACCTCGGATACGGCCTCCATCCAGCCCGGGAGGTACTCGACGAGCGGCTCGAGGGAAGACTTCTCCCGGGAGGCCCGCTCGCGAAAGAGCGTCTCGATGACCTCCACCTGCGGAACGGCTGCGGAGTCGTCGAAGAGGGCGAACAGGAGCGGGCCGGAAGCGCCGGCGGTGAAGTCGAGGAGCTGGAATCTCTCCGGTCCGCCGTAGCCCTCCGGAGCCAGCCCCGCCGTGGCCACGCCTTCGAGCTCGGATCCGGAGGTCTGGAGCCCCGCGAACTCGCGGCCCTGGAACATCCGGATGACGCCGCGGGCGCCCTCCTCGAGATCGTCGGGCCGGTCGACGCCGTGACGGTGGAGGATGGACTCGTCGGAGGCGGCAGAAAGGGATCGGACGACGGCGGCGTCGCCCACGCGGAGGAGGTCCGCGGGGACGGCGGCCCGCGAGACCGCCTCGAAGGACCCGTCCGCCCGGAGCACCGCGGAAGGCACCGACTCCGGCGTCGTCAGCCGGATACGGCAGGGCCGGCGGCACTCCCCCTCGAAGAGGCGCGCCCGCCGGCGAAGACCCGCGCCTTTCGCGTCCAGCCGCAGCTCGCCGGCCGGGCGTAGGGTGAGAGAGCCTCTCTTCGTCCCCTCCACGTCGAACGAGCATCGCTTCCCGCGGTCATCCCTGAGGAGGATCTCGACCCGAAGGTTTCGGCCCCTCGCGGGGACGGCGAGCGCCTCCGCAGCGATCCACGCTTCGGCGCTGGCGTCGCCCCTGTCGTCCTCCGCCAGGAGCGTCCCGTTCTCGTCCCGGAACCGAACGATGACCGGGCCGTCCGGACTGTCGACGCGTGCGCGAAGGTCCGTCGGCTCGACGAGGTGAAGGTCGAGCGCGTAACCCGGCCGGCCGAGTGTGCGCCCCATCGGGGCGTCCGGGTCGATCGCCCCAGCCACTTCGTCGGCCCGGATGACCGGGCCGGGTGAGACGCCGCGCAGGGCAACGCCGGAGTCGCCGAGATCCGCGGACGGGAACGAGAGGAGGACCCCTTCGGAAGGCAAGTCCGACCACGTTCTCCAGTCGCTCTCGGCCCCACCGGCGCGGGCTTCGCGGGGGAACACCCCGGACGCGGTCCGGGGCACCAGCACGGCGCCCGAGGCCTCGTCTCGCATCACCTCGACGTGGGAGACCGATTCCCAGGCGCCGGCACGTTCGAGGACGACCCCCGAGACGGTCTTCCGCTCCCGGGCACTCACGACACCGTTCCCGGCCTCGATCTTTCCGGACGTCGAGAGGAGCTCCCGCCACCCGCCCGGACGCCAGGGCCGCTCGGAAAGCGTCACCCGGATGACCGAAGCCGGCGCCCAGGGGCGGCCCCTTACAACGGCCCTGTATCGGCCCGAGGTGACCCGGACCGCCCCGGCACGCCCTTCTCCGCCCCCGCTGATCGCAAAGCCCGCCAACGAGGCCGGCTCGTCCTCACCTTCGACCGTCCGCTCGATCACCAGCTCCCCGTCGAGGCCGGCCGGCACTCCCCCGAAAAGGAGGAGGCCCGCCTTCACGATCTGGAACTCGACGCACGCCTCCACCTCCGGGGGCCGGATGGCGACTTCGCCGTCGAACGGGAGGGTGACCGGCCGACACCCCATCCCACGGGTCTCATCCGCCGGCGCAGCCAGTGCCCCGAAGGAGAGGAGGAGGCAGGGGGCGAGAAGCCAATGCGCGCGGTATGTCATTCGGGTCTGCTCCTCCTCCTGGCGGGACGGACGGTAGAGGCGCGATCTGATGAGCAACCCATGGGCCAACAGGTCGCAAGGCAAATCCGACGGCCTGGCACAAGAGAGAAGCGCCGATTGCGCGATAGCAGCAGCAGGCGCCCAGCCGGGGCCGGGCCAGCGCCCTCGCGGGGCAGGGCAAGGGCGGGGGGCCGCTGCGTGTCGATCGTCGAACGGCACGAGGTCGTCCTCTTCCGGCCGCACGCCACATCTTCCCGTGCCGCCGCTCACGCGGTCCCGCGTCGCCTCGCCGGGCTCCTTGCGACCAGTCATAGACGATCGGGAGTTCGCCCGCCTGGAGGCGCGCGCCATCCTCGAGCAGGTCCGGAAGGACCCCCGAGCGGGTGCGATATCGCAGGCGCCGGCGGAGAGACGGCGGGGGCGCAAGCTCGCCATGCTCGAACGCCGGAAGGGCCCGATCTGGCTCTACGGCCAGATCGCCCTCTGCGTCGTCCTGTTCGGCTACCTCGGGTGCTCGCTCGTCAGATGATGCGTCTCGGTCAGAAGCTCGACCGGACGCCGGCCCGCACGCGCCTCAGGTCGGGTCGGGACCCGAACGGTCCGTACCTCGAGCCGTAGGGGACGTCGGCGCCGAGGGTGAGGGCGAGCGCGTCCGTCGCGTTCCACGAGACCTCGCCCTTCACGAGGCCGTCGCCGTGGCGAAGGCCCTGCGTCCAGACGGCGCGCCAGCTTCCCCACCGCTCGGTCCGCTGCCAGATGGCGAGGAAGGCCGGGAGGATGGCCCGGTCGAAGAGGAGGAGCGGGTCGACGGGGGTGGCGCTCGCATTCGCGGCGAGCGTGAGGAGAAGAGTCCCGTCGCCGAAAGCCCGCTCGGCGCCCACGGTCCAGACGAGCGCGTCGCCGAGCCCGGGATCGTCCGAGAAGAGGGCCGCCCCCTCGGCCCGAAGGACCCACGCGCCAGTGACGCGGGAGAGCTCGACGCCGACGGCGTCTTCCCGCGCGTAGCGGCGGTCGGCCGGAAGGGCGACCGCATCGCCGTCGAGGAAGGCGCGGTCGGGTCGCGGCGTCAGGAGGGGCGCAGGGCGTATGCCGGTGCGCCCCCAGGCCCCGACGTCCCAGTCGCCGAACGTCGCGAGGAGGCGGAGGGCGCCCCATCCCGTGCGTGGGAGGTCGTTCTCTCCGTCGACGAGGACGACGGGAAGACCCGCAACAGTGGAATCGACTGGCGCGAATCGGGGCGAGGAGACGGGAACGCGCCACGGCGTCCCGAGCGGAACGAAGACGCCGTCGAAGCGGAGCGCGCCGGCCTGGCCCCGGGTCCGGAGGCCCCAGAGTGGGAGCTTCTCGTCGGCGAACGGGTCGGTCAGGTCACGCGGCAGGAAGGCGTCGGCGGGCGAGTAGCCGTCGGTCTTGCCCCACCCCAGGAGGAAGCGCCCCGCCTCGACGTCGACGGTCGGCGCGACGCTCCACGACACCCAGGCTTCCCGCACGGAGATGGCAGAGACCCTCTGCTCGACGGTCCCCTGCGCGGTCGCCCAGCCGACGACCCAGGGGTCGCGCTCCGAGGCGCGGTCCGCGTAGGCGAATCCCCGGGTCTCGACGAAGCCGCTCCAGGTCTGGGCGGACGCGCTCCCCGCAGATGCCATCGCGACGAGGATCGCGCCCAGGACCCGAGCCGGAAGCTGCGGGGTTCTCAGTCGCCCCCCTCCCGCACGAGGTTCTGGAGCGTGTGGCGCCCTGCGGGCTGCGGCCGGTCGAAGGCGAGCTTCTCGAGGCGGATGACGGTCGTCGACCTCTTGCCGAGGTCCTGCATCGTCATGCGCCGGGCGACGTGGCGGCCGTCGACGAGGGCGACGTCCTCGAGGAGGAGGCGCTTGCCCGGCTCCTTCTCGCCAGGGCGGAAGAGGTCCATCCGGACCAGGTAGAGGATGTCCTTGCGCAGGAACAGGAGCTTCCTCTCGTAGAGGCTCTTCCCCGCGTCGGAGCGGGGCCGCGCCTCGATGACGAAGCAGGGCTGGCCCGCCACGGCCTCCTCCGCGAGGAGCTTGGCGTCGTATTTCTCGTGGTCGAGCTCCTCCATGTCCTCGTAGTTGAAGTCGGTGCCGACGAACGAGGCGCTCCGGTCCTGCGCGGCGATGCGGCGCTCGCGTTTCATCGACGGGAGGTAGAGCCACTGGTCGGGGTTCTTTCCCGGCCGCGGGAGGGAGAGGAACCCGACCCCCTTCACCTCCGGTGGCGCCGTGAAGCGGATGAGCATCTTCGAGTCGCCCGCGTAGCCGAGCCGGTAGCTCTTCCAGCTCTTGCGGCGTTCCCTGCCGTCCTTCGACGTGACGACGAGGTCTCCCTCGTACTCCTGGCTCTTCGTCCTGTGGCGCTCCTCGGACTGGACGAGGAGCGACCGCGCCTCGTCGGCAACGGCGGGCCGGGCGACGGCCGCGAGAAGGATGGGGGCCGCGAGGAACGCGGCGAGCGTGAAGCGGCGTCTACTCATACTCGAGGGCCTCCGTGACGGGCGTGCGCGCCGCCTGCCGGGCCGGGATCCATGCGGAAGCGGCCGAGAGCAGCGGCAGGGCGACGACGAGCTGGCCCAGGAGGAGCCACGGCGTCTCGTGCGGGAGGCTCCAGCCAGCGAACGCGACGGCGACGGTCTTCTCGACGAAGAGCGCGAGGAGCGTGCCGAGCGGCAGGGATAGGACGAGGGCCGCCGCGGAGATCGCGAGCGCCTCGAGGGCGACGCTCCTCCGGATCTGCCCGCCGACGGCGCCGAGCGCCTTCAGGAGGCCGATCTCGCGCGTCCGCTCGACGACGGAGATCAGGAGCGACGTGACGATGCCGAGGACGCCGACGGCGAGGGCGAGGACGAGCGTCACCTGCATGAGAGCGTAGAAGGCGTCGATCGCCTTCTCGACGTCCGCCACGAACTCCCGCTTCGTGGAGACGAGCGCGGGCATCCTCCCCTGGAGCTTCGTGCGGATGGCGTCGCGGACCTCGCCCGCGTCCGCCCCGGCAGCGAGGTTCACGTCGAAGACGTCGACCCGGTCGTCCTCGAATGCGGCAAGAAACGTCCGGCGGTCGACGAAGACCGTCCCGCGATCCGAGGTGTAGTCCTTCACGACGGCGGCGATCGGAAAGCGGACGGTCCCGCGCGCCCCGGGCAGCTCGACGACGTCGCCGACCCCCATCCCGAACTTCCGCGCGAAGTTGTCGGATACGGTGCAGGAGGCGCCGCGCCCCACCTCGCGTCGGGCGATCTCCTCGCTCCCCTCGACCCAGTCGTGCCGGGTGCGGTCGAGCATCGCTTCCATCTCGATGGAGGCGAGGACGATCGTCTCCCCCCGGTAGTCGAGCCGCGGGGCCCGGTACGACTCGACGGAACGGACGCCCGGGACCGCCAGGAGGTCGTCCTTCACCTCGGGAGCGAAGCGGTAGTCGGGGCGCGCGAAGTTCGCCGAGGCGCGGACGTAGATGTCGGAGGTGAGGATGTCCCTCATCCACCGCACGAGCGTCGCCGTCGTCGCCTCGATGTAGCCGCCGATCCCGACGGCAAACGTCAGGGCGAGCGTCATCGCCGTCACCGTCCCGGCGCTCCGGCGCGGGGACGAGAGGAGGGCGTCGGAGGCGAGGCGCCCCGACACCGGGAAGAGGCGCGCGACGAGCGGCGCCCCGAGCGCGAGGAGGCGATGCGAGATCGGGCCGACGAGGAGAAGCGCGGAGAACGCCCCGAGCGCGACGATCGCCAGGATCATCGGCATCCCGGCGAGGGGGGCCGCGCGCCGAAGGCGACGGTCGCCGCGAGGAGGGCGAGCCCCGCGGCGACGCGCCGGCCGCTCCAGGCCCCTCCCGCCTGGTGGACCCCTTTCGCAAAGGCCTCCGTCGGCGAGACGGCCGCGGCGGCACGCGACGGTGCGAACGCACCGACGAGCGATGCGAGGAGGCCGAGGGCGAGACCCTGGAGGACGAGCGGGAGCGTGAGGCGCGCCTCGGAGGAGGCGGCGACGCCGTAGACCTGCTCGGCCCCCTGCCGCATGACGTCGAGCGCGGCGCGGGTGAGGCCGATCCCCGCGAAAACGCCGAGGATCGAACCGACGAGGCCGAGGGCGAGCGCCTCGAGGAGGAAGAGCGCCCGGACCTGCCGGGGCGTGGCGCCGAGCGCGCGGAGAGTGCCGATGTCGCGGCGGCGGCGGTTCACGGCGACGCTGAAGGCGTTGTAGATCAGGAACGCCCCCAGGCCGAGGGCGAAGCCGCTCGTCACGTCGAAGCCGGCGGCGAAGTTCGCGACGAGCTTCTCCATCTGCCCGCTCCTGCGGTCGGGCGTCTCGACCTTCACGTTCGGGGAACGACGGCCCGCAGGGACGCGGTCGCCGCCTCGAGCGCCACGCCCTCCTCGAGGCGGACCTCGAGCCGGTCGAAGCGGCGTCCGCGCCCGAAGAGCTCCTGCGCCGCGTAGACGTCCATGACGACGAGGTTCCCGCCGAAGGCCTCGGCGAAGCCTTTCGGCGTCAGGAGCCCCCGGATCGTCACGCTTCGCGGCCCGGCGGGAAGCTTCAGGACGAGGACGTCGCCCGTCTTCAGCCCCGCTCTCTCGGCGAGCGGCCGGGCGACGGCGACCGAATCAGCCTGCGCGAGGAAGAGGAGCGGGTCGTCGAGGTCGGCGTCCTCCCCCTCGAAGCCGTAGTCGCGCATCTCCCGGTCACCGAGGAGGTCGACGCCGAGGACGAGGAGGCTTCCCAGCTCGCCCCGCTCGGGAACCACGACCTGCTCGATGACGGGCGACTGCGCGCGAATGCCGGGCCGCTCGCGGATCGCCTCCTGGAGCTCCTCGGGGACGCCCCCTTCCTGCGTCAGCTGCAGCTGGGCCTTCCCCGCCATCCGGTCGACCGTCTCGCGAATGCCTCCGAGGAGGCTCCCCCGCGCCCCGACGACCGCCACGTAGGTCGCGACGCCGACGACGACGCCGAGGAGCGTCAGCCCCGTCTTGGCGCGATGGCGCTTCACGTAGGAGAGCGAGAGCGTCCGGAGGAGGAACCTCACCCGCGCGTGTCCTCCACGACGCGCCCGTCGCGGAATCTCACGACCCTCTCGCACGCCGCCGCGGCGTTCGGGTCGTGCGTCACCATGACGATCGTCGTCCTGCGCGCCGCGTGGATCGCCTTCAGCAGCTGGAGGATCTCCTCGCCCCGCGCGGTGTCGAGGTTTCCGGTCGGCTCGTCGGCGAGGAGGAGCGGCGCGCCGGTGACGAGCGCCCGCGCGATGGCGACCCTCTGCCTCTCGCCGCCGGAGAGCTCGTCGGGAAGGTGTGTCGTCCGCGCGGTGAGGCCGACCTCCGCGAGGGTCTTCAGCGCCCTCTCCCGCGCCTCGGCCGCCGGCCTTCCCGCGAGGTGGAGCGGCAGCTCGACGTTCTGCGCCGCCGTGAGCGTCGGCATCAGGTGGTAGGCCTGAAAGACGTAGGAGACGTGAGTTCTCCGGAAGAGCGAACGCTCCTCCTCGCTCTTCGTCGCGAGGTCCGCTCCGGCGACGAGGAGCGCCCCCGACGTCGGCACGTCGAGGCCGCCCATGAGGTTGAGGAGGGTCGACTTCCCGGAGCCGGACGGCCCCATCACCGCGACCATCTCGCCGTCGCCGATCGAGAGCGACACCCCGTCGAGCGCGACGACGCGCGCCTTGCCTTCGTACACCTTCAGGACGTCCTTCAGCTGGAGCATCGGGGAATGCTCCGGCCGGGCGGGGAGGGCGTCAAGAAGAACGACCGGAATCCCGCCCAAGGAAGCCTAGAATCGCCGGTGGTGCGATCTCTCGGGACCGTGGCGCGGGCCAGTGCGCTGGCGTGATGCAGTGGCTGCCGCCGTGCGCGTTCTCGCCTGCGCCCTCGCTTTTCGGGTGCTCTGCCCCTCTTCCGCCGTCGCCCTCGACCCCGCCAAGTCCCTGACGCAGTACCGCCTCGACGCGTGGCAGTCGGAGAAGGGCCTTCCCCAGGATACGGTCCAGTCCCTGCTCCAGACTCGCGACGGATACCTCTGGGTCGGCACCCAGGAGGGCCTTGCGCGGTTCGACGGCGTGCGCTTCCGCGTCTGGGACGAACGGACGAATCCCGAGCTGCGGAGCGGCTCCATCGCGTCGCTCCTCGAGGACTCCAGGGGCCGGCTCTGGATCGGCCTGTCCGGAGGAGTCGCCCGCCTCGAAGCCGGAATCATCACGAGCCTCGACGCCGGGCTCGCACAGGGAGTCACGGCCTGGTCGATGTGCGAGACCCCGGACGGCGACGTCTGGGTCGCGACGAGCGGTGCCGGCCTCCTGCGGTTCCGGGGCAAGGAGAAGACGGCGTTCACGACGGCGGACGGCCTCCCGAGCAACGACCTGCGCTCGATCTGCCGCGACCGTGCCGGGGATCTCTGGGTCGGCACCAGCGGGAAGGGCGTTTTCCGGATGCGGAACGGGATGATCACCGTCGTCGACACCTCGAAAGGGCTCTCGAGCGACGTCGTCCGCTCGGTCGCGCCCCACGCCGACGGCGGTATCTGGGTGGGAACTGCGGGGGGCGGGCTCCTGACGGTGAGGGACTCCGGCCGCGTCGAAGTGTCGCGGGTCCGAGGCCTTCCGACCGAGCAGGTCTCCGCCCTTCACGTGGACCGGGACGGGACGCTCTGGGTCGGGACCTGGGGAAGCGGAGTCGCCCGGGTTCGCGACGGGCGGGTCGACCTCCTCTCCTCGAAGAACGGGCTCTCGAACGACCAGATCTGGAGCCTCGGCTCGGACCGTGAAGGGAACGTCTGGATCGGGACGTGGGTCGGCGGCCTCAATCGCCTCACCGACGGGAAATTCCTCCCGCTCGGGGTGCCGGAAGGCCTCTCGAGCGACAACACGCGGGCCGTCCTCCAGACCCGCGACGGCGCCCTGTGGATCGCAACCGCCGGCGGCGGCCTCAACCGGGTCGAGAACGGGGTCGTGACGGTCCTCGGCGCCGGTGACGGCTTCGGGACGGACGAGATCTCCAGCCTGTCGGAATCCGCCGACGGGTCCCTGCTGGTGGGCACCTACACGTCCGGCGCCTTCCGCGTGAGCGGTCGACGCGCGACCCCGCTCGTTCGAGAGGGCCGCCTCCCGTCGGAGGACGTGCGCGGCCTCCTCGAAGCCCGGGACGGCTCCGTCTGGGTCGGGACCTCCGGCGGCGCGCAGCGCGTGACGGCGGGACGGCTCGGGCCCGCCTTCCCGGGCGAGCCGGCTCCGCTCCGGCGCGTCATCGGCTTCCTCGAGGACCGGGCCGGAACGATCTGGATCGCCACGCACGAGGGGCTATTTGCCTGGGAGGCGGGCCACCTCGTCAAGCGAACGACTGCCGAAGGCCTGGCGAACAATCGCGTACTCACCCTTCACGAAGACCTCGAGGGAGTCCTCTGGATTGGCACCGCCGGCGGCCTGACCCGCTTCATGAACGGCCGCCTCGAGAGCCTGACCGCTTCAGACAGCCTCCTCGACGACACGATCCTGGGCATCGTCGACGACGCCATCGGGGACCTCTGGCTGACCTCCAACCGGGGTCTCTCCCGCGTCCACAAGGCGGATATCGACTCCTTCTTTTCGGGACGGACGACGAAGGTCCCATTTACCGCCTACGGAACCAGCGACGGCCTCCGCAGCCCGACGTTCGCAGGGGGACAGCAGCCCACCGGCATCCGGATGGCCGACGGCCGCCTCGCCTTTCCGTCGTACCGGGGCGCGGTGATCATCGACCCTGGCGCGATCGAGAACGCACCGCCGCCTCCGGCCGTCGTCGTCGAGGAGATCATCGCCGGGGAGCGCACCTGGAGCGGGCCCGGCCCCTTCGAGCTCCCGGCGGGCACGCGGGGCCTGGAATTCCGCTACACGGCTCCGAGCTTCGTCGCACCCGCGACCCTCTCGTTCCGTTACGAGCTCGAAGGCATCGATCCCGGTCCGGTCGAAGCCGGGAGCCGACGGCGGGCCTTCTACACGAACCTGGAACCGGGGACGTACACCTTTCGCGCCACGGCGAAGAACCACGACGGGCACTCCTCCCCCGGCCCGTCGGTCGTGGTCGTGCGGATTCCGCCCCGCTTCGTGGAGACCTGGCTCTTCAAGGGCGTGCTTCTCGTCGCGCTCGGGGCCTCCGTCTTCGGCCTGCACAGGCTGCGGCTCGCCGCCCTGAGAAGAGGCCGGGACGAGCTGGAAGCCACGATCGCCCGTCGGACGGAGGACATTCGTCAGCTCAACCTGACGCTCGAAACGCGCGTGCAGGAACGGACGTCCGAGCTGGAGGGAGCGCTGGGCGAGATGGAGACGTTCACCTACACCGTCTCCCACGATCTGCGCGCTCCTCTCCGCTCGATCGACGGGTTCGCCGCCATGCTCCTCGAGGACGCTTCGGACGCGCTCGACGAGGAGAGCCGGCACCGGCTCGGCGTGGTGCGCGCGAGCTCGCAGCGGATGGGCAGGCTCATCGACGACCTCCTGACCCACACGCGCATCGGCCGCGGGCCGCTCCGGCTCGTCGACGTGAACATGGAGACCCTGGCGCGTCGGGCCTGGGCCGAGATCCAGGCAGACGGAAAGACCGGGACGGGAGCCGAACTGAGGATCGGGAGCCTTCCCGCGAGCCAGGGGGACCCGGATCTCCTGCTCAGGGTCTGGAAAGAGCTGCTCGCGAATGCCGTGAAGTTCTCGTCGAAGTCCCCGGTGCCGGTCGTCGAGGCCACCGGTGAAGAGTCGGGTGACGAGACGGTCTATCGGGTCCGGGACAACGGCGCGGGATTCGACATGAGGTACTCCGGAAAGCTCTTCGGCGTCTTCCAGCGGCTCCACTCGGAGTCCGAGTTCGCAGGTCTCGGCGTGGGCCTCGCGATCGTCGGGCGCATCGTCGCCCGGCACGGCGGCCGCGTGGAGGCGGAAGGAGCCGTCGGCGCCGGCGCGTCCTTCACGTTTCGCCTGCCGCGCCGGCCGGCCCGCGCGTCGTGATGGTGTGCCGGCCCTCTCAGCGGAAGTAGCCGGACACGTCGAGGACGACGTGCACCGGCTGGGCCGAGTCGTTTCGGACCGTCAGCCGGCCGAGGGCACCCGGTACGGCGACGGCGGCGGAAGCCCGCGTCCGTCCCGCGCGCAAGGCCAGGACCTGGGTTACGGGTGTCGCGGTTCCGGCCCCGAACAGGCGCAGCAGGCCGTCGGCGGCGGGTCCCACACCCGTGAGGTTCACGGCGACGGCGCGCGCATCGGCCGGGACCGAGCAGGTCCCGGCCGCGTCGAACGTCAGCGTGCCGTTCGCGGCGACGGGCGCCCCGGACCCGAGACGCGTGTCGAGGACACGACACGGCGTGACGGCGAAGAACCTCACCGCCGACTCGGTTCCCTCGAAGGCTCCGACGTCGCAGCGCACGCCCGCGGGGCGCGTCGCGCCGCGCGCGTCCACGGCCGCGTGGCAGCCCGCGAACGCCCCGTCGACGCCCGGGCTCCCCGGGAGGAGTGAGACGGTCTCCACGAGGCCGCCGTGGTCCGCGAGCGGGCCGAGGAGGGGCTCGGCGACGACCGGGACCGCCACGCAGTTCTCGTCGTTTCCGTCACCGACGTTTCGCTCCGGGAACTCGATCACGTCTCCGCCATTCGTCATCTGCGGCGAGCCGACGTCGCAGTTCTTCCCGATGTTCCAGGGGTTGCCGCCATTCGCCGCCGTGTTGTCGGCGACGATCGAAGCCCGGATCGTCACGTTCGAGGCCGGAGCTGCGATGGTGATGCCGCCGCCCGTCCAGCCTGCGTGGTTGCGCGTGACCGTGAGGTGGGAGAGCGTCACGTTCGCGCCGGTCGGGTAGATCGAGAACGCCCCTCCGATGGCGTATCCCAACGGGGCGACGGCGCCCTCGGCCCGGTTCCCCGTGAACGTGACGTTCGTGATGTTCGCCGCGGTCGGGTGATAGAGCCAGAGGCCGCCCCCCTGGCTGAAGGCGCGGTTCCCCGCGACGAGCGACCCGGTGAACGTGAGCGAGCCGTCCTGGTGGTAGATCGCGCCCCCGTTCCCGCCGGTGGCCCGATTCTCGAGGAACGTCGAGTCGACGACGACGAGAGCCTGCGGGCTCTGGTACATGACGGAGTGGATGGCGCCCCCTGCCCAGGCGACGTTGTCGCGAAAGGTGCAGCGCTCGACGCGCACCTCGCCGTCACCCGCCCCGTCGACGTAGAGCGCGCCCCCCGTCGCCCCGAAGCTCGAGACCCGGGCCTGCGTCTCGTTGCCGATGAAGGTGGTGTCCCGGATCGTCAGTCCGTTCGCCGGGCCGGTCCCGTCGCCGCCGAGGTAGCCGATGGCACCCCCGTTCCCGCCCCGGTTCCTCAGGAAAGTGCTCCCGTCCACGGTCGAGACCCCTCCCTGGACGTAGATCGCCCCTCCGCCGACGTCGTCGCCGGCCTGGGTGCAGACGTTGTCCTCGAAGCGGACGTTCACGACCGTCAGGGCCGCGGTCCCCCGCTCGTGGTAGTGGCTCCGGACGGCCGCGCCGAAGTCGGCGACGCGTCCGCGCCGGAGGGTCAGGTTCCGGAGGGCGAGCTGCCGCTGGTAGTCGACGGTGAAGAGCCGCACCGCGTCCTGCCCGTCGAGCGTTACGAGGCCTCCTCCGTCGACGTCGGTCGCCAGGGCCGCCGAGATCGTCTTCGTCGCGGTGAGGGGGATCGTTACGGGCCCGCCGCCACAGGAGAACGTCACGACGCCCCCGCCCGCGAGCGCCGCGTTCAGCGACGCCTCGGTACACGAGGCGGGCGTCCCGCCGCCGACGACGCCCGCGGCCCTGGCCAGGGCCGGGCAGAGGAGGAGCAGAACGATCGAGAGCCGCACCCGCGCACGATGGCGCGGTGGCCTGCCGTATTCAAGCCCTCCGGTGCTCGCCCCGAAGCGACTAGACTCCCCTTCCCATATGAAGTCCTTCCCCAGAGCCCGCTACGCCGTCCTCTTCCTCCCGATCGCGACCTTCTGCTGTGCCCCGGTCGCCACGGCGCCCCGGACCGCCCCCGCGGTCTCGACTTCCGGTCCCACGGGAGGTGCTCTCCCCTCGAGGCCGGCCGGTGTCCCGACCGACGAGCTGCACTGGCTGCGCGCGTCGGCCGAGTACCGCGCGATCACCATCCAGACGTTCCGGGCGGCCCTCGAAGCCGCCGCGGAGGCGAGCGCCGGGAGGCCCGCCGGGAGCTGGGGCGTTTCCGTCGACGCCGACGAGACGATCATCGACAACTCCGGCTATGAGGTCGAGCTCCAGCGGCAGGGCCTCGTCCACACGGACCCCGCCTGGAAGGCGTGGGTGGAACGCGGCGAGCGCACGGCCGTGCCCGGCGCCGCGATGTTCCTCGGCGGCGTGCAGAAGCTGGGCGGACGCGTCGCGGTGGTCACGAACACCGCCCACTCGCTCTGCGCGAACGTCGCCGCGAACCTCCGATCCCTCTCGCTCCCCTACGACATCCTCGTCTGCCGCGCCGACGACGGCGAGGACCGGAAGGAGGGGCGCTGGCGGAGCGTCGCCGACGGCACCGCGAGCCCCGACCTCGGCCCCGTCGAGATCCTCGTCTGGGTCGGGGACAACATCCAGGACTTCCCCGACCAGAGCCAGGCGCTTCGCGGCGAGCCCGAGGCCGCCTTCGGCGACTTCGGCGTCCGGTTCTTCGCGCTCCCGAACCCGATCTACGGAACGTGGGAGAAGAACGCACCGAGGTAGCGCGACCACAGCGGCAGGCGCAACAGCCGGCCGGGCCGGCTACCGACCGTTCGGGTAGTCGGCGAAGACCGGCTCTCCGTCGCGCTCCAGGATGCGGAGGAAGACGGGGACGACCTGCGGGTCGAACTGCGTGCCCGCGCCCTCGGCGAGGTGGGTCTTGACGCGCTCGGAAGGCCAGCCGGCCCGGTAGGCACGGTCGAAGCGAAGGGCGTCCCAGACGTCGACGACGGCGAAAAGCCGGGCTACGAGCGGAATCTCCTCGCCCCTCAGTCCGCGCGGGTAGCCGGTGCCGTCCCATCGCTCGTGGTGGCAGTACGGAATGTCGAGCGCCGGTCGGAGGAAGTCGATCCTTTTCAGCATCTCCCAGGCGTGCTCGGGATGGCGCCGCATCTGCGCCTGCTCTTCCTCGTCGAGCTCGCCGGCCTTGAGGAGGATTCCGTCGGGGAGCGCCATCTTCCCGACGTCGTGAAGGAGCGCGCCCCGCCGGACGTGGACGAGCTGCTCACCGCAGACTCCGAGCTCCGCCGCCAGCCGGACGGAGAGGTCGACGACGCGGCGGCTGTGGCCCTGCGTTTCGCCGTCCCTGAGGTCGAGGGCCCTGATCCACCCTTCGAGCGTCGCCTCGTAGGCCCGGAGAATCTCCTCCGCCCCGCGAGCCGCCGCCTCGACGGCGAGCTGGCGCTCCACGTCGGACGCCCGGCGGCCGGTCGTCGTTCTCGTTCCCCGTTCGGTCACGAAGCCCCCCCCGCCCGACCGTAGCGAAACGGGGAGGCCGAGGTCAAGGAGGCGTGGCCGTCACAGCGAAGCGACGAGACTGTCCCAGAAATCGCAGACGTCCGTCCGGACGCCGTCGACCGGTCCGGACGGGAGATCCCAGACGAGCGTGCGGTCCCGGACCGGGTCGTAGGCCGGCCAGTGCGGGAGACCCTCTCCGTTCGGGTCTCCCCCCGCAGCGAACCGTGCCCAGGCCGCGTTCATCGACTCCGAAAGCGCCCGCTCCGCCGCGCTGGGCGCGTACCCCGCGAACGCGTCGAAGCTCCCGAAAACGAACGGGATCTCGATGCCGTGGACCGCGCCGTAGAGACGGCTCGCCGGATAGGAGAAGAAGTAGCGGAACACCGGCGAGCCGCCCTTCGCGGCAGCCCGGGCGAAACGCCGGGACGGGCAGATGAAGCGGGAGTCGCTCGTGACGGCCACGTAGGCTTTCCGCGGCGAGGCGTAGGCCGAGACCGGGTACCGCGCGAGGACGAGCGGGGCGAGGGCGCCGACCTGGGCCGTGACGAGCGCCCGATATTCGGCCTCGGTCGTGATGGGCGGGGCCGCGGATCCCGTTTCGTCGGCGTTGGCCCCGATGGCGAACGGGACCCTGTTGTGCTCCCCCTTCCCGAGGACGACCTCGGGCGATGCGCTGAGGACGAACCCGTCGACCGCCGGCCCCCACAGCTGGCCCGAGGACGAGGTGACCGAGACGACGGGCGGGACGGCGCGCAGGAGATCCTCGAACGGCCGGGCGCGCAGACACGCGGCGGGATCGGCCGCCTGGGCACAGCCCGCCTTCCCGGTGAGCGTGTTGCCGAACGCGACGAACTCGGCGAGCGGCCGCTGCGCGCAGCCGCCGCTCTGGATCAGGGCGCGCTCGAAGAGGCCTGCGGCGAGCGGCGACGCGACGAGCGTGCAGACGTTCACGCCTCCCGCCGACTCCCCGAAGATCGCGACGCGCGCCGGGTCTCCCCCGAATGCGGCGATGTTTCGCTTCACCCAGCGCAGCGCGGCGAGCTGGTCGTACGTCCCGTAGTTCCCCGAGACGCCGCGGCGGGATTCAGCCGAGAGGAAGGGCTGCGCGAGCCATCCGAACGAGGAGAGCCTGTAATTCGCCGTGACGACGACGGCGCGCCCCTTCTCCGCGAGAACGGTCCCGTCGTAGTACGCGTAGGAGCTCGCTCCCGCGGCGTTTCCGCCCCCGTGGATGAAGAACAGGACCGGGAGCGGCGAGGCCGGCGGCACCGCGGGCGCCCAGACGTTCAGGGTGAGGCACTCCTCCGAGCCCGTGACGTTTCCGTCCTCGTCCAGCTGCGCGCAGGGAGAGCCGAACGTGGCCGCGCGCCGCACCCCGATCCACGGGGCCGGGGGCGCGGGCGGCCGCCAGCGGAGGGGACCCGTCGGAGGCGCCCCGAAGGGAACCCCGCGATACGACGTGCTCCCCCCGCTGGCGATCCCGGAGACGGCTCCCCCCTCCGTCAGGACTGCGCCGGCCGGTGCGACGACCTCGACCGTGACGGGTGCGGAGCGGTCCTCGGGACACGTCGACGAGGGAATCCAGCGGTACGTCGTCGTAACCGCCGGGAAGACGGAAAGCTCCCCGCCGGGCCCGAGCGGAACGTCTCCCGGAACGACCCGCCCGGCGCCCCGTCCCGGGGCCTGCAGACTCAGAACCACGGGACTTCCCGCTTCGACCCGGGACGAAGAGGAAGTGAGAAGCGGAGTCGGACCGGCCGGCGGGCACGGGGTCACCGGCAGGAAGGCGGGCGGGAGAATCGCGGGGTCCCCGGTCCCGTTGTCGATGACGCTCGCGTAGGCGTCGAGGGTGCCCGCCTCCACCGTCACCTCGAGCGTCGCGCCGCGCGGCACGACCGCGCCGCCGAACCAGTCGGAGAGCGACCGCTGCGTCCACGACGACGGGCCGGAGTCGAACACCGCATCGGCGAGCGTCGCTCCCGCCGAGGCCCTGAGTCGGAGCCCGCCCCGCGCACCCGCGGCGCCGCTCACGAACGCGACGTTCGTCCGGAAGCCCGACGTACCGGAGTCCGCAGAAAGGCCCGTGAAGACGAGGACTCGACCCGGGCCCGCGAGGGCGTCTTCGGCGGTGGGCTCCTGGGAGGCGGCGAAGGTCCCTGGCCGTCCCGACGGATCGACGTTCCGGGTCGCGCCGAGGACCGCGAGCCGCTCCGGCGAGGTCACCCGGACCGCTCCCGCGCTCCCGTCCGGGACTCCCAGCGCGCCGAGGAGGTCGGGCTCCTCGAAGGCGCCGCGAGGCGGGACGCTTCGCGACACGCGTCCACCTCCGCCGTGGGCTTCGAGCGTCACCTCGACCGGTGCGGGGCCCGGGTTGACCAGGCGCAGTCCCGTCCGCCAGAGCGTTCCGTTCGCGCCGGGGGCGCGGGCGGCGCCCGGGAGGAGAAGCGCGAACGGAGGTGCCGAGGGCATGTCGGTCCGGCGCGCCAGGGCGAGGAGTCCGTCGCCCGTGACGTTGTCGACGACGGCGGCATAGGCCACCGCCGACCCGCTGAGGACGCGAACCTCGACCCGTCCGAGCTCGATCTCGGGGTCGGATGCGAGCTCGCCGACCCCCTGCTGCCAGAAGAGCGGCGCCTTCGCCTCGAGACGCCGTTCGCCTCTCACGAGACCCGTGTCGTCGACGATCGTCACGAGCACCTCGGACCCCGGCTCGAGGAGGGCCACCGCCACGTTCGTCCGGAAGTCGGTGCCGGCAGCTGCCGTGTGCGTGAGCCAGGGCGCGATCCCTGTCTCGCCCGGCCACAGGGCCTCGGCCTCGCGGAGGGACGGAAGGGCGAGGCCATAGGTGCCTCGCGGATCCGCGATGTTGGCGGTGACCCCCCGGAGAAGAAATGGCCGATCCGCCCGGGCGAGGAGACATCCGGCCGCCGAGGAGAGGCCGAAGAGGGAATCGACCGGGTCGTCCAGGCGGCGCGTCTGCCGGGGTTCGAGGACGAGGCGCGTCGTTCCGGCCCGGCCAGTCGCCGCGAGGAGCTCGAGGTCGACCTCGAGGGGCGTATCCGAGGGGTTGTGAAGCCAGACCGTCGAGACGAAGCGGCTCCCGAACGCCCCGTCCGCGCGCGCCACGCCCGGGAGGACGAGACGCTCCTCCCCGGTCGCCGGAAGGGCGAAGAACAGGATCGAAGCCAGCGCGCACGACCGGCACGCCCCGGTGAACCAACCTCCCATGAGTCCCTCCAGCCCCTCTTGACGCACGCGGGGCGCCGATGGATGACGGCGCCTCCCGCTTTCCTCTCGCGTCGGTCCGGATCAGCCGCCGCGGCCCCCTACAGGCTGCGATCGCATCTCCATTACACTCCAGCGCACGTTCCGGAGGGATCCCCCGATGAGTCTTCTGACGAAGTTCAACCTCGCCCTGGTCGCCGTCTTCGCCCTCGCCCTGGTTCCCGCGGGCTGGATCTCGCACGACCTCCTCCAGAAGAGCGCACGGACCCAGGTGATCGAGAACGCGCGGATCATGATGGAGACGGCCCTCGCGGTGCGGACCTACACGATCCGGCAGATCCAGCCGCTGCTCGCGCCCCAGCTCGCGACGACGTTCCTCCCCCAGTCGGTGCCCGCCTACTCCGCCACCGAGATCTTCAGCGCCCTCCGGAAGACGAACCCCGAGTACGCCTACAAGGAGGCGACGCTGAACCCGACGAACCCGCGAAACCGGACCGTCGACTGGGAAGCCGACCTCGTGCACGCCTTCCGCAACGACGACCGGAAGATGGAGATCATCGGAGAGCGGGACACGCCGCAGGGCCGCGCGCTCTTCCTCTCCCACCCGATCCGGATCAAGGACGAGAAGTGCCTCGCCTGCCACACGACGCCGGACATCGCGCCGGCCTCCCAGGTGAAGGCTTACGGCCCGAACAACGGCTTCGGGTGGAAGCTGAACGAGATCATCGGCGCCCAGATCGTCTCGGTGCCGATGTCGCTCCCGGTGAAGATGGCGCGGGACGCCTTCCGAACGCTCATCCTGACGCTGGCCGGCGTCTTCGCGCTCACGCTCCTCATCCTCAACCTCCTCCTGAGGTTCGTCGTCATCCGGCCGCTCCGCGAGCTGTCGGCGATGGCCGACCAGGTGAGCCTCGGGAACATGGACATCCCCGACGTGAAGGTCGGCGGGAGCGACGAGGTCGCGCAGCTCGCCTCCTCGTTCGGGCGGATGAAGATCAGCCTCCGCAAGGCGCTCGCGATGCTGGAGCAGGAGTAGCCGGAAGGCCCCGGCGACGATGCCGCTCGACGAGGTCGGCCCCGGACGGACGTTCGGGAGCTACGAGGTCCTGGAGGAGCTGGGGCGGGGCGGCATGGGGCGCGTCTACCGCGCGCGGCACGTCACGCTCGAGCGCGAGGTCGCGCTGAAGCTCCTCTCCGAGCAGGTCGCCGAGGATGCGTTCTACGTCCAGCGTTTCCTGAAGGAGGCGCGCGCCGCCGCACGGCTGAATCACCCCGGAATCGTCCAGATCTACGATTTCGGGCAGGTCGGGTCCCACTGGTTCCTCGCGATGGAGCTCGTCGAGGGGCGCTCGCTCGCCCACTTCCTGAAGACGTGGGGACGCTTCTCCGAGCAGAACGCGATCGTCCTCGCGCGGCAGACGCTGAACGCGCTCGCGGTAGCCCACGCGGCCGGCATCGTCCACCGCGACATCAAGCCCGACAACGTGATCCTCGGGAAAAAGGGGATCGTCAAGCTGGTCGACCTCGGTCTCGCCAAGAAGATCGACGACCCGGGAGCTTCATCGACGGGCTTCGCAGCCGGGACCCCGTATTACATCTCACCGGAGCAGATCGAGGGCCGCGCCGACGTCGACGGCCGGGCCGACCTCTACTCGCTCGGCGCCACGCTGTTCCAGCTCGTGACGGGACAGGTCCCGTTCCCCGGCCCCTCCAGCGCCGTCATCATGTCCCGCCACCTCAACGAGCGGGCACCCGACCCCCGGATCCACACCCCCGAGCTCTCGGAGGCGTTCTGCGTGGCCGTCCTGCACCTGCTGACCCGCGAGCGGGACCGGCGGCCGCGGAACGCCGAGGAAGCCGAGCGCGAGTTCGCCCTCCTCCAGGCCGGTGAGGTGACCCCACCGGCCGTTTCCGTGTCCGCGGCGCACCCTCCGGCGACCGCCCAGGACCCGGCCGGCTCCGCTTTCGAGACCGCCGTGTCGAGCGCCCTCGCCATACCCGCGGCGTGGGACGCCGAGGTCTATCGCCGCGTCGAGGAGAAGCTCGCGGCCCGGGTCGGTCCGCTGGCGCGCCTCCTCGTGAGGAAGGCGACGAGAGAGGCCGCCGATTTCGGCGATCTCTGCCGGCGTCTCGCGGAGCAGATCCCCGACGCATCCGCCAGGCCCGGGTTCCTGAAGGACGTCCTGGCGGGCCCGGCCTCGACCCGCCCGTCCGGGCCCGGAAGCGGGGCTGCCAGCACCAGAGAGGCCGGAGAGACGAGAGGAGCCACAGGAGCCACAGGAGCCAGTGGAGCGGGTGGAGCCGGTGGACCCCAGGTCCCGTCGAGTCCGGCGCCCAGGCCGGCTTCTTCGCCATCGGGAAGCGGCTCGTCGTCTGGCCCGGGCTCCTTCCCTCCCGCCCTCCTCGCGGCAGCCGAGCAGAGGCTCGCAGCCGAGATCGGACCCCTCGCCCGGGTTCTCGTGAAACAGGAATCGAAGCGCCAGCCGAACTGGGGCGCCCTGGTCGAGGCCCTCTCGCTGCAGGTCCCCGACGAGGCGGGGCGCCGGCGCCTGCGGGAGGCCCTCGCCCCTCTCGGGGTTTGACGCGCCACCAAAACGGCTCCAGACTGACGCACCACACTCCCCCGGGAACAACCCGGCAACGGCCCGACGCGCCGGGAGAGGGATGCGAATGCCGACGATCAGCACCAGAAAGTTCATCGCCCTCCGCAAGCTCACACGCTCCCTCGCCGAGACGCTCCGCACCGACCTGCGCGGCACGTTGATGACGGTCGAGCCGCTGATGCGGCCGCGGGTGATGTTCGGCGAGCACGTTCAGGGGCACGGCAAGGATCTCGTCAAGGGCGCCGACAGAGCCTTCAAGGACCTGGCGGCCGACTACGCCGAGGTGGCCGGAAGCAAGCCGTTTCACATCCCGAAGGAGCTGAAGTCGCCATTCGAGGTGATGAGCGCGTCTCTGGAGATGCAGCCGGTGGAGTACTCCTACACGGCCCGCGGCGATCGGGACAGCAAGACCGTCCGGATCACGTCTCCGCTGAGGTGGGTCGTCAACTACCGCGACTACGGCATCGAGGACCTCAAGCGCGTCCTGGCGGACCGCAACCGGACCGAGGAGCAGCTCCGGCGCTTCGTCCTCCATTTCCTGCTGGTCGAGCACGTCTTCACCCGGCAGCCCGGCATCAAGGACATGCTCGCGTCGCTCCGGTTCCCGGTCGTCGTCGAACGCCGTCCGGAGTTCGGGAACCTCCCGATCACCTGCATCACGACCGCGGTCTCGACCTACCGCCCGGACGACGAGGTGCTCATCGAGACGACGGAGATCTCCGGGAGCGAGGAGTTCGAGGAGTTCGTGCGGGTCTCGGACATCTCGGGCCTGAAGGACGCCTTCCGCGAGAAGCTCGTCGAGATCGTGAAAGCCCAGGACCCGGAGCTTCTCGAGGAAGCCTGACGCCGGCGCAGGCTGCGCCACCCTTCTCGCGTTCAGCTCTTCCTTCGGATCCAGAGCCCGCCGCCCCGCGTCCGCTGCCACTGCGGAAGCTCCTTGAGGATCGCCCCCCGGTGGGCCGTCTCGAGGAAGCTCGCGAAGACGGCGATCTCCCAGGCCGCGTTGTTCAGGAGGAACGCCCGCCACAGGTAGGCCTCGTTCCAGGCCCGCCCCTCGGTCACCCACGAGCTCGGGTACTCGAACGGCCAGAAGACACCGTTGGGGTGGACGTGGACGCCTCCTTTCAGCCTCGGGATCACGCGGAAGAGGAGGTGGTTCAGGTCGCTCCCGGTCCTCGAGACGTGGCTCGTCTCGACGCACAGGACGTCACCCGACGAGAGGGAGGTGAACGTGTCGAACGGCACCTCGTGGACCCGCGCCGGAAGGAGACGGACCTTCTCGGCCTCTTCGGCCTTCAGGAGCGGGCGCAGGCGCTCCGCGTCGGGATCGACGACCGTGATCGAGATCGTCCGGCCGAAGACGTGCTCGTTCAGGTCGAGGAGCACGGGGACGAACGGGCCCGCGCCGGCGCAGACGACGCGCCGCGGCCGGAGCTTTCTGAGCACGGCGTGCAGGAGCGCGACGTCGCCCCAGCCGTAGGCCGGGTCGTCGGGGGAGCTGCGCCGCCCCTCCGTCCCCGCCGGCAGCGGCGGTTCGGCGCCCCAGCGCTTCATTTCGCGGATCACCGTCAGCTGCTCCTCGACGAGCGTGTCGATGCCGGGGAGCTCCTCGGGGGGTTTTCCGAACAGCTCGCTCTCGCGGCGCCGCACGTCGTCGAGGTCCGGGATCGGGGAGTGCGGATGGCCGGGCGGCACCCAGAGCCTGCGCATCGTCTCGCGCGCCTGGGCCAGGTCGTCGCGTTGCCCCTTCACCGTCTGGCGAAGCTCCTCGCGCTCGCCCTCGAGGGCCAGGATGTAGCGGTGGATGTCCTTGAGAACCGGGAGCTGCCGCCCCACCTTCTTCAGGAAGCGGATCAACGGAACCTCCTTGTTGCGGGACCTCCAGTCTATCTCCTCCCCGCCTATACTCGAGGACACGAATCGTCGAGGAGGTCTCCCCCGATGGCGAAGCCGTTTTCATTCGGTGCGATCGACGTCCGTCTCGAGGCCGAGTCCGAGCCCCGCCCTGCACGGGCCGAGGACGACGCCCCTTTTCGCATCCTCGTAGCCGCCGACTTCTCCGGCCGGGCCGCCCGCGGCCTCGTCGAGACGGGCGCGCCGGTCGGCGAAAGAAAGGCGATCCGCGTCGACCTCGACTCGCTCGACGCCACCATCGCACGCCTCGAGCCGCAGGTCCGCCTCGGCGACGGCGACGTGTTCCGATTCCGCGAGCTGGACGACTTCCTCCCCGATACGCTCTTCGCGCGGATCGCGCGATTCGGCGCGCTGAAGGAAGCCTCCGACGCGGACGCGAAACGCCGGGCCACGAGCCGTCCCGCGGCCGGGCTCCTCGACCGGATCCTGGACGGGACGGCCCGGGAGGAGGCTCCGGTCGCCGCCGCCGGCCCGGACAGGCCGACGGAGCTGATGCGGGCCATCCTCGGAAGCAGCGCATTCCGGGCTCTCGAAGCCGCCTGGCGTGGCGTCGACTTCCTCCTTCGGCGCCTGGACGTCGACGGCCCCCTGACGCTCCACCTCGTCGACATCTCGCCGGGGGAGCTTCGGTCCGACCTCCTCGCGGGCGACGACCTCGGCAAATCGGGTCTCCACCGGCTTCTCGTCGACAAGACCGTTGGAACGCCCGGGGCGCACCCGTGGGCCGCCTTCGTCGTTCTCGGCGCGTTCGGCGCCTCGAAGGAGGACGCCGAAGCTCTGGGACGTCTCGCGAAGATCGCCTCCAAGGCAGGGACGGCCGTTCTCGCCGGCGCCGAGCCGGGGCTCGTCGGCTGCGCGTCGCTCGCCGCGACGCCGGACCCGCACGACTGGTCCGCACCCGAAGGCGAGGGGGCCGAGGCGTGGGCCGCGCTCCGACGCCTTCCCGAGGCGCGGTACGTCGGCCTCGCGCTGCCACGCCTCCTCCTCCGCCTTCCGTACGGCAAGGAGACGAACGCCGTCGAGGCGTTCGAGTTCGAGGAGCTCTCCTCGCCGCCGGTGCACGAGGAGTACCTCTGGGGTAGCCCGGCCCTGGCCCTCGCCCTTCTCCTCGGAGAGGCGTTCCTGGAGGACGGCTGGAGCCTCCGGCCTGGCTCGGCGCAGGACATTCCGGGCCTCCCGTTCGCGCTCGTCACCCAGGACGGCGAGAAGCACGCCGTCCCCTGCGCGGAGACCCTCTTCACCGTCCGCGCCATGGAGGCCGTGACGGCGAAGGGTCTGATGCCCCTCCTCACGCTGAAGGGGACCGACACGGTGCGCCTCGCGACGTTCCAGTCGATCGCCGAGCCCTACGCCGCGCTGGCCGGGCGCTGGGGCTGATTCCCCGGGCAAAGACCGCACTCGTACGCGAGCCGGGAGCGCAGGAAGGGCCGGGCTCCCCTCGGGGAGCCCGGCCCTGGATCTTCAGGCGAACTCTCGGGCGTCAGGAGATGTCGTAGGCGAACTTGCCCTCGTCGCCGACGCGGACGTGGACCTTCGAGATCGTCCCTCCCTCGGCCATCCGGGAGAGGAACTCGCCGGAGAGGTCGGGAAGGACGGTCTTCGTGAGGATCGAGTCGACGTTGCGTGCGCCGCTCTCGACCTCCTTGCACCGGCTGCCGATCTCGTTGATGACGGCCTCGTCGTAGCTGAAGGTCGCGCCGTGGTTCTCCATGAGGCGCTTGCCGACCCGGCCGAGCTGGAGTCGGATGATGAGCTTCATGACGGCTTCCGAGATCGGGTAGTACGGGACGATCGACATGCGCCCCAGGAAGGCCGGCTTGAAGACCTTGTCGAGCCCCGGCTTGATCGTCTCGACGATCTTCTGGGGTGTCGGGGCGGTCTCGGGGTCGGCGCACATCTTCATCATCTGGTCCGACTCGGCATTCGTCGTCAGGAGGATGACGCAGTTCTTGAAGTCGATCTCGCGCCCCTCGCCGTCCTCCATCTGCCCCTTGTCGAAGACCTGGTAGAAAAGCTCGAGGACGTCGGGGTGCGCCTTCTCGACCTCGTCGAGGAGGACGACGGAGTAGGGCTTGCGCCGCACGGCCTCGGTGAGGACGCCGCCTTCGCCGTAGCCGACGTAGCCCGGAGGGGAACCCTTCAGCGACGACACGGTGTGGGCTTCCTGGAACTCGGACATGTTGATCGTGACCATGTTCCGCTCGCCACCGTAGAGGGTCTCGGCGAGGGCGATGGCCGTCTCCGTCTTGCCGACGCCGGACGTCCCGACGAGCATGAAGACGGCGATCGGCTTGCGCGGGTCGGTGAGACCGGCGCGGGAGGTCTGGATCTTCTGCGCGATCGCGGCGAGGGCGTGGTCCTGGCCGACGACCCGCTCGCCGAGGAGCTGGGCGAGGTTCCTCACGGTCTCGATCTCGTCGGCCTGCATCCGGCCGACGGGGATTCCGGTCCAGCCCGCGATGATCTCCGCCACGGCCTGCGCGTTGACGTGCGGCTGCATCATCGGGGTGTCGCCCTGGATGGCCACGAGCTCGGCGTTGAGGCAGGCCATCTCGGCCCGGAGAATCTCGAAGTCGGGGTTCGCCTCTCCTCCGGCCGCGGCCTCGAGCTTGCCCCGCACTTCCTTGATCCGGTTGACGGTCTCGATCTCCTTCTTGCACTGTTCGTCGAGGACGGCGAGTCGCGCTTCGGTCTCGGCCTTGGCGGCCTTCGATTTCTCGATCCGCTCGGAGTGGTTCGCGCCCACGGCCGTCTCGCGCTCGAGAGCCTCGATCTCGGCCGTCAGCTGGTCGATCCGGCGCCGGCAGTCCTCGATCGGGGCGGGCGTCGCCGCCTGGCTGATGTTGACCTTCGCGCACGCCGTGTCGAGGACGGAGACGCACTTGTCCGGAAGCTGGCGGCCCGAGATGTAGCGGTGAGAGAGCTTGACCGACGACTCGACCGCCTCGTCGAGGATGCGCAGGCCGCCGTGGTGCTTCTCGAGGTTCTTCGCCAGCGCCCGCATCATGACGATGGCGACCTCTTCGGTCGGCTCCTCGACCTTGACGACCTGGAAGCGGCGGGCGAGGGCGGCGTCCTTCTCGAAGTACTTCTTGTACTCGGCCCAGGTCGTCGCGGCGATCGTCCGCAGCTCGCCGCGCGCGAGCGCCGGCTTGAGGAGGTTCGCGGCGTCGTTCTGCCCCGCCGAGCCGCCGGCGCCGATCATCGTGTGCGCCTCGTCGATGAAGATGATGATCGGCGGCTGGGCGGCCTTGACCTCGTCGATGACCTGCTTGAGCCGGTTCTCGAACTCGCCCTTGATGCCGGCGCCGGCCTGGAGGAGGCCGAGGTCGAGCGTCCGGACGACGACGTTCTTCAGAGGCCCCGGCACGTCGCCCTGGACGATCCGCTGGGCGAAGCCTTCGACGACGGCCGTCTTGCCGACGCCGGCCTCGCCGGTGAGGATCGGGTTGTTCTGCCGGCGGCGGGTCAGGATGTCGATGACCTGCCGGATCTCGAAGTCGCGCCCGAGGATCGGGTCGATCTTCCCCGCGCGGGCCTTGGCCGTGAGGTCTTCCGTGTAGAGGTCGAGCGCTTTCGTCTTTCCCGGAACGCCCATCGCGACGTCGGGACCGCCGGCGGCCCCGGGGGCGGACGCGAGGGCCTGGGCCTCGCGATCCTCCGCGGAACCCTTGACGACGTCGGCGAACGTCTTCGTCAGCTGCTCCACGGAGATGCCGGCGAGATCCTTCGAGATCTCGCGCGTCAGGCGGGAGAGGTCGTCGTCGGTGAGGAGGACGAGGAGGAGATGCCCCGACCGCACCCTGGACGCGCCGTACTCGATGGAGGCGACGACCCACGCCTTCTCGATGAGGCGCGGGAGCCGCGGCGAGAGGGCGGGCGTCCGCGCGTTGCCCGTCTTCAGCCGGTCGAGGGCGCGCGTCACGTCCTTGGCGAAGCGGGACGCGTCGATCTCGAAGCGTCGCAGGATCTTCAGGAAGTCCGTGTCGGGCGCCTCGAGGATCTTCAGGAGGACGTGCTCGACCTCGACGTCGTAGTTCGTCCGGGACAGGCAGAGCCCGGCTGCTCCCTCGAGCGCCTGGCGGCAGGTGTCGTTGAGTCGACCGATCAGGGACTTCAGGTTCACGCTCATCTTGTCGTCCTCTCGCGCGCCGGATTTCCTCAATTATCGACCGGAAGGATGACCTCGTCGGCATCCTTCCGGGGCGTTTCGCTTGTGATCCACGTCGTCCACCCGAGCATTGGGGGGAGGGCGGACTTCGAGTCGAGGGAGCAGGGGGGGACGTCCTCCTTCCGGAGGACGAGCTGGACGTCGTAGTCGAACTCCAGCCCCGCGAGGAACCTCACGAGGTCGTTGAGGGGCTTCCACGCGGGCCCGACCGGAAGGAACGAAACGAACCGGGAGAGGGTGAGCGGGCCCAGCCTCACCCGGAACTTCGACTGCGAAACGAACACGGTCGCGCCCGCGACGACGGTCCGGCCGAGCTGGGAATTGGCCTGCCCGATTCTCGTGACGTTCTCCGCCTCCAGCGGGAACCACTGCCCCTGGAACTGGACGATTCCGGCCGGGGAGTCGAAGTAGTCGCGGACGACCGAGGCGATCGCCTCGGCCGAGTGCGGCTTCTGCGCGATGTGCCCGGCGTAGAGGAGGAGCGCCTGGTCCTTCACGGCCATGCGGCCGCGCAGACCCGGCGTCCCCATGCCGATCAGGTCGAAGCCGTACTCCGTGAAGGAGTCCTCGCCGGTCCTTTCGTAGGCGACCGGGAACCGGTACTTCTCCCACGCGCGGTAGAAGAGCGACGCGAAGCGATGGTTGAAGATGTCGAGAAAGGCCCAGAGCGCCGTGTCCTTGTAGGAGTTCCGCTCGCGGACCAGCTCCGTGTACGGGTGGGGCAGGACTCCCAGCGGCCCCGTGAGGCCGATGAAATTGACCGTCATCTCGGGCGGCCGATCCTCCTGTCCGGGGGGCGGCGCCTTCAGGTCGACGATCTCGCTCGGGGGGAACGTGAGCGACGGATGGGACCGGAACCGGACCACCTCGTCCGCCGGCCTCACGGACCGTCCGACCCCGTCCTTGGCGGGCGAGATCCGCTCCAGCAGCCGCACCGCCTGGAAGAAGGCGAAACGGTACGGCTCGGAGTAGAGGAGGTCCTTCATGTCGCCATCAGAGGACGATCTGCTCCCCGGCGCGCGGCGCCCACCGGCGGATGACGCCCTCGCGCTGGCGGCTCGTCAGGACGAGCTGGCTGAAGGAGTTCACGGACGAGTAGAGCCCGAGGAAGCGTTCGAGGACCTGCGCGAAGAGAAACGCCCCCGTGCCGACGAACTGGTTCTCGTCGAGCTCGACCGTCACCTCGATGCCGCGGACGAAGCTCGGCTGCAGGACGCCGATCGACCGCAGGACCCGGCGGGAGCCGACCTTCGTGATCCCCGCGATCTGCTGGCGCGTGACGGAGGAGTCGGCGAAGTCGTAGAGGCGGAGGATCTCCTGGAGTGCTTCCGGACCCTGGCCACCCTCCCGTTCCACGAGGGAGAGGAGGTTGAGCGAGAGGTGGGAGAGGAGCCGCCACTGCAGGCCCCGGCGGAGCGGGGGCCTCACGGTGGGCGTCGGGCGCTTCAGGCAGCGGATGCCCGAGAAGACGCCCGCCCCCTCGAGCTGGAAGTCCGCTTCGCTTCCCTCGAACGGAAGACGCGAGGGAAGGTCGCGATTCGTGCAGAGGATCTCGACCGAGAGAGTGTCCGCCTCGGGCTGCGCGGGGTCGAACCCGAGATCGACGAGCGAGAGGTAGGCGTCGGTCCCGTCGTCGTCCCGTCGCGCCGACGGACGGCGGCTCATGTACCAGAACGCCGGCGCCTGCCCCTTCTCGAAGCCGTGGCGGTACGAGTAGAAGGGCTCGTAGGTCGTGACCTTGTCGCTCCCCCGCGCAATGCTCGTGACGCCCTCGACGGCGTAGACCTCCGTCACGTCCTGCCGCCTCACGTCCGGGATGACCCGGTACTCGGGCTGCAGGTTGGTCAGGCGGATCGGCTCGGCGATCTGCCGGAAGATGTTCGCGACCGGGGTGCAGTTCAGCCGGAAGGTCTGGGCCGAGACGTTCCGCTCGAGCGGGAAGTCGCGGTTGAAGTAGAGGAGGATCTCGAGGACGTCGTCGAAATCGTCCCGGGCCGCCTGCTCGAGCCCCTTCACGTCGAAGAAGAAGAACTTCTCCGGGAAGGCGAAGTACTCGGCGAGGAGGCGGTAGCCCATGAAGGAGCGGTCGGTGTAGGGGAGAAGCCCCTCGTCCCGCTCGAAGCCCACGCCGGCGACGACGGACTTCGGGAGCCTCACGGGCGACGGGACGTCCCGCGGGCCACCGGGCCTCAGCTCGACGGCGACGAGGTGGTTGTGGAGCAGCTCGTGGAGGGCGTAGACGACCTTTCCCTCGCCCTGAAGATAGAAGCGGAGCGACTCGAGCGGCTTCTCCTCCGACTCCGAGATCTTCTCCCTCAGCTCGCGGAGCGGGACGCCTCCGAACGTCTTCAGCTCGAGCCGCAGGACCATCCGCACCCCCTCTTCCGGGCCGACGCCCGGCACCGGGAGCTCGAAACGCGCCTGGCGGACTTCGAGTGGCCAGAGGTGCACCGGGTAGGCCGTTCGGAAGCGGCACGCCGTCCCCGACACGGAGCGGGAGTAGAGCATCGACCCGCGGGGAATCCTCTGGCCGGACTGGAGGCTGACCTGCGACGGGTCCAGGACGAACTGGACGACCGTCATCGAAGGGATCGGGGCGAGGAGGTGCGGGTAGAGGACGTTGAGGAGCGACTCGGTGATCTCGGGGAACTCGTCGTCGACCTTGAGGTGCACGCGGGAGGCGAGGAACGCAAAGGCCTCGATGAGCCGCTCGACGTGGGGGTCCTCGCAGGTGTCGGGCTCCAGCAGGAGGCGCCCGGCGATCTTCGGGTACTTCTCCGCGAACTCGGCCCCCATCTGCCGGAAGAAGGAGAGCTCGCGTTCGTAGTATCCCAGGAGCTCGTCGCGCATCACTCCCCCTTCACGCGGAACTCGCCGCTCCCGATCTGGAGCAGGGTGTCGAACGAGACCGGCTCGGGTGCCGGGTCGACCTTGAGCCGGCCGTCGATCCGGAACTTCAGCGCCAGGCTCGGCCCCGGCTCGGGATCGACCGTAACGGTGACGCCCTCGAGGCGCGGCTCGAAGGCCTCGATCGCTTCCTCCACGGCACGGCGGAGGCGCAGGCGATCGGCGCCGCTCCGGCCCGAGAACGTGGAGATGTCCGGGAGGCCGTAGGCGGCGATCGAGGACTGGACCTCCTTCAGCTCGGGGGGGATGCCCAGCGTCTGGCGCGTGTTGAGGAGCCACTCCATGTCCCTCCGCACCGACTGCTTGAGGATCCGGAGGTTCTTCGCGCGCGAGGCGGCCGCCTCGCGGGAATACTCGGGCTCGTAGTCGATCAGCCGGTCGAGGACCGACGGGCGGACACGGATCTCGTTGTCGAACCGCGACATCTCGGGCGGGCTCCTCGGGCGGACCGGAAACGGTGGAGGATCGGCCGGGCGGCTCCCAGAGCCGCCCGGCCGCGTGAAGCTACTTTCGGGCCGAGGACGGCAGGTCGGCCACGAGGCGCAGCGAGACCTGCAGCTCGTCGAGCTGGAAGTGAGGCCTCAGGAACGCGACGGCGCGGTAGGCGCCGGGCTTCCCCGGGATCTCGGCGACCTCGATCTTCGCCTCGCGCAGGGGGTACTGCGCCCTCGTCGCCTGGGACGCCGTGTCGTCGGTGGTGATGTATCCGGCGATCCACTGGTTGAGGAAGTACTCGCAGTCCTTGCGCGTCATGAAGCTGCCGACCTTGTCGCGCATCATCGCCTTCAGGTAGTGCGCGAAACGCGAGACGGCGAAGATGTGCGGCAGCATCGTCGAGAGACGCGCGTTCGCGTTCGCCGAGTCGAGGTCGTACTTCTTCGCCTTCTGGCACGACTGGCCGCCGAAGAAGGCCGCGTAGTCGGTGTTCTTGCAGTGGACGAGCGGCAGGAAGCCGAGGTCGGAGAGCTCCTTCTCGCGCCGGTCGGTGATGGCGATCTCCGTCGGGCACTTCAGGGCGACGTCCCCTTCGTCGGTCTGGAACGTGTGGACCGGAAGCCCCTGGACGAGGCCGCCGCCCTCCACGCCGCGGATCGCGACGCACCAGCCGTACATCGCGAACGCCTCGGTGAGGCGGGTCCCGAAGGAATAGGCCGCGTTCCCCCAGAGGTACTTGTTGTGGTCCTTCCCGTCGACGTCCTCCTCGAAGTTGAACGTCTCGGTCGGAACGGTCTCCTTGCCGTACGGCAGGCGCATCAGGGTCCGCGGCATCGCGAGGCCGACGTAGCGCGAGTCCTCCGAGTCGCGGAAGGAGCGCCACTTGGCGTACTCGGTCCGGTCGAAGATCTTCGCGAGGTCGCGAACCTCTGTCATTTCCTGGAAGCTCTCCCACCCGAAGAGCTGCGGCGCAGGGGCCGCGATGAACGGGGCGTTCGCCGCCGCGGCGACCTGGGCCATCTTCTCGAGGAGGAGCTGGTCCTGCGGGTGGTTCGAGAAGTAGTAGTCGCCGATGAGGGCGCCGAACGGCTGGCCGCCGAACGTCCCGTACTCCTCCTCGTAGACCTTCTTGAAGACCGCCGACTGGTCGAACTCCGCCGCCCTTTCGAGGTCCTTCAGAAGGTCCTTCTTCGAGACGTTCAGGACCCGGATCTTGAGCATGACGCCCGTTTCGCTCTCGTAGACGAGATGATGGAGGCCGCGCCACGACGCCTCGAGCCGCTGGTAGGGCTCTGCGTGCATGATCTCGTTCAGCTGGGCCGACAGCAGGCGGTCGATCTCGGCGATGCGCGCCTGCAGGGAGGTCTCCAGGTTGCGCGACAGGACCATCTGGCCCTGCATCGCCTGCTGGACGAATTCGGCGATCATGTCCCGAGCGCCCTGCGCCTGGCTCTCGTGCTGGACGAGCCGGCCCTCCTCGAGGATCTTGCTGAGGAGGTCGCCCTCGCCGGCCTGCTCTCGGACGATCGATTCGGCCTTGCCGCGTTCGGGGGCGTTACTCACTGTCGTCCCCCTTCTTGGGCCCCTCGGGTGACAGGCCGAGCTCGTTGGCCAGCTGCTGCTGGCTCCCCGCGTTCTGGAGGACGTCGTTCAGCATCTTCTCGAGCTTGTCGTTCCCGTCCGCCTTGGACAGGAGGTCCGACAGCCGCTGACGGGCCTCGACGAGCTTTCTCAGCGGGTCCACCTGCTGGACGATCTTGTCCGGCTCGAAGTCGTCCAGCGCCTTGAAGCGCAGGTCGACGCCCATCTTGCCGCCGTCGCCCGTGAGCTTGTTCTCGACCGACATCGCGACGCGCGGGGCCATCCCCGCGAGGACCTGGTCGAAATTGTCCCGGTCGATCTCGGTGATCTTCCGGTCCTTCATGCGCGGGAGGGGCTGATCGGGCTGGCCCGAGAAGTCGCCGAGAACGCCGACGACGAACGGGAGCTCCTTCAGCTCGATGGCGCCGCCGATCTCTACGTCGTACGTGATCTGGACTCGCGGAGGGCGGACCCTCTTGAGCTTCTGCTGGACGCTTTCTTTCTTCACCATGGGCTTTCCTCCCTGACGACTTTCCGGCGATTCCTACGCCGTGTCTCGTGAGCTCTCACGCGGCTTCACTCGCTCTCCGGACGGATTCCGAGGACTTCCTTGATCTGGTCGAGGACGTTCGGGTCCTTGATCACGTCCCGAAGCCAGCTCTCCAGCGGCATCTGGCCCCACGTGATCGCCCGCTGGACGAGGTACGACACGGGGCTGTGGGGCTCGGTCTGCCGGAAGAACTCCGCGACCTCGCCGAGCCGCGCGAGGGCCTCGCCCCTGCCCCGGATCGGTCCGGACGCACCGGCCACACGGTAGACCACGGCGGCCCCGCCCTCGCCGCCCTCGGCGTCCGCGGCCGCCCCGGACCCTGTCGGGGCATCGGGCTCCAGCGCCTTCTTCTCCTTGAGGATCCCGTCGATGAGGCGCCGGACCTCTTCGATCGACTGCTTCAGCTCGGCGAGTCCCGGAGTCTGGCGGCCGAACTTCTCGTCCATGAGCCGGTCGAGGCCCTGGTACTCGTCCCAGCACTGCGCGAGCGCCTTCGATGCGTCCTCGTAGAAGACCTTTGGCGTGCCGGCCTTCGCCTTGCGGAAGTCCTCTCCGCTCGTCTTGTTCTCACCCGCGGCTTGCCGCTTCAGCTCGGCGAGCCGGGCCTGAGCATCCGGGTCGAGCGCTCCCCCAGCCGTGTCGGGAATGTCGAACGGCCGCGACTCGCTCCACTCGAGCCACGAGAAGTTCATCCCGGGGGCACGCGTGAGCGGCGCCTTGCGCAGCGCGAGCGCGACCTGCCTGTCGAAGAAGGCGAGGACGTTCGCCCGCCCCTCCATGTCGCCCTCGTCGATCTCCGGGTAGCAGGTATCCCAGAAATCGGCGTGGAAGCCCTTCATGACCCTCAGCCCGTCGCGGCATCCGGCGAAGCCGTGGAGCATCGTGAGTCCCTCGGCGAGCCACGCCGCGACCTGCAGGTCCTTCGTCTTCGCGAGAAGCGCGTCGGTCGCGAGCGCCACGGTCTCGTCCCAGTCGGCGACCTTCAGCTCGCGCTTCCAGTCGCCCTGCTCGAGGACGTCGTCGGCACGGCGGGCCTCCCGGATCTCGTCGAAGAGACCGGAGTACTGCAGGCTCTCGCCCGACGGACGGTCAGTAGAGATCGGAGCGAGCAGCCGATCGAGGTCGAGGAGCGGAGCCTCCGACGACATCTAGAAGCCTCCCAACAGACAGCAATGTGATGGTACTGTAGCTGACTCAGAAGCTCCTGTCATCCGGAACAAAGCCGTTTTCCCCGGCGGCTCCGGCGTTGCCCGGGAGCAGCGATGAGGAGGACCGACATGCCGACACCCAAGGAGCTCTTCGACGCGGGAAGGCTCGACGCCGCCATCGAGGCCCTGACCCAGGAAGTCCGCGAAGCGCCCGCAGACCCGCAGAAGCGAACGTTCCTGTTCGAGCTGCTGTCCTTCGCCGGCGATTGGGACCGGGCCGAGAAGCAGATCCTCGCCGCCGTCGGGGCCGATGCCCAGTCCCAGATGGCGGCCGCGGTCTATCGCGGCCTCCTCCAGGCGGAGCGGGATCGAGCCCGGGTCTTCGCCGGCAAGGCGAGGCCCCACTTCCTTCGTTCGGTTCCCGGCTACGTCGAGAAGGGGCTCGCCGCATTGGGCCACGTCGGAGAGGGGAGGATCGCCGAGGCGCGGGCCCTGCTCGACGAGGCCGAAGAAGAGCGCCCGCCCTTGTCCGGACGGCGGGGAGAGACCCCCTTCGCCGACCTGCGGGATTTCGACGATCTCTGCGGTGCCGTCGTCGAGGTGGTCTTCCAGGGGAAATACACGTGGTTCCCGCTGGAACAGGCCAGGAGCCTCGAGCCGACCCCCCCCAAGAAGCTGCGGGACCTGATCTGGCCCGGAGCGCGCATCACGGCCGATGACGGTACGACGGGCGACGTCTTCCTCTTCGCCCTCTATCCCGGGTCATCCTCCCATTCGGACGACCTCATCCGGCTGGGCCGGATGACCGACTGGAAGAACCTGTCCGAAGACCTCCAGACGGGCCTCGGACTGAGGACCTTCCTCGTGGACGACGAGGACGTCAGCATCTTCGAGCTCGGCTCCGTCGACTTCGACCCGCTCGAGGCCGAGCCGAGCTGAACAGTCTCGGTCCTCGTCGCTGACGGGGATGAACGCCCCTCCCGGCGGAGGAATCGCGAAAAGCAGGCGGCCCCCCTCTCGGGGGGCCGCTGCGTTCTGACGTCCGCCGTTCGGGGACGGTCCCGCCTCGTCAGGCGCCCTTGTTCGCCTTGAGATCGAAGGAGGTCTTCACCGTGCCAGCGAGCGTGCCCTGGGCGGTCTGCTCCTTGTACTCCATCTCTATCTTCGAGAAGTTGAAGGAGACCGACTGGATCGGAATCGGATCCGAGCCGCCCGCTCCTCCCTCGTTGTACGAGGAGAGCATGAGGTCGGTGAAGGTGTAGACGAGGTAATCCTGCTGCTCCTTTCCGGCCTTGCGGCAGCTCAGGACGGCCTTCGGGATGTGCTCACCGGTCGCGCACATCAGGAGGAGCTTCGGGCCGGCCTTGCAGGCCTTCATCACGAACCTGAAGTCCTGCATCGAGACCTTTCCCGCGCCGAGACCCTTGCCGTACGACGACGATCCCGTCTGGGTAACGCCGAAGTCAAACGAGAGGCACTCGATCTCGTTCGGGTGCTTGCTGTCTCCCGACTCCCCGGGAGCCCCGTCGATCTTCAGATAGTAGTCAGCCTGTGACATGGTGTGCTTCCTCCTTTTCGACAAGT
The DNA here is from genome assembly GCA_016719485.1 of Holophagales bacterium. Classification (NCBI taxonomy): domain Bacteria; kingdom Pseudomonadati; phylum Acidobacteriota; class Holophagae; order Holophagales; species Holophagales bacterium. The sequence goes on from JADJZB010000029.1 coordinate 260,658, forward strand.
TCCGAGCTATAAGGTAGGAGTCGATTCTCGCGAAATCAAGGCCGCGGTCAATGGTTTCGACAACGCTGTGACGCCCGGCACCTTCACGCCTCCCCCTTCTCAGGGTGCAGGAAGGCCGTGAGCGGCTCGTTCCAGCCGGGCTGCGACGGAGGGGCCGCGGGAGGCTCCGAGGCATCCCCTTCGGGAGCTCCGGGCTCACCTCCCGCGCCGGGGGCGACGGCCGTCTCCTCGACGAACTCGTAGTCGGTACCGTCCGGGTGAAGCAGGAGGAAATCCTCCGGCCGCAGGTCCCTGAAGAAGAGAACGGCACGGGAACGGCCTCCCGCCCGCGACACGAGGCTTCCGACCGGGGCGGCTCCTTCGAAGGCGCCGTCCCTGGACAGCCAGGAAAGCCAGGTCTGCACCTGCAACTCGGCCGGAAGGAGGTTGCCGAGAGGCAGGCGGACGGCTCCTGCGCCCCCGGGGCTCGCGCAGGCCGCCTTCACCCTCGCGATGAACCGTGGCCAATCGGCCAGCGCCGTCGAACCGAGGAGCGATTCGGCGAAGTCCCCGAGGGTGACACCCCGGGCCTCCTTCTCCACGCCTTCCGCGATCTTCGCGGGTTTCTTCACCGCCACTTCGATCCGAGCCCCCCGGAAGCTCTCGTAGAACGCCGAGACCGTGCGGCCCTGCCGGAAATTCCGGCGAATGTAGGCGGCCCGCTCCTCGAAGACGTCGAGGTACGACAGCGCGACGAACGGGTCGGCGACGGCCTTCCCCTGCGGGACGACGGCGAAGAGCGTGAAGGGGAACTGGCGGAGACCTCCCTCGTCGTGGCTCCCCCACAGAGCTCCGGCGACGGAGCGCTTTCCACCGGGAAGGGCGAAGAGAAATGTGTGAAGCGGGATCTCGACACCCTTGTACTCCTCGAGAAGGGACCAGCGGCGGCTGAAGCCGTTCCCGAGCCAGTCCCGGAAGTCCTTCGAGCCCTCCTCCGTGAAGCCGGAGGAGATGAAATCCTTGTAGATGGGAAGCTTTCCGTAGAGGTGGAGCGGGTACGTCTCCAGCTTCGGAGGCCCGTCGGCCCCCGAGATACCGTCCTTCAGCTTCGAGAAGAGACTCCACGCTGCCACTCGTTCACCTCGATCTTCAGCTTCCGTGCAGGGCGGGCGAATCCGGAGAGCCCGGCGCGCCGGGCTCTCCGGGGAAGGACCTCAGTTCGGAAGGATGGGGGGCATCGGCTCCTCGAACGCGAGCTCGAAGAGACCCTCGAGAGGCTCGGTTCGCTGGAGAGCGTTGGGGATCACGACGCGGATCGTCCAGACCTTCTCCTTCTCGCGTTCCTTCTCGGGATCGTCCGAGTCGCTGCGACGATCGCGCTCCTCGCTCGCCACGCGCACGAAGTAGAAGAAGCGGAGCGGCCCGCCGTAGGCCTCGAGGCTTCCCGTCCAGCCTGCTTTCGACTCCTCGTCGCGCCCCGTGATCGACATCGGCGCGTCCGAGGGCCCGAGGCGCCAGACGTACGGGTTCGGCTGCTTGCCGGTCTTGAAGTCGGTCGAAGGCCGGACGACGACCGACCGGTCGAAGAGGAAGAGGGAGTTGACCCGGTCGCCCATGAAGCGCTTGCCGGGGCTCGGTGTGAACTGCAGAGGCCGGATCTCGACCTTGTGCTCCTTGATGACGGAGGTGCTGCGGCCACCCCCGAAGAGGAAGAGCTGCCAGCCGCGACCGACGGCGAGGAGCCCGCGGCTCGCGTCGCCGACGAAGTCGAACTGCGGCTCCCAGCCCCAGAGGATCGGGTTCAGGGCGTACTCGTCGGCGAGGGAGCCGACGTCGGTGAGGACGCCGGAAAAATGCCCCTGGTTGATCGAGGCGAGGTCCAGGCGGTACGTGACGCTGTTGCCGCTGCCGCCCGGCTTGAGGGACGTGCCGGCCGCGTAGGCCACGCGCTCCTGGCGCAGCTGGCTCTCGCGGACGAACGGGAACTGGCCGACCAGCTGCTCGCGGATCTTCCTCACGACCGGCTCGGACGCCTGCTGGAAGGCCGGCTGGATCGCGTCGCGCATCAGGTTCGCGCCCCGGTTCTCGACGGCGATCAGCTGGCGCCCGTAGACGCTCCGGCGCACGGCCGGGTTGCGCGAGAAGGCGTGGTACCCGCGGAGGGAGACTCCGTCCTGGGCGAGGGACAGCTGACGCCACGCCTTGAGCTCCTGCTCGGGCAGCGGGACGACGTTGTTCTTGAAGAGGTTCGCCGCCGCCACGAGCTCCGGCGGGGCCTGCGCCGGGCCGCTGGAACGGCGGACCGGCGCCGCCTTGCTCTTGAAGTACGCCAGCGACGGGTTGAGCCTCCGGTTCGCGGCGAACGCCTGGACGTCGTCGAACGTGAGGGCGCCCGACATGTCGGTCACGGGGGCGTCACCGCCACCCCTGGACTCCGGGCTCCAGCGGGTGATGGCGGCCTGGAAGTCGCGCCAGGAACGCGCCTGCAGGGCCGAGCCCGGAACGACGAAGCCACCCCCGCCTCCCCCGCCCCCACGCCCGGCGAACCGGTCGATGTAGCGCCTGAGGTAGTCGAGCATCGTCTCGGCGTGCGCCTGCGCGAGCTGGTCGACGTCGGGGCGTGTGGCGATGGAGGACGCCTCGGCGAAGCTGATGTAGGAGACGCCGAGCGGGATCATCTGCTGCGCGTGGTTGCGGGTGAAGCAGACGTTCTCCAGGCAGGCGGGCCCGACGGCCCTGTCGAGGAACTGCTGGGTGTACGGCAGGACGCGGTAGACGAGGGCGAGATCGGCCGTGCGCGGCACGAATGCCGACAGGGCCGTGTCCTGCCAGAGCGGCTTCTGCTCGACCGGAATCGCGGTGATGGCCGTCACGTTCGCGGTCGCCTTCGCCTTGGCGTCCACCTGCTTCTTCGAGAACGCCTCGAGGGTCGCCTTCTGGTCGGCCGGCGTCGACTTGCGCGACGCCTCCTCGACGACGGCCTTCGGGTTCTCGGCCGCTTCGAACGCGGCGAGGTCGGAATAGTTCGTCACCTCGACGAGCATCGGCGAGATGGCCGCCGCCGCGGGGCTCCACGCCTTCTTGCTGGCGTTCTGCGGGTCACCGACGACGAGGTAGGCGTACGCGAGGATCTGCGCCTCGAGGTTCTTCCAGTCCGACTCCATCTGGCCCTTGACCCGGTTCCGCGTGTTCTCGTTGACGACGCCCGGGACGACGGTCGTGAAGCGCATCAGCTGGTCGTAGTCGGCGTCGAAGTTCTTCCGCCAGTCGTCCGGGCCGAAGCCGGGGAACTCCTTCGAACCCGGCTTCGCCGTCCCGAGGTGCTTCGTCGTGTCGCCGTAGACCTTCGCGAACTCTTTCCCGGTCGCGGCCGTCCGGTCGAGGTAGCCCTTCGAGGAGGGGTCCTCGATCTTCAGGAGCTCCGAGTACTTCTGGACGTAGAGGGCGAGCAGCTGGTTGAGGCGGAAATCCCACCGCGCCAGGTTCGCGACCGTCCAGAACTCCTCGAACTTCCGGATCGGCGCGCCCGGGTCGGGGACGCGGAGCAGCTCCGGGTCCTTCGGGGGGTCCTCCGGGAGCGCCGCGAGGATCAGGTCGGGGTTCCCGCTCGTCCCGACCGCGGCGACCCAGTCGTCGATCTCCTTCGATTTGGCGCCCGGCGCCATCCCCTTCGTGTTCGCGAGGAACGCGACGAGCGGGACGACCTTCAGCTCCGAGGCGGCGACCAGGGGCTTCTGCTCCCCCGTGAGCGCCCCCTTCTTCACGGACCACCACTTCAGGTGCCCGTCGAGCGCGGTGAAGAACGTCCTGTAGTCGTACGGGCCGGACCAGTCGAGCTGGGCCATCCGCGCCTCCCCCTCCTTCATGACGGGGTTGAGGACGCGCTCGACGTAGAGCCGCTGGTTGATCTTCCCGAGGAGGCCGAAGAGCTGCCCCGAGGAGGCGCGCTGGAAGAAGAGCGCGAAGAGGAACGGCCGCTGCCGGATCGCGGCCTGGTGCTTGTAGATCGCCTCGGAAAGCCCGTAGGCCTCGGCGATCGAGCAGGCCTCCTTCTTCTCGACGCAGGCCTCGGCTTTCTGTGCCGTCTCCCGCATCGGCTTCACGAACCGCCGCATCGAGAGGTAGGGGAGGATCATCCCGCAGATGCAGAGCACCGGCAGGAGGATCATGGCGATCCGCATGATCAGGCGGGTCGTCTTCTCGCGCTCGATGGCCGCCTTCGTCCGGGCGATGAGTCCCTGCTCGGGGAAGACCTTCTTCTCGTAGAAGTCCTTGATGAAGAAGGCGCGGGAGCGCTTGAAGATCTGCTCGAGGTTCTCGAGGACTCCCTCGGCCGAGCTGCCGAGGAGCTCGCGGGTGGCGCGCGCGATCGGCTTGCCCTGCTGCACGCCCGAGGAGAGGTAGAAGCCGCGGAAGACGAACGGGTCGTCGTAGCGCGTCTCCTGGAAGACCCCCTGGAAGTACCGCTTGAGCGAGCCGCCGAGCGCCCGGAGCTCCTCGGGAAAGACGAAGATCCGGTCGACGTTCTGGACGATCTCCTCGTTCGCCGTGAACTTCATCCGGAGCTTGTGGATCCGGGTCAGGATCTCCTCGTAGGCCTCGTCGAACGTCGCGACCGCGTACTGCTTGTCGGGTCCCTGCGGGTTCGACCATCCGACGAGCTGCCGCTGGTCGACCGGGTCGAGCTTGGAGAAGAACTCGGAGAAGCCGAGGATCCGGTCGGCCTTCGTCACCATGATGAAGACCGGGAAGCGGATCTCGAGCACGCGCTGGAGGTTCATGAGCTTCGACCGGATGTTCGCGGCCTTCTTGTCCTGCTCCTCGGGAGTGTCCTCGAGAAGCGAGGTCGCCGGGATGACCACGAGGACGCCGTTGATCGGGCACTCCTTGCGGTACTTCTTGAGCATCTTCAGGAAGGTCGACCACTCCGTGGCGTCGGGGGCGGCCTCCTCCTGGAACGTGAACCGGCCGGCGGTGTCGAGGATGACCGCTTCGTTGGCGAACCACCAGTCGCAGTTGCGCGTGCCGCCCGAGCCGGAGAGGCCGTCGCCGCCGACCGGGAACTCCAGCCCCGAGTTCTTCAGGGTCGTCGACTTGCCCGACTGCGGCTCGCCGATGAGGAGGTACCAGGGGAGCGAGTAGATCTGCAGGCCCGTCCCCTTCAGCTGGGCGAGGGACTCCGTCCACTTCTGGGAGAGCTCCTTGACCGCCTCGCGGACCTCCTGCTTGGAGGCGCCGGCCCCCCCCTGCGCGTCGCGGGCGAGGTCCTTCTCGAAGGCGCCGCCGCGGGCCTTGTCGCCCTTCTTGACGAACGCGTCGAAGGCGGCGACGAGCAGGGCGATGACGATGAGGCCGCCGACGACGGCCCACCAGTACTTCCCGAACCCCATCGCCCGCGCGGTGACGAGGCCGATGGGCATGAGGAGGAAGACGATGCCGAGGGTCTTGACGGGCTTCGGGAGGCGTCCCAGGAGGTCGAGCAGTTCGTACATGGCGACCTCAGAGGACTCCCAGCTTGTCGGCGACGTTCCTGATCTCTCCGACCAGGGCGGCCCAGGAGAGGAACGTCAGGAGCCAGAAACCGATCAGGACGCCGAAGCTGACGATCGCGACGCGGCCGAGCGTGACGACGGGGTTGAGCCGTTTTCCCGCCGTGGCCATCACCGTGTAGGCCTCCGGGGTGATCTTGTCGCTCTGTGACGCGAGGTACTCCGAGAGGAGCCGGTAGGTGTTCTTGCGCACCTCGGCGAGCTTCTCCGGCCGCTCGCGGTACTTCCCGCGGAATCCGAGCGCGAGACCGGCGTAGACGATGCTGGCCAGCTCCACGTCCTCGGGCCTCAGCTCCTTGGCAATGGCGAAATACTGGTCGCCCCCGATGTTCGAGCGGAAGTACTTCTCCTCGAGGAGCCGGTCCTGCCAGTCCCGCGCGAACTCCCAGCCCGAGTGGATGAGGATCTCGTCGGCGAGGACGACGAGCGGGTAGCGGGCCTGGTCGTACAGGGCCTGGAGGCGCGGGTCTTGCCGCACCGCCGACGCCTGCTCGCGGAAGATCTCGTCGAGGTCGGCCGCGGCATCCTCGATGTCGGCCCGAACTCCCTTCCTCACCTTCTGGCGGAACGACGACAGGAAGAGAAATTCCTTCGCCGCGACCTTGAACAGCTCGGTCGTGTAGTCCATCTCAGCTCCCGGGTTTCGTGATGATGTAGAGCGAGAACTTGAGCTTGGGGTCGAGGGCGTCGGAGAGGGCGACGTTCCGGTCGCGGACGACGTTCGCCCAGTACGGCCCCTCCTTCTCGATCTTGAAGTAGAAGTAGTCTTCCCTCTGGGGGAGGCCCGCCGGGGTCCGCTTCAGGAGCTCGAGGTCGAGACCGAAGAGGCGCCGCTGCCGCAGGATCGGGATGTCGCGCACCGTACCGAGCTTCATCGTGACGATCCGGCCGCGGAGGTCCTTCTCCTCCATCTCGGCCTCGATGGCCAGGAAGACCTCGGTCTGCGCGGCGAGCCACTCCTCGAGGAGGTCGGCGACGAGAAGGTCGTCCCTGAGGACGAAGTCGACCTTGACGAAGCGGGACGCGACGATCTTCTCGAGGAGCGCCTCGATGACGCGGCACGTCTCGTGGAAACAGGGGCCGAGCTTCTCGTGGTCGTAGACCGGGATCTTCACGGGAATCTTCCCGTCGTCGAAGATCGACAGCTCTCCGGCGAGGCGCGCGAACTCGGTGTAGACGTCGAACGGGTGGATGCGCGGGATCCGCGTCAGCTGCTGGAAGAGGAAGAGGAAGCTGCCGAGGATCTGGAGCTTGATGATCGTCTGCCAGCCGGACGTCCCGTCGGACTGGATCGTCAGGCGGCCCTGCGACACGTCGGTGAGGAGGAGACGGTGCTTGGCCTCGATCCGGTTCGTGACCCCGTCACAGAGGGCCTGGATCGTCCGCGAGCCGCCGAGCTCCGTCAGCGACGGGATGAACTCGCGGGACAGGACCGGGAAGTTCCGCCCCGATCCCGACCGCTCGACGACGGCCACCTCGATGCATTCGTACCCTTCCTGGCTCTCGGCGCCGAAGAAGAGCTTGCCGTTGCAGCGCCGGACCCCGACCGGCTGTGGGTTGCCGCCGGAGTTCTCGTCGAGGACCTCGGCGTTCTCCGCGACGTAGCGCCGGTCGACCCCGGAAGGCCCCTCGCCCGCGGCGAAGGTGTTCGGTGCCGTCTCGCGCATCACCGGGACACCCACGAAGACGCGCATCCGGCCGCTCGCCTTGTCGAGCTCGTTCTTGAAGCTCCTCGGCGAGAGCCGGAGCGTGGAGTCGGACGACAGCGCGGTGCCGTCTTTCAGCTTCAGGGAGACGTCGCGGATCTCGAAGACGAAGTTCTCGAGCTGGTCCGGCGCCACGTCCAGCGACTGGAGGCCGTAGAAGAACGGCTGTATCCGCTGGATCTCCCGCTGGAGGGCCTCCTCGCGATAGCGCTCGGCCGTCTGGAGGTGGTGGGGCCTCAGGAACATCCCCTCGGCCCAGAGGACCTGCGGCGTCTTCTTCATGGGTGCGGTCTACCAGCGGCGCTCGACGGAGAGCTCCCGCTCGAGGACCGAGACGAGGATCTTCTGGCCGACCCACTTCTCGCGGGAGAGGACGATGACGTGCCGGGTCGGATCGGGGTTCTGGAACTTGTAGTCGGCGATCAGGACGAGGAAGCGCTCGCCCTTGGTGACCGGAACGCTCACGCTCTTGTCACACGCGCCGGCGCCCTCGCCGGTCGTGAAGGTGACGGTCTGTATCCGGTTCTGGCCCTGGATGTTGTACCGGGTCTGGTCGTAGAACCACTTCTCACCCATCTCCTGGATCTTCCGGGACTCGGCCTCGGTCGCGCGGATCACGTCGACGGCGAGGGCGAGGCCGCCGTTGATGGCCGGTCCGCACCGGAAGGAGACGGTGCCGGCCGACGCGCCGCAGCCCGTCAGGGCCGGGAGGGCGGCGCACACGAGGCCGCATGCGGCGATCCGGAGGAGGGAGCGGGACGTCGTCTTCGTCATGAGTGTTCTCCTCGCTGGTTCTTCCTGAGTTTCTCGAGCTCTTCCTTCGACAGGCGGGCCACGCCCTGCAGGATCTGGTCGTTGACGAGGTCGGGAGAGAGGTCGCGGACGGCGATCTTGTAGAGGTCCCACCACTCCGCCGCCTCGCCCCTGAGCTTCCACCCCGCGCTGCGCGGTGCCGACTCGATCGTCACCGGGTTGATCCGCCTCCAGAGACGGTCGAACCACTCCCCCGGCGCCTGGTGGAACGCCGCGAGGATCGCGACCTGCCACTTCTTCAGCTCGTCGAGGTACTCCTCGACCCGCTGGACGCTGACCGGCTTGCCCTGCTCGAGGGCGTGGAGGAAGTGGCGCATCGTCTCCTTGAAGCCGGGGAGCTTGAAGGCCATCGTCTCGTTGCCGGGCATCGTGAGCGACTGGATGAGCCCGAGGGTCATCCCTTCCATCGCCAGCGCGTACTCGATGACCTTCCTGAGGACCAGGACGTTGCGGTCGGCCTGGGCGAGATCCTCGCCGAGAACGAGCTGCCGGAGAGGCAGCCCGGTCCCCGGGACGCCCGCCTGCTGCGACTTCGTGCGGGCGACGCTCTTGGACGGGCTCTCTTCGGCGGCCTTCTTCTGCAGCTCCTCGAGCTTCCGGCGCAGGCGCGGCACCTCGGGGTCGACGCCGGCCCCGGCGGGAAGGACCGGGAAGTACCGGCGGAGGAGCTCGAGAAAGCGGGTCCGCGCGTCCTTCGAAAGGGGCGCGAGCTCCTTCTCGACGCGCCGCTTCAGCTGCCGGCGGCGGTCGTCGGGGACCCCGAACCGCAGCTCGCCCGCCAGGACGAAGAGCTCGTCGGCCAGCTCGCGCGCGCGGCCGTCGAGGAGGATCTCGGCCGGTGTCCGCGGCGCGCCCCAGGCGACCGGGGCCGGTGCGGGCGCCGGGACCTCCCTTTGTGCGGAGGGAGCGGGCGCCGCTGAAGCCCCCGCTCGCTCCGGCGCCGCATCGCGGGCGGGTTCCGGCTCGGGGGCAGGCCGGCGGGACGGCGCCGGTGCCACCGCCGACTCCGCGGGAGAGGGAGCCGGGGGCGGTGGGGGCGGAGGAGGAGCCGAGCGGCTGAAAGGCGAGGGACCCGCCGAGGCGGTGGCGTCGCCGATGTCCTCGGAGAGAAGGGTCGTGGCCCGGCCCTTCCCCGCCGAGGCCCTCGGCGCCGGCCGTTCGGCCTCGTCCCGCTGCTGGCCGGAGTCGGAGCTCGCGCCACCGGTCGCGGGGCCGACGAAGCCCGCGGGGACGGACGTGATCCCGCGGTCGGAGAGCCAGTCGCCGACGGGTCCGAACCGATCGGCGACGAGCCCGGCGAGGACGCTCCGGGCGGCCAGCCGCGTCCCTTCCTCGGGCTGCGCCACCGAGGACGCCGCGGCCCGCGCGCCGTCGAGAAACCGCGCGACGCGCGGCGAGACGACGGCCGTCTCGAAGGTGCCGGTCAGGTTCGCCGGCTTGACGAGGATCTCCCCGAGCCAGGCGAGAGACTCGCGGTAGAAGGTCTTCTTGTAGAGGTCCTCGCGGGCGGCCCGGCGCGTCACGCCTCCCTGGGCGAGGAGCTCGTCGACCTCGGGGTCGTCGAGCCGGAGGATCGCGTCGAGGAGGTGCCGGGTGTCGACGTAGCCCTCGCGGCGGCCGGCCGCGCACTCGGCGGCGGACGCGATGAGCGGCTCGCAGGCGGTGCCTTCCCAGTGGCTCACGGGGAGCGGCTCGAACGGAGGAGGGGCGGCGAGCGGGCTCGTCAGGTAGACCTGCACGGGCGTCAGGGAGACGAGGAATATGTCGCCCGACTTCACCTCGGTTTCCGTCGTCACGGCCTGCTGGGCCGCGAAGGTCCCGTTCGAGCTGCCGAGGTCGCGGAGGAAGATTCGCCCCTGCGCGAAACGGACCTCGGCGTGCGACCCGGAGACGCCAGCGGAGACGGAGAGGACGAGGTGGTTGCGGTCTTTCGTCTGGCGATCGAACGGGAGGCGCCCGATCCGAACGAGCTGCATCGCCTGCCGCGCCTCGGCAGCGTAGCGGAGCCCTTCCATGGGCCCCAGCCAGACCTCGAGCGTGAGGGACCGCGGGGGAACGCTCACGCGTCACCTCGTGGACAGGGGCGACACGCCAGCGCCTCGAAAGAGGAAACGGACGAGTTGAAGGACACAGTGTCCGGATCTTACCCTCGGAGACGGCGGGCTGCGACCCGCCGTCTCCCGGGCCGAGGGATGTCAGCGCCGCGACGCCGAATCCGCTTCCTCTTCGAGAAGCTCGGCGAGGACGTCCTGGATCTCGAAGTGAAGCGGCTGGCGGTGGATCAGGAGGGCCCTGAGCTCGGCGACGACCTCGTCCACCTCGCGCAGCACCTGCTCCACGCGGCCCGTCGGGTCCTCCGGGACGAAGTCGCCCGGGGCCGTCGCGATCGAGAAACCCGTGATCCGCGTCACGAGCCGGAGCGCGAGGAGGACGGCACGCTCGAAGAGAGGCGGCGGAATCGCGTTCGGACGGCCCGGGACGCGGTCCTCGTCCTTCCAGAAAACGCGCGACCTGTCCAGGAGCGTCTCGGCGACCGGCTCGCCGGCGAGAGCCGCTTTCAGACGGGAGGCAGGATCCCCTTCCTTCGTCCGGGCCGCGGCGGTCGCGGCGCGCTGGATCGCCTGGAGCAGCAGCGGGAACTCCGTCCGCTCGCCGCCCGCGAGCGCACGCAGCAGGAGAACGCCGAGGGAGTGGAGATCCGAAGGGGCTCCGAAGCGCGGGTAGACCTTGTACCGCGCGCCCGGGAGACGGACGCCGAAGGAGCGCCGGAGCCTCTTCACCGCCGCGTCGTCGAGCTCGACCGGCTCTGAGACGAACGTCAGCTCCTCGTAAGAGGCGGGAACGCCCTGCTTCCTCTTCGCGACGAGGGCGTCGATGCCGAGCCCGAGCGCCTCGTCGGGGAACGTGATGTGGATCCAGTCGGGCTCCTCGGGCCTCGGGAAGAGGCCGTTCGGATCCGACAGACGGCCCTCGATCCTCACGCCGAGACCGGCGTCGGCCGGTTCGATCTCGGAGAGGTAGACGTCCCCGGGCCGGCGCGCGGCGAGCCGGAACTCGAGGATCTCCGGCGCGGCGTACGGGAACGTCGGTTCGACGGGCGGCACGACGACCTCGACGCCGAACGAGGACGTCTTCGTCGCGGAAGCGAGCCCGTGCAGGCGGACCTCGAACGTCCAGAGCGCCGGAAGCGAGGAGCCGGCGCCGTAGCTGTCGAGGAGAACGTGCCCCGGCTGGAGGTCCAGATGGGGCTGGCCGGTGACGCGGTAGAACGCGAGGACGCCCGCGGCGAGCTGCCGAAAGGCCGTCATCTTGAGGTAGAGGACTTCTATCGCGTCGACCCCGGTCCCGTCGTGCCCGTACAGGTACCGGCCCGTCGGCGGGAGCGTCTCGCGGAGCCATTCGACGCGGCGCCGGGCCGTCTCGGACTCGAGGCTTTCCGGGGCCGATGGCGGGATCAGCTCGGCCTCGGTCCTGCCGCCGACGAAATCGGCCCACTCGTCCCACTTCACCGGCGAGAGCCCCGTGACGAGGAACGGAGAGGGGCAGAACGAGAACGGCGACCATCGCGCGGCGAAATCGCCGAGCGAGGCGCCCCCCGCCTTTCGCAGGACCAGGGCCTCCTCCCTGCAGGCACGCGAGGGGAACGCCTTCAGCTGCTCCTCGTCCCAGTCACGAACGAGCGCCCGCGCGAGACCCTTGAGGAGCTCCTCGGGGCCACCCACGGGGACGTCGGCCTGCCCGGGGAAGGGCACGTACGAGAAGACGGCGATGACGCGATCCGTCGTGGCGCACGTGGCACACCCGACGAGGCGGTGGAGCGACTCGAGGTACGACGGCAGCCGGCGCTCCCGCAGGAAGATCTCGTCGGTCAGGAGCTCGAGCGGCTTGCCGCAGGTCGGGCAGGGCGGCACGAAGAACGACCGGGACGGCCTGTCGTAGAGGAGCGCCGGCAGCGCCCCATCCGGGCCGCCGTCGGGCTGCAGGAGTCTCGGGAACCAGGGGCTCTCCGCCCGGAGCGAGCGGAGCCGGTCGCGTTCGGCCGCGAAGCGGTCGAGGAGCGTCCGGTTCGTGGGCCGTGCGGCGCTCTCGGAGAGCGCCTCGGGCAGGACGTTCGGAAGGAGCTTCACGGCGACGAGCTCGACGACGCTGTCGACGTCTCCCTTGAGCGCTCCCAGGTAGACGCGGCTCGTTCCCTCGTCGGACGACAGGGGCAGGGGCACCGGCCCCTCCTCGGCCCCGCCGGCGAGGGGACCCAGGACGAGGTGCAGCCCGAAGGGCGACGGGGCGTCGCCCGCGGGGAGGAGGCGGGCGGTGGAAAGGTCCTTCACTTCGACCCTCCCCTCCGCCGCGCCCGAACTTCGGTCGGCACGCACGCGCTCACCACTTCGATTCCTCCGGAGCGCCGAGTCTACCCTCCCCGCGGCTTCTCTTCTTCGACCCCTGCCTCCGGGCCACGCCGGAGGAGCCTCGCCACGAGGAGGAGGAGCGCCACGACGGCGCCCACCAGCGCCGCCCAGAAGAGCTTCGGTCCCGCTTCCTTCTCCCGTTCCACGGCCTCCGGGGCCGGCGGCGCGAGCGCCGCCTCGAACGCGGGGGCTCCCAGGAGACGGGATGCGAGGAGCTCGAGGTCGTAACGCGGAGGGGCGAGTCCCGCCTGACCGTGGACGAGCGTCAGGGCGACTCCCTCCTCCCTCACGAACCGGATGCGATGGGCCGGCAGGAGGAGCGACGCACGGACGAGGGGAACGGGTGCGTTGTCGCCGTCATCGATCGAGACGAAGAGCTCGCGCCCCTCGCCCGCGGAAAGCTCGAGGAGGAGCGCGGGCGCCTTCCGGTCGGGATCGGCGTTCTCCCACGCTCCCGAGGAGACCTCGGCGAAGGTTCCGGCGGTCTCGGGACGCCCTCCGAGCCGCTCCCTCAGGACTCCGACGCGCCGGCTGAAGACCCGCGCCGTCGACTCCAGCTCGAGGCGCGCCGCCGGAAGCCTCTCGAACGGCAGCTCGACCCGGTGGAACGAGAGGCGGCCCGCCTCCCCGGGACCACTGCGCGGGCGGGGGTCTTCAGCCCTCTGCGGAGCCGGGAGCTTCAGCACGAGCGGCTCGTCCAGGGTCTCCAGCAGGTACGGCACCTGCCGGCCGTCGGCCGTCGCGATCCTCACGTCGGACAGCGTGGGACTCACGGCCAGGACGGCGGCGTCGAGGCGAAGGGCCGTCAGGCCGGCAGGGCCGTTCGGGATCGGCCGCGAGACGCGGAAACCGGCGAGATCGAGTGCCGCCCCCGAAGGGATGCCAGGCCCCGCCAGGACCGGGGTCGCGGCGACCGTCACGGGCTGACGGTCGCCCCAGCGCGCGTTCGCCGGGGAGGGGCCTTCGCGCCGCGCGATGGTCGGGCGCGAGGCCTCGAGATCGTATCGGGGGGCGGGCAGCCGGGTCGCCCCGAACCGCGCCGTCAGCGGCGCTCCGTCGGGGCTTTCGAAGTAGATCCAGGGAAGCCCCTCGAAGACGGCAGTGAGCGAGGTGACTTCGAGGGGCGGATTCCCCGCGTCGTCGATGACGAGCTCCAGCTCGGCCTCGGCCGGCAGCACGGCGAGCCGGACCGACATCTCTGCGGCGGCCGCGTCGGCCCGCTGGGCCCGGCGAAGCGTCGCCGCTCCCAGCTCGAAGGGGACGAGCCGGCCGCCGGTGAGGCGCGATTCGAGGACGCGAGCGTCCCTGAGGACATCGCCCGAGTCCACGCCGACCTCGATCGCCGTGATGGGCAGGCCCGCGGCGCCCGGCTTGAGACGGAAGCGGGTCTTCCCGGGCTCGCTCGCCCGGCGCTCGAACGGGATCGCCTCCCTGAGCGGTTCCGGCGCACCGCCGGTCCCGGCGAGGCGCGCCTCGACGCGTGGCGGAAGGGGCACGCGCCCGCTCCGGGCGTCGTTCCAGACGAGGCGCAGGAAACGGTGATCGCCCTCCGGGAAACCGGCTTCGGTCCGGGCCAGCCCTTCCTCGGGAAGGTCGAAGAGAGTGCCTTCGGCCACGAGGACCGTCCAGCGCGCCCGGTCCCCGCTTCCCTCGAGACGGAGGCGCTTGAGGTATGGCGCGGAGAGACCCGAGAGGCGAATGCGGTCGATCCGTCGGAGCGCGCCGAGGTCGGCTTCGAACCCGCTCGCGTTCTTCGTCTCCGGGATCGGGAGCAGCGACGCGCGCACCCACTCCGGCTCGCTGGGGGCCGGCGCCACCAGGAGGTACGGCACCTCTCGCCCGTCCTGTCCGAAGAGGCGCAGGTCGTGGAGGAGACCGGGCCCCCGGCGCGCCTCGGAACCCGAGAGGAGCGCCCCGTCGACGCCGAGGCGATTCGCCCCGGTTGCCGCGGGCGTCACCGCCCTCGAGTACCGGAAGGAGGCCTGGGCGGGGCGCACACCCTCTTCTGCCGCCGCGGAAAGGGCGACGGCGAGGAACGTGAGGGGAACGAGACGGCGCATCGGCGTCATTCCTTCTCCCTGGCAGCGAGGACGAATTTCTGCAGCGCGACGGCGACGAGGGCGAGGGAGACCGCGAGGCCCACGAAGGAGGCGACGCGGTAGAGCCCGCCGAGGCGCCCGAGGTCGTGCAGGAACGCCTTCAGCACCGTCACGACGAGGAGCGCCAGCGCCGCGATCCTCGCGGCGCGGCTCTTTCCGGCGATGCCGGCGGCGAGGAGGCCGACGGCGAAGACGGCCCAGGCGAGCGTGTACGCGAGGTCCTGCGCGAGCGAGGTCCCCCGGGCGAGGTTGAAGGTGAGGGTCGGGCCCGCCGAGAACCAGTCGGCAATCTCGATGTTGACGAGTGCGAAGAGGAGGATCGTCGCGAGCGTCACCTGGGCCGACGACGCGCGGACCCCGCCTCCGGCGAGCTCGTCGGACGTTCCCCGGAGGAAGCGCGCGGCGACGAAAAGCGCCACCGCCGCGACGAGGTAGGTGTAGAGGTACCAGTTCAGGATCGGCGTCGCGCTCCGGGCGTGGTACGAAAGGACCGCTTCGTTCAGGACGAGGCGCGCGAAGACGACTCCCGAAAGGCCGGCCGAGGCGAGGAGGAGGCCACGGTGGGGGATGCGCGTGTAGAGCCATGCCAGCGCCGCTGCCTCGAGGGCCCAGCCGATCGTGATCCACTCCTTGTCGAGCTGGAGCGGGATGGCGATCGTCACGAACGCGAGCGCCGCTCCCGCCACGAGGGCGAGGCGCCCGAGGTCGCGCGCCGCGGGCGCCTCGACGCGAAGGAGCGCCACGAGGAGAAGCGCCAGTGCCGCGGCGATGCCGACCGGCAGGACCGCGACGAAGCCGTCCCACCCCGCCTCGGCGAAGCTCGTCCTGCCGAGAAGGAAGAAGGCGGCGCTCGCGAGGACCGCCGCGACCCACGGGGCGCGCGCGGCGGGCGCGCGCCGGGCGGCCAGCGGCGGGAGCGCGAGGAAGAGGAGCCAGAGCAGGCCCGCAAAGAGAAGACGGGAAACGGCCCGCTCCAGGCCCGCCTCACCCGAGTCGCCCCAGAGGAAGACGGCGAGAAACGAGACGCCGACGGAGACGACCGGGAGGCCGTGCCACCCCTCGAGCGTCGCGACGACGACGAGCGCCCCGGCGAGGAGGATGTGGGCCGCGACGAGGAGCGCGAGGCCGGGCCGTCCGGGGACGGTGCCGGCGAAGAGCGCCACGCCCTGCCCGAGCAGGAGCGCCGCGGCGGCGCCCTGCGCGACGGCCGCACGGAGCGCCTCGCCCCCCTTCGGTGACCGAGGGGCGAGGACCCGTCCCAGGAGGCCGAGACCGGCGACGACGAGCGTCGAAATGACGGTCACCGTCGGCCACGGGGCCTCCCTGGCCGCGCCGACGAGGACCAGGAGAACGATCTGGGAGAGGACGAGCGCGACGGCGAGGAGCGCGCCGACCCCCGTCGCGAACGCGGCGGCCGCGAGCGCGAGATCCAGGACGAGGAGGATTCCAAGGAGGGGCCACGGCGGGACCGCGAGCGCCGGCTGCGTCGCGACGAAGAGGAGGAAGAGGTGCCCGACGAGGCCGAGGTGGATCCCGTTCGGGCCGCCCGCCTCCGCCGCCCCGGTCTTCGACCGCACCCAGGCGCTCCCGCCGACGACGACGAGCGCGAAGCCGAGGACGACGAGAAGGCCGGGGACGAGGAACGAGCCGAGCGGAACGGTCATCCACCACACCGCGAGGACGCCCCAGGAGAGGAGTACGCCGGCGAGCGTCGCCACCGGGAAGCGCCCTGCGGCCCCTTCCGCGAAGAGCCCGACGTTCAGCACCGCCAGAAGGAGCGCGAGTCCCCAGAGCGCCGAGGCGGCGACCGGGCCGGCCGCGAGGAAGAGAAGGAGGGCGAGCGCCGCGAAGAGGAGGACGACGGAGAGGCCCCCGGGACTCAGCGACTTCCCGAAGCGGCGCGCGAGGAGCGGGACGCCGAGGTAGAAGAGCGAGAAGACGCCGTAGAGCGCGAGGCCGGGGAGGAGCCGCTCCGGAGTCAGGTGCTTCGCCGACCAGACCGCCTCGGCGAGGAGCGCGAAGAAGGCCCCCGCGAAGAAGACGCCCCCCTCCTCGCGGACGATCGCGTACGCCGCGCAGAGGGCGAGGAGGACGAAGACGACGGCGAAGAGGAGTCCGGGCGACGCCGCCCGCGGCTCCTCCGCGACGAGGACGGGTGCCAGGGCGAGGAGGAGCGGCGCGGCGTACGCGGCCCGCAGGCCCACGGCCTCGAGCGGCCGGCCCACCTTCTCCGCCACGAACGGCGCGGCGAGGAAGAAGACGGCGAAGAGGGCGAGGAACGCGAGGATCGAGGGCCACGCGCCCGGCGCGTAGCTCCGGAAAGCCCAGACCGCGAAAACGACGAGCGTCGCGAGGCCGCCGGCGAGGTGGAGCGTCGAGGGGCCGCGCCAGACGGCGACGGCGAAGAGGCCCGCCGCGAGGAGAAAGAGGAAACCGAACAGGAGCTCGAAGCGAGCGCCATACGCCGGCACGGCCGCCAGAAACAGGGCGAACGCCAGCGGGAGGAGGCCCGCGAGATGGGCCGAGCCCTCGAAAAGCGGGGATTTCCCTTCACCGCCCCTGCTCTCGGGCTTTCCGAGCGCGAGGCCGGCGTAGAGAACGAGCGGGAAGACGAGGAAGACTCCCGCTGCGATCCCGAGCTTCCCTTCGGTGAGGAACTTCGCCACCCAGCCCCACTGGTAGATCGCGGTGAGGATCGCGCAGAGGACAGTGAGAACGGGCCACTTCTTCCGGTGCGCCACCCACGCGAGGCCGGCGTTCAGGAGGAGGAGGTAGCCGAAGAGGCCGAAGGGCCGGTCCTCGCCCGTCGAGAGGAGGGCGGGCGTCGCGAACCCGCCGACGAGGCCGAGGAGCGCGATGAAGATCGAATCGCGCCTCACGGAAAGGAGGACCGCGACCGCCGTCACGAGGACCATCAGCCCGAACGTCGGGATCGCCGGGATCAGCTTCCAGAGGGCGTGTGCCGCGAAGAACGTCGAGAAGAGGACCGCGATCGCCGCGCCGTCGAGGGCGTTCGCCGTGACCGGGTACTTTCGTGCCGCCTTCAGCTCGCAGACGACGAGGAGCGCGATTCCGGACAGGAGGCCGATGGCCATCCGGAGGGGCGGCGTCAGCCAGCCGTGATCGATCGAGTACCGCAGGAACGAGATCGCCGCGACGACGAGCATGACGCCGGCAATCCAGGAGAAGAGCTTGACGCCGACGAGGCTCTCCCAGTCGAAAGGGGGCTTCGGCGGCGGGGCGGGCGGCGCGGGGGGGCGGGGCGGCGCGGCCGGCCGAGGCTGAGCTGTCGGCCGAGGCGGACCGGAGAGGTGCGGATTCGGCGCGCCGCCGACGCGAGGAACAGGGAGCGCCGAGACGGTGGGTAACGGCGGCGGCAGCGTGATCGGCGGAACCGCAAGGGGCGCTGGCGGGGGTGCGGCGGCGATCGGAAGCTGGTCGGTGTCGTCCGCCGACGGCGACGGGCGGGGCTCGGTCGGAGCGGCGACCGGGGGAAGCGCCCCGACCGGCGGGACCAGGACGGGCGGGACCGGAGGCGCCGGTGGCCTGGGAGGCGCCTGCCAGGCTCGCGGAGGGGAACCCGGCGCCGGAGAGGGAACGGCGGCGGCCGTCGTCGCTTCGGGGACCGGGGCGGGCTGCGGCGCCTGAAGCCCGGCGTTCAGCTCGACGAGGCGCTTCTCGAGACGCGCGTTCGCCCGCTCCAGCTCGGACGCCCGCTCTTCGAGCTTCGTCAGGCGGCTCTTCGTGACGAGGGCGACGACGAGGGAGACGACGGGCGCCAGGACCAGCACCGCCGCCAGCAGGAGAAGGAGGGCCTCCATCACGCGGTCCTCATGCGACGGCCGGCCTCATTCCTCGGGCAGATCGTCGTCGTCGTCCGCGTCTCCGAAGAAGAACGAATCGCCGCACGGCCGGCTGCAGTAGTTCCGCGAGCCGACCCTGTAGACGCAGTAGAGGCAGAACACCGTGCCGCAGACGGGGCAGCGTTCCAGCTCGCCCGGTTCGCAGATCCGCTCGCAACGCTTGCAGACGTCGCCCAGGGCGCTTTCGCCGTCATCGAGGAGAGCCATGTCGACATCATAGCTCCCGACTCTGGTACCATTCGCGGCTCTGCGGCCGGCTCGTGGCGATGTAGCTCAGTCGGTAGAGCGGGGGTCTCATAAGCCCCGTGTCGGCGGTTCGAGTCCGCCCATCGCCACCAAATCTCTCCGGCCGGCCCGTCTCGCCTACCATCCGCGGGTGCGGACCCCCGTCGATTCCCGCCCGCCCGACGCGCCCCCCCTGCGAGACGCGTTTGCCCGCCACCTCGCCGCCTCTGGCCTTCTCGACGGAGCCTCGACCCTCGTCGCCGCCTGCTCGGGCGGGGCCGATTCCACCGCCCTCCTCGTTCTGCTCGCCCGGGAAGCGCGACTCCGGGACGTCCCTCTCGTCGCGTTCCACGTCGACCACCAGCTGCGGGGGGCAGAGGGCCACCGGGACGCCCGGGCCGCCGCCGATCTCACTGCGCAGCTGGGTCTTCCCTTCGTCTTTCGCAGCTTCCCGGTGCGCGACCTGCGCGTCGCGGGCGAGAGCCTGGAGTCCGCGGCGAGAAGGCTCCGGTACGAGTCGCTCCTGGCGCTTGGGCGCGACCTCGGTCCCGGCACCCTCCTGGCCACCGGACACACCCTGGAGGACCAGGCCGAGACGGTGCTCCTCCACCTCGAGCGCAGGGTCGGCCGGTCCCGCGGAGGAGTCCGGGCGCGGAGGTCCGACGGGGTCGTCCGACCGCTCCTCCCCTTCCGCCGCGAAGCGCTCCGGGACCACCTCCGGGCCGAAGGGGTCCCGTGGCGGGAGGACGCCTCCAATGCCGACGAGAGGTTCGCCCGGAACCGGATCCGGCACCGGGTCCTTCCCGCTCTCGAGGCGCGGTGGCCCGGCGCCACCCTCCGCCTCGCTCGCGCCGCGGAATTCCTGACGAGGCGCCTGGAGGGAATTGACGCCCGCCTCGACGCGGCCCTCGCCTCCCGGGCCACCCCCCTCGCCGGTCCATGGCCCCGGGCGCTCCTGGCCGGCCTCGATCGGGAGTCGGCCGGCCGGCTCCTCGTCCGGGCCGCCGGGGGGGACGGGCGCCGCCCGGGGCGGGCGCAGGTGGACCGGGTCCTCGATCGCCTCGCCGCAGGGGAAGTGTCCTTTCGCGAGGCGTTCGCGGGCCGCCGGATCGCCGTCGATCGCCTGACGGTCCGGCTGACGCCCCCTGCTAGACTGGTTCCATGAACCTTCTCTACGACGAGCGGTTCTCGCCGGCCGAGATCGCCCACCGCGTCCAGTCGATCGGCCAGAGGATCTCGAACGACTTCCCCGAGACTCCGATCGTCCTGATCGCGATCCTCAAGGGAGCCGCGATCTTCGCGTCCGACCTGGCCCGCACGCTCCCTCGCTCGGTCCGCCTCGAGTACATCGACGTGATCCGCGGCGGCGAGGAGGAGATCGTCGACTTCCACTTCGTCACGCCGTTCAACGTCCGGGGGGCCGACATCATCATCCTCAAGGACGTCATCCGGAGCGGGATCATCGAAAGCTACCTCGCCGACCAGCTGCGCGAGGAGGGGCCGACCTCGATCCGCTTCGCCGCCATCGTCGACCGACCCCAGGAGCGCAAGAGCTCACTCCTCGTCGATTACGTCCTCTTCCCGTCCGAGGACGGCATTCTCGTCGGTTACGGCATGGAGTTCGCCGGCGAAGGGGGAAACTTCCCGTTCATCGCGAAGGTGAGGACGCCCGGCGACCCTCCCTTTGCGCAGGCCACCGGACCGATCAAGATCGTCCGGGGCTGATCCGCGGCCATCCCGGCGCCGTAGATTGCCGGGAAGGGTGACCTTTGAGCACGACCGTAAAGAACGTACTCCTGTGGATGGTGATCCTGGTCGTCATCCTTCTCCTGTTCAAGGCGGTGGACTACGGGCGGACCACGCCGCCCCTCAGCTTCACCGAATTCATGGAGATGGTGACGAAGGGGGAGATCGACCGCGTCGTCATCCGGGGCGGCGAGATCCGCGGCTTCAAGAAAGGCACCGCCGAGGGGCGGGAGCCCGGTTACCGGACCTACGCGCCGCCGTACGACGACCTCGTTCCGGAGCTGCGCAAGGCGAACGTCGCGATCACCGCCGAGGAGCCGCGCGAAGGGGGCATCTTCATGATGCTCCTGCAGTGGGCCCCGATCCTGTTCCTGATCGGCCTGTGGATCTTCATCATGAGGCAGATGCAGACGGGCGGGAACCGCGCGATGGCCTTCGGGAAATCCAAGGCCAAGCTCCTGACGCCGAACCAGAAGAAGGTCACGTTCAAGGACGTCGCCGGCTGCGACGAATCCAAGTACGAGCTCTCCGAGATCATCGACTTCCTCAAGGAGCCGGCGAAGTTCCAGAAACTCGGCGGGAAGATCCCCAAGGGCGTCCTGATGATGGGCCCCCCGGGAACGGGCAAGACGCTCCTGGCGCGCGCGGTCGCCGGTGAGGCGAACGTCCCGTTCTTCTCGATCTCCGGCTCCGACTTCGTCGAGATGTTCGTCGGCGTCGGCGCGAGCCGCGTGCGGGACCTCTTCGAGCAGGGCAAGAAGAACGCCCCCTGCATCATCTTCATCGACGAGATCGACGCCGTCGGCCGCCACCGCGGCGCCGGCCTCGGCGGCGGGCACGACGAGCGCGAGCAGACGTTGAACGCCCTTCTCGTGGAGATGGACGGCTTCGAGGGCAACGACGGCGTCATCCTCATCGCCGCCACGAACCGTCCCGACGTCCTCGACCCGGCCCTCCTGCGTCCCGGCCGCTTCGACCGCCGCGTCGTCGTCGACCGCCCCGACGTCAAGGGGCGCGAGGGGATCCTCAAGGTCCACGTCAAGAACATCCCGATGTCCGACGACGTCGACCTCTCCGTCGTCGCCCGCGGCACGCCCGGCTTTGCCGGAGCGGACCTCGCGAACCTCGTGAACGAGGCGGCGCTGACGGCGGCCCGCGCCGACAAGAAGAAAGTCGAGATGGACGACTTCAACTACGCCAAGGACAAGGTCCTCATGGGGGCGGAACGGAAGTCGATGGTCATGTCCGACCTGGAGAAGCGCAACACGGCTTACCACGAAGGCGGCCACGCGCTCATCGCCGCCTTCGAGGAGCACGCCGACCCGCTCCACAAGGTGACGATCATCCCGCGCGGCCGGGCTCTCGGCCTCACGCAGCAGCTCCCCCTCGAGGACAAGCACTCGTATTCGAAGGAGTACGTCGAGGCTCGCCTCGCCGTCATGATGGGCGGCCGCCTCGCCGAGGAGGTCTGCCTCGACCAGATCACGACCGGCGCCTCGAACGACTTCGAGCAAGCGACGACGATGGCCCGGCGGATGGTCTGCGAGTGGGGGATGAGCGACCTCGGCCCGATGACGTTCGGTCACGAGGAAGGCGAAGTCTTCCTCGGCAAGGATTTCGCCCGCAGGCCCGACTACTCCGAGGACACCGCGCGAAAGATCGACGCCGAGGTGAACCGGATCGTCACGACGGCCTACCAGCGGGGCAAGGTGCTCGTCCAGGAGAACCGCCCGGCCCTCGACGCGATCGCGGCCGAGCTCCTCGAGAAGGAGTCCCTCGACGGCGACGAGGTCTACACCCTGATCGAACGGATCACGGGCAAAGAGGTGCCGCACGCGACGAAGGCGCGGCCGACGCCGCCGACCGCGGGCGATCCGACGGCCACTTCCTTCGGCAACAAGAAGGACGAGGGCTCCGCGGCGGCTCCTTCCGGCCTCGTTCCGGCACCCGTCTGAGGTCGCTCGGCGCCCCTCGCGGTCCCGTCGGGACGCTCCTGACGCGGAGGGTGCCGTTCCGTCCGCCCCGCCGCATGGAGGCGCGGCCCGGAGCCGCCGTGCCGCGACGCCGGCCGGCGCTCGCGACGCGACGGCATCCTCTCTTCGGAATGGTCCCGCTCCTCGCGGGACCCGGCTCCTCCGGGACGGCGGGACCCGCTTTCGCGTACGACCCCGACTTCCGGCCCGACCTCCCCGCCGGGGCGGTCCGCGGCGACCCGCGGCGCCAGCTCTTCTGCTGCGAGGTCCCGCGCTACTTCTACGTCGACGTCGACCGGACCTGCCGCGACTGCGGCGCCCCGTTCGTCTTCTCGGCGCGCGAGCAGAAGCACTGGTACGAGACGCTCGGCTTCCGCCTCGACGCCAGCGCGGTGAGATGCCTCCCCTGCCGACGTGCCTACCGCCGCGACAAGGGAATCGCCCGCGCGCTCGCCGACGCCTCGCGAGCCCTCGCCGAGGCGCCTCTCCACCCGCCCGCCGTCCTCGCCTACGCCCGGGCCGCCGTCGCTCACGCCGAGCGCTTCGGCCACGCCCCCCTCGACGGCGCGGTCGCCGCGCTCAGGGCGCTGCGTCGCCACGCGCCGTCGGTCGTGGAGGCGATCTACCTCGAGGGGCGATGCGCCGAGGCCGCTGGTCGGCCGCGCCGCGCGGCGGCGAGGTACGAGAGGTTCCTCGCGGTGGCACCCCCACGCGGCAACGCCGCGTTCGCGCGAGACACCCGCGCCCGCCTCGCACGCCTCGTGGCGGCGCGAGGCTCCTCAGGGCGCACCCTCTCTCGCTAGACTCCGGCTTCGGAGAAGCCTCCCGATGACCTTCAGACCTCTCCCGCTGCGCTCCGGTGCGTCGCTCGACTTCGGCTCCGTCGGGGGAGTGATGGCGATCCTCAACGTCACGCCCGACTCCTTCTCCGACGGCGGGCGCCACCTCTCCGCGGCGGTCGCCGTCGACGCGGGGCTGCGCTTCGCCGATGCCGGCGCCGCGATGCTGGACGTGGGAGGCGAGTCGACGCGCCCGCGGGGCACTTCCTACGGGGAGGGTGCGGGGGAGGTGACGCCCGAAGAGGAGCTCGCGCGGGTCCTCCCCGTCATCGAGGGAATCCGCGCCGCCAACCCCTCGATTCCGATCTCGGTCGACACCCGTCGGGTCGAGGTGGCGCGCCGCGCGCTCGACGCCGGGGCCGACGTCGTGAACCTCGTGACGGGGCTCGATCCGCCCGACGGGCTCCTCGACCTCGTCGTCGCGCGGGACGCCGCCATCGTCCTGAACCACATGCGGGGCGTCCCGTCGACGACCTTCGAGGTGTCGCGGTTCGGCCGCGACGTCGTCGCCGACGTCGCGGGGGACCTCGCGCGTGCCCGGCGCCGCGCTCTCGTCGCCGGCCTGCGTCCGGACCGCGTCTTCGTCGACCCCGGTCTCGGATTCGGAAAGACCCCCGAGCAGAACTTCGCCCTCCTCGCCGGCGTGGCGCTCCTCGCCCCGGAAGGCGCACCCGTCGTCGTCGGGGCTTCCCGGAAGGCCTTCCTCGGCTCCCTGTCGGGCAGGCCTCCCGCAGAGCGGCTCCCCGAGTCTCTCGCCGCGTGCGCCGTCGCCGTGCGGGAGCTGGGCGGCCGCAACCCGCTCCTCCTCCGGGTCCACGACGTCGAGGAGACGCTCCGCTTCCTCGCGGTTCTCGGGCGCGGCGGCGCCCCGGGCCGGGCTACTTCAGGATCTTGAGCGAGACCATCGTCTCGGCACGCGGGTCCAGCCCCTCCTCGAACGCGAAGGCCTGTCCCACCGAAAGGGTCAGCTCGAGCCGCGAGAGCATGAAGATGCGGAAGTCGACCTGCGCGCCGGCGTTTCCGACGACGTGCCGTGCGGCGTCGGTGCCGAGGTCGGGTTCGGAGTCCATGTTCGTGACCATCGCGCTCGCGAAGAGGGCGGGGCGCGCCCAGCTCACGTAGACGTCGGCGGTCCCCGCCTTCCGGAACCGGATCGGCGGGAGGTTCCACTCGAGCATCGCGCGCGCGAAGTTGCTCCCCGGGATCTCGTCGATCTCGACGCCGGGGAAGCTCAGGAATTCCCGGTAGCGCTTCTCGGGCCGGTAGTCGACCCAGTTGTTCCCGAACCCGCCGAAGTAGAAGCTCGCGAACGGCTCGTTCTCGACACGCGGCGTCCATCCGGCCGTGCTCCTCACCCAGACCGAGGAGTGCCGGAGGGGAAGGGCGAAGCCGACGTCGTACGTGCCCCAGGCTTTCGGGTACGACCTCCCGCCGACGCGGTCGCCGGCGAAGCCGATCTCCCAGGCGTGCCCCTTCTCCTCGTCCACGTACCCGAGGGAGTGGCGCTCGTTCCTGTAGTGGAGACGGGCCCGGAGCGCGAAGAGCGTGTCGTACGCCGTCGCGACGTTCTGGAAGTCGGGGAGGCGGTCGAGGCCGCCGTAGTAGGTCGCGTTCGCCTCGACGCGGAGCTCGCGTGGCCTGTCGTAGAGGAGCGCCTTCTGCCAGCCGACGCGGAAGGAGTACCCCTTCATGCTCGTCTTCGTGGGGCCGACGAGGTCGTAGAAGTCGCCGGCGTTCCACCGGACGCGGGCACTCCAGTCGTAGCGCTCGTAGCGCGCGTCGAGGTGGAGGCGCTCGCCGCTCGGCAGGCTCCCGTCCGGCGAGTACGCGGCCGTCAGGTTCAGCTTGTTGAGCTGGACGGGGTCGGAGAGGTTGACGCGAAGGCCGACGGCCGCCGAATTCTTGTAGCCCTGAACGACCGGGTAGATCGAGTCGAGGCCGATCCCCGCGAAGGAGCGGTAGGTGGCGCGAGATTTCACGAGGGGCTCGAGGTCCACCACCGACGGCGGCGGCACCTTCCACTCCTCGAGGACGGGGTGCTTCACGATCGTCTCGTTGCCGAGGAAGGTGATCGGGCTGACGTCCTGAGTGACGCGGGCCTCGACGCGGGCGGGCACGAACCCCTCGCCCGTGAAGCGGAACGCGAGGAGGGAGCCGTCGGGCATCGGGAGCGGGCGGAAGAAGCCCGTCTCCGTGTTGCTGAGGGCCTCCTTCTCCCCCGTCGCCGGGTTCCAGCGGAAGAGGTTCGCGACGCCCGTGTAGAACGAGCTCCCGGTGAGCGTCTTCCCGTCGGGCGCGAAGACGAAGTTCATCGGGATGGCGGCACCGAAGTCGGTCGTCGCGACGGGGGTCGCGTCGCCCGCGAGGAGCGCCTCGGTCCTCATCACCTGGAGCGTGTGCTGGCCGGTGACCGCCGACACCGAGAACGAGAGGAGCGTCCCGTCCGGGGAGA
This sequence comes from Holophagales bacterium, assembly GCA_016719485.1. Taxonomy (NCBI): domain Bacteria; kingdom Pseudomonadati; phylum Acidobacteriota; class Holophagae; order Holophagales; species Holophagales bacterium. The sequence goes on from JADJZB010000029.1 coordinate 286,308, forward strand.
GGTCCATGTCGTAGAGCGATTCCCCGTACGGCCACGAGCGGACCTGTTTCCACTCGGTCCAGGGGGCCGCGATCCGCACGAGCGTCGCGATGCCGTTCATGGTCCTCACGCCCCAGAGCGACCGGTCGGCCCGGTTGAAGACGAGCTCGCCGATCCGCGCCTCCTCGAGGAGGATCTTCGACGCGCCCGTGCGCGGGTCGAGCGACCGCACGTCGCGGTGGTCGGCGTTGTCGGTCGTGTAGAAGAGCGTCTTCGAGCCGGGGTCCCACGCGAGCGAGGTGACGAAGAACCCGAGCGGGCCCTTGATCTCGGCGATTCGCTCCACCTTCCCGTCGTCCACCGAGATCGCCCCGACGTGGGCGACGACCCCCGGGTGGTTGAATGCGGCGTAGAGCTTCCTGGCATCCGGGTCGTAGAAGGCCCTCGAGACGCTGCCGAGGGCCTGCGGCGAGAGGTCCTCGTACGGCGTCGTCGGGTAGGTCCGGATCGCGGCGAGGTTCTTCTCCTGGAACTCCTTCTCGAAGTCGACCCACTCCTGCCACGCGTCGGGGATCGGCTTCCCGAAGACCTGCCGGAACTGCGACGCGTAGTAGGCCTTCGACCCCTCCCGGCGCCCGAGCCACTCGACGAGCTTCTCCGGCGAGTACCGGTACGCGAGGAACGTCATGAAGCGCCCGCCGTAGACGTACGAGTTGGCCTCGAGCTGGAAGTCGACCTTCGTCCCCTCCGACACGAGGCCGAGCGGCGTGTAGAAGCGGCTCCCGTCGCGGACCATCGAGCGGAAGACCATCTCGTCCCAGGCGCTTTGCGCGCGGCCCCGTCCGCCCGCCATCCACGTCTCGAAGAAGACGGCGGCCCCCTCGTGGTACCAGCGCGGGGTCAGGCTGCGCGGCGTCGTCAGGTAGTTGTACAGGATCGTCTCCGGCTGCTCCGGGGTCGTCGGGACCTTTCCTCCGAAGACCCGGCGCCAGGACCGGTCGCTCTTGCCCGCGTTGTCGTCGAGCGTCACGTGGACGAGCTCGTGGTTCATCATCCAGTTGACCGTCTCGTTCGCCGGGACGGTCTCGTAGGTGAAGGCCACGGGCGCCACCTGGAACATCATGAAGTTCCGGGGGACGACGTTGACGCCCGCGTTGCCATAGTCCGAGAAGTCGTTCAGGAAGACCGTGACCTTCTCGGACGGCTCGTACGAGAAGGCCCTCCGGTGGAAGCGGAGCGCGTTCTCGAACGAGCGGGCGACGTGGGGGACGAGGTACGACTGGCCCGGGGCGAAGTAGACGAGGCGCAGGTCGTCGGTCTCGAGCGTCGAGACCTGGCCCCTCGCCGGCAGGACGACCACGAACAGCACGGCCGCCGTGACGGCGGCGCGGACCGCAGGCGAAATCATGCCCGCAAAGGCATGCGACACATGCCGACCGGGAGGCGCCGTCGCGGCGCCTCCCGGTCTTTCGACGGGCACGTGTTACTGGGCCGACCGGGCTTCGTTCGACATCGCCCGCACGAACGCCTCGTTGGACAGCGCCGAGCGGAACGCCTCGTTGTCGAGGGCCCGCACGAACGCCTCGCTGGACAGGGCCGAGCGGAACGCCTCGTTGCTCAGCGCCGAGCGGAAGGCCTCGTTGTTCAACGCCCGCACGAACGCTTCGTTGGAGAGAGCCGAGCGGAACGCCTCGTTCGACAGCGCCTTCACGAACGCCTCGTTCGACAGGGCCGAGCGGAAGGCTTCGTTCGACATCGCAGAGCGGAAGGCCTCGTTGTCCATCGCCCGCACGAACGCCTCGTTGGAGAGAGCCGAGCGGAAGGCCTCGTTGTTCATCGCCTGCTTGAAGGCTTCGTTGTTCATCGCCGCACGGAACGCCTCGTTCGACATCGCCGAGCGGAACGCCTCGTTGGACATCGCCTGCTGGAACGCCTCGTTGTTCAGCGCCCTCACCATGGCTTCGTTCGACATCGCCGAGCGGAACGCCTCGTTCGACATCGCGCGCACGAACGCTTCGCTCGACATCGCCCGCACGAACGCCTCGTTCGACAGGGCCGAGCGGAACGCCTCGTTCGACAGCGCCGAGCGGAAGGCCTCGTTCGACATCGCCCGCACGAACGCCTCGTTGGAGAGGGCCGAGCGGAAGGCCTCATTCGACAGCGCCGAGCGGAAGGCTTCGTTCGACAGGGCCGAACGGAAGGCCTCGTTCGACAGCGCCTGCTGGAACGCCTGGTTCGAGAGGACGTTCCGGAGCTGGGGGTCCTTGACGATCTTGTCGTAGACGTCCGTCTGCATGAAAGCCTGGAGGTCCGGGTTGTCGAGAGCGACATCGGCCCTGGTGATCTGGCCGGACTGGTGACGCACCGCGGCGCCGACCGTCCCCTGGGCGCCCTCCTCGTTGGGCGGGAAGCCGTTGATCGCAAAGTAGCCGATCGCTCCGACTGCGACGATAGCGACACCCGACAGCACGACTTTCTTGTTCATCGCCTTCCTCTTCCTGAGCAGCCGTACGGGCTTGCTCCCGCCAGTTGAGATGTCAGATCAATTACACCAGAGACGGAAGAAAGTTGGTGACGCGTCCCGGGGGCTCGTCATCGAGGTCGTTCCCGGCCGATGGAGAGGTCCCACGCCTCTCCGTCACCCAGCCGCAGCCGCAGGGTGCGTCCCACCGGATCGCCGATGCCGAACGAAACCTCGTACCGGCGCCGGCCGACCGGGTGGGAAAAGCGCACCCGGCCCGATGCCATCACCACGTCTCCGCCCGAGGGTCCGTCCTGCGAGAAAGTAAGCGGAGAGAGGCTCGAGCCGTCGAGGTCGAGGGTCACGTCGAAGGGACGCGTCGCCTCGAGCTCGAGGTCGAGGACGAGGAGCCCCTCCTCGATTCGCGTAACCGCCTCTCCTGTAATCCCTTCGCGGGTGATTGAACGCCGGTCGAGGGTCCCGGCCGCCATCCGGTCGTGGGAGAGCGCCGTGCCCGACACCGCCGCCCGCTCCGACCGCGAGAGGACGGTTTCCGACGGGAGGAAGCCTCCCAGGAAGACTCCGAGAACCAAGGTGCAGGCGCACGCCGCGAGGGGCGCCGGGCTGAGGAGGGAACGAAGCACCTCGATCCAGCCGAGCCGGGGCTCCTTCTCCGGCTTCCGGTGCCGCACCGCGGACATCACGCCATCGACAAAGCCGGGCGGCGGGACGAGACGCTCCGCCCGTCCCAGCGTCTCCGAGACGCGCCGCAGGGAGCCGAGCCGGTCGTCGAGATCGGGATGCGCGGCGAGCAGGACTCGCAGGCGGGCCGCATCGGCGGCGGAGTTGATGCCGTCGATCTCGCCCTGGATCAGGTCGTCGTGCGCCGGTCGGCTCATCGGGCACCCCGGGCATCCAGGATCTCCGCGAGCCGCTGGCGGGCCGTGTAGAGCCTCGACTTCACGGTCTTCTCCGGAATCGCGAGCGCGACGCTCATCTCGCCGTACGAGAGCTCGGCGAAGTGCCGGAGGACGACGACCTCGCGCGAGTCGACCGGCAGGGCCATGAGGGCGTCCCGAACGGCCCGGCCACGCTCCCGCGACTCCAGGTCGTCCTGGGGGCCGCCGGGCGCCGCGACGGCCCACGCCGGCTCGAGGGACTGGCACGGTCGGTTCCGCTTGAGAAAGTTCAGCGTGTCGTTGACGAGGATGCGGTAGATCCAGCTGAAGAACTGGTAGCCGGGGTCGTAGGTCCCGAGCTTTTCGTACGCCTTCACGAAAGCTCCCTGCGCCAGGTCGCGGGCGTCCTCGCGGTCGTGGACCATCCGGTAGGCGACGTTGTAGAGAACCCGCTGGTATCTCGCGACCAGAGGGCGGAACGCCTCCGCGTCGCCCTGCAGGCACCGTCGCACCAGGTCGGCGTCGTTCTCATCCTGGCTCAATTACAGCAACGTCCCCGAAAAGTTGGTCGGGAAGCGCTCCCGACGTTCAGGCCTGCGCCACCGGGCTACCCGGTGGCGCCCTCGGTCTCGAGCATGTAGATCTGCCAGAGGTGCCGGCTCGAGGTCTGGAGCATCGGTTGCAGGGCCAGCCGGCCCGTCGGTCCGATCGTGCGCTCGAGGTAGCGCAGCTCCTGCAGGTTCGCCCTGACGTCCTCGCCAACCTCGATCGGGAGCCCTGCTTCCCGCGCCATCAGGATCCCCTTCGCACGGATCGAGAGCTCCAGGTGGACGCGCAGCAGGCACATCATGTCGGCCACGACCGGGCCCTCGAAGCGCGACTTCAGCGAGAGGAGGTACCGGCCGACGCGCGTCTGGGAGACGTCCTGTCCGAGCGTGGTCTGGAGCAGGTCCACCTCCGAGTCGAATCCTGCGGCGAGCCATTCCCGCGTGCCCCTCTCGCTCCTCGAGAAGACGGCGACGAGGAGAACCGGCAGCGTCACGAACAGAAGCAGCGTCGCCAGGACGGGGGGCAGGATGAAGTGGTTGTAGAGGGAGTGGATCGCGACGGCCACGGCGAGCCCGGGGAGCACGACGGCGATACCGGCGCGCGGATGGCGGTCCTCGAGTCCTTTCGCCACGACCGCGAGGATCGACGTCGTCGCGCCGTGCAGCACGGCGGTGCCGAAGCCCCGGACGATCCAGAGGAAGACACTGCCCTGCCCCAGGGCGCGAAGGTACTCGACGTTCTCGACGAGAGCGAATCCGGTGCCCACCGCGAAGCCGAGAATGGCCGCGTCGACCAGGAAGCCGACCCGCCTGCGGGCCAGCAGGTAGAGCAGCGGGAGCGCCTTGAGAAGCTCTTCCGTGACGGGCGCCACGTAACGGGAGAGCGTGACGCCGGAAACGAACTCCCCGTCCAGAAGCCCGCCGTGAAGCCGGGCCGCGACGAAGGCCGCGAAGGCGCCTGCCAGGATGAGCCGGAGGACCGCCTGGAGGGGAACCAGCTTGAAACTGTCCAGGAGGACGAGTCCGCCCAGGAACACGGAGACCGGCACGAGCGCCAGCGCTGCATTGAGCATTCGTGAAGCTATGATACATAGTCTCAGATAGGCACGATGCAGTATCCCGCTCGACACACGGTTTCCGTGGCGGGCTCGCGCAAGGGACTCGGTCGCGTGACCGAGGAGTTCGAGTGCTTCTCCTCGGCTCACGGGCTCCCGGACCCGGTACGACGATCGATCCAGGTCGTCCTCGACGAGCTCCTGTCGAACACGGTCCGCTGCGGGGGCGACGGCGGCCGGGAGGTCTGGATCGAGGTCGGCTTCCTGCTGGAACCTCATGCCCTCCGCGTGGAGATCGTCGACGACGGGACACCGTTCAATCCCCTCGAGAGAGAGGGCCCGGACACGTCGCTCCCCCTCGAGAAACGACCGGTCGGCGGCCTGGGAGTCATGCTCGTGAGGCATCTCGTCGACGAGATCGCCTGGGACGGCGAGGGAGGGCGGAACCGTGTCCGGCTCTGCAAACGCCTGGATGGGTGAGCGTCCTTCGCCTCACGCCTTTGGAGGTCAGCGCCGATGAAGATGAGCGACGACAAGCGGGGCGACGTCCTGATCGTCCGGCCCCAGGGCCGGATCGACACGACCACGAGCGAGGAGCTCGAGCGGTGGATCGGAACCCGCCTCGACGGCGGGACCCGGCGGCTCGTCGTCGACATGACCGCGACCGACTACATCAGCAGCGCCGGGCTGCGCGTGCTCCTCGTGACCCTGAAGCGGCTGAAGGGGAGCGGCGGGACGCTCGTCCTCGGGGGCCTGAACACCAGCGTGCGGCAGATCTTCGAGCTGGCCGGCTTCCTCTCGATCTTCGGCGTCGAGGCGGACGTGGACCGGGCCGTCGCGAGGGCGGCGGGTGCTGCCGGAGGAGCCTGACCCGTGAACCCCGCGTCCGAGGGGCGGCCGGGCGAGGCGACCCTGGTCCGGAACATGAACTCGCTGCTCGAGGTGTCGAAGGCGCTCGGCGCAGAGGCGCGGCTCGACTCGCTCCTCGCCGTGATCGTGAACAAGGCCACCGAAGTGATGGAGGCCGAGCGGAGCAGCATCTTCATCTACGACGACGCGACCGAGACGCTCTGCCTCCGCGTGTCGGAGGACCTCGCTCAGGGCCAGATCCGCGTCCCGCTCGGCGTCGGGATCGCAGGCCACGTCGCCCGGACGCGGGAACCCCTGAACGTCCCCGACGCCTACGCGGACCCGCGGTTCAGCCCGCAGTTCGACCGCGACACCGGCTTTCAGACGCGCTCGATCCTCTGCGCTCCCGCGCTCACGAACGCGGGCCGCCTCATCGGCGTGATCCAGGTCCTGAACAAGGTGGGCCGCTCCGCCTTCACGGCGGACGACGAGAGCCTGCTCGCCGCATTCGCCTCCATCGCGGGCATCGCGCTCGACCGGGCCCGGCTCGTCGAGGCGTTCCTGGAGAAGGAGAAGATCGAATCGAGCCTGCGGCTGGCCCACGACATCCAGATGGGGATGCTCCCCAAGCACTTCCCTCAGCGGCCCGAGATCGACCTCTTCGCCACCCTTCGCCCCGCAAAGTCGGTCGGCGGCGATCTCTACGATTTCCGGCTGGACGGCGACCGCCTCTGGTTCGTGGTGGGAGACGTGTCGGGAAAGGGTGTCCCCGCGGCGCTCTTCATGGCGGTCACGAAGGTGCTCTTCGGCGTGAGCGTCGAGGTCGAGTCGTCGCCAGCGGCCGCACTGGGCCGGGTGAACAGGGCCCTCTGCCGGGAGAACGAGCATTTCCTCTTCGTCAGCGCCTTCCTGGGACGGCTGGACGTGAGGACCGGGGAGCTCGAATACGCCAACGCCGGCCACAACCTCCCCTATCGCCTCTGCGGCGACGGATCCGTTTCGACCCTCCCCGCTTCCCCGGGTCTCGTCATGGGGGTGAACGACGACTTCGTGTACCGGACCGAGAGCGCCCGCCTCGAGCCCGGCGACGGCGTCTTCCTCTTCACGGACGGCGTCACGGACGCGATCGACACGAAGAGCGAGCTCTTCTCGGAGGCCCGCCTGGAGGCCTTCCTCGGAACCACGAAGGGGTGGAGCCCGGTGGAGGTCGTCGCCGGGGCCCTGCGGGCGCTCGACGACTTCGTCGGTGCGGCCTCCCAGTTCGACGACATCACCGCCCTGTCGATCCGCTACCGGCCCGACTGATCCCTCGCACCTCCCGGTCCCTCACCCGTCGGAGCCCGCCCGGCTTCCACGTCCCCCCGGTCCCGTAAACTCCGCAGAACATGCGTTCTCTCTTCGGCACCGACGGGATCCGCGGCAGGGCCGGCGAATACCCGCTCGATCCGGCCACCGTCTCGCGGATCGGCGCCGCCCTCGCCGTTTCGCTCCGCGACAGGGGCCGGACGGGAACGCTCACGGTCGTCGTCGGCTGCGACACCCGCGTCTCCTCCCCCGTCATCGTGTCCGCGCTCGCGGGCGGGCTCATGGCCGCCGGCGCCACCGTCCGCTTCGCCGGCGTCGTCCCGACGCCGGCCGTCGCCCACCTCGTGAAGGCGCTCGGTGCCGATGCGGGAATCTCCGTCTCGGCCTCGCACAACCCCTGGCCCGACAATGGGATCAAGATCTTCTCCTGGGAGGGCAGGAAGCTCCCCGATGCCGTGGAAGCCTCCATCGGGAAGCTCATCGCGACGGCCGAGGCCGTCGCTGGGGTCGAGATGCCGGAAGACCCGGGGCTCGCCGACCTCTACGAGACCCACCTCGTCGGGACTCTCCCGGCCCGCCTCGACGGCCTCAGGGTCGTCGTGGACTGCGCCAACGGCGCCGCGTTTCGCGTCGCGCCCGAAGCGTTCCGGCGCGCCGGGGCCGAGGTGATCCCGCTCGCGATCTCACCCGACGGCCACAACATCAACCGGGGCTGCGGCGCGCTCCACCCGGAAGCGATGGCCGAAGCCGTCGTGAAGGCGGGGGCCGACCTCGGCCTCGCCCTCGACGGCGACGCCGACCGGGCGATGCTCGCCGACGGGCAGGGACGCGTCCTCGATGGCGACGACGTTCTCCTGCTCTGGGCGCTCGAGCTCGAGCGGGAGGGAAAGAAGCCCGGCAGCGTCGTCGGGACCGTCATGTCGAACTGGGGGCTCGAAGAAGCCCTCACCGCTCGCGGTATCCCGCTCGTCCGGGCCGCCGTCGGAGACCGGTACGTCGTCGAGGAGATGGAGCGCTGCGGAGCCCTGCTCGGCGGCGAGCAGTCGGGTCACCTCATCCGTGCCGACCTCACGACGACCGGGGACGGGACCCTCACCGGCCTCCACGTCGCCGCGACCGTCGCGGCCACCCGCGTTCCCCTCGCCGCGGGGCCCCGCCTCGTCCGGGCCCCCCAGGTCCTCCTGAACGTACGGGTCCGGGAGAGGGTCCCCTTCGAGAGCATCCCGGGCTTCGCGCGCCTCGTGGCGGGCGCCGAGGAGCGGATTGCCGGGAGCGGCCGCATCCTGGTCCGGTATTCGGGGACCGAGCTCCTCGCCCGGGTCATGGTCGAGGGGGTCGACAGGGGGACCGTCGATGCGATCGCCGGCGAGCTGGCAGGCGCCCTGCGCGAGACCCTCGGCGTGTCACACTGAGCGGCGAAGGAGCGACACACGTGATCCGCCACGAGCAGCGCCCCCGTCGCAAGCGAAACGCCGACGTCCTCGTCGAGCCCGATCCGCTCCTGCTCGTGCCGTCCGCCCAGGTCGACGACTCCCCGGCGCCGCCCGAGGGAGACGACGCTCCGGCGGTCCCGGAGAACGACGCCAGTCCTTCCGCCACCCCGCTCACGCCGCTCCTGAACCGCGAGCTCTCCTGGCTCGACTTCAACCAGCGGGTCCTCGAGGAGGCGCGCGACGAGCGGTGGCCTCTCCTCGAACGGCTGAAGTTCCTCTGCATCTCGGAGAGCAACCTCGACGAGTTCTTCATGATCCGCGTCTCGGCCCTCCGCGACCAGCTCTCCGCCGACCTCTCCGAGAGGTCGGACGACGGGCTCACGGCGCGGGAGCAGGTGATGCTCGTGAGGAAAGGGGTCCTGGCGATGGAGGCCGAGCAGACCGCCTGCCTCCACGAGGACCTCCTCCCGCGGCTCGCGGCGGCGGGCATCTCGGTCCTCTCCTGGGAGGAGCTCGACGACGAGCGGAAGGAGGCCGCCCGCGGCTATTTCCGCAGGAACGTCCTCCCCGTCCTCACGCCGCTCGCGGTCGACCCCGGCCACCCCTTCCCGTTCCTCTCGAACCTCTCGCTGAACCTCGCCATCGAGACGAAGAACCCCGAGACGGGCGAGGTCAAGTTCGCCCGCGTGAAGATGCCCCCGGCGATCCCGCGGCTCCTCTCGCTGCGCGTGATCGTCGAGGGCAAGAAGAAGGTCAAGGCCGCGCGGGCGGAGTTCCTCCTCCTCGAGGACCTCGTCCAGGCGAACCTCGACGAGCTCTTCCCCGGCCTCGAGATCCTCGCTTCGTACCTCTTCCGGATCACGCGAGACGCCGACATCGAGATCCAGGAGGACGAGGCCTCCGACCTCCTCGCCACGATCGAGCAGGAAGTGCGGAGGCGGCGGTTCGGGGCCGTCGTCCGCGTCGAGGTGACGCCGAAGACGCCGAAGCGGATGCGCAAGCTCCTGATGCGGCAGCTCGAGGTGTCCGACTTCGACATCTACGAGGTGGCCGGAATGCTCGGCGCGTCCGACCTGATGGCCCTCGTGAAGCTGGACCGGCGCGACCTGAAGGACCCCCCGTTCACCCCCGCTCTCCCGGTGCCGCTCGCGTCTCCCGACGGGTCGATCTTCCAGGCGATCCGGCTGGGGGACGTCCTCCTGCACCACCCGTACGACTCGTTCGGCCCCGTCGTCGAGCTGATCGAAGAGGCCGCCGAGGACCCGAAGACCCTGGCCATCAAGATGACGCTCTACCGGACGAGCTCAGACTCGCCCGTCATCCCCGCCCTCATCCGCGCCGCCGAGAACGGCAAGCAGGTGGCCGTCCTCGTCGAGCTGAAGGCCCGCTTCGACGAGGAGAACAACATCGTCTGGGCCAAGGCGCTCGAGCGCGCCGGCATCCACGTGGTCTACGGCGTCGTCGGCCTGAAGACGCACGCGAAGATCGCGCTCGTCGTGAGGCGCGAGAAAGACGAGATCCGCCGCTACGTCCACCTCGGCACGGGCAACTACAACCCGGCGACGGCGAAGGTGTACACCGACCTCGGCCTCCTCACCTGCCGGCCCGAGTTCGGCGAGGACGCCACGCGCCTCTTCAACACGCTCACGGGCCTGGCCACCCGGACGAGCTACAACCGGCTCGTCACCGCCCCCCGCGACATGCACCGGACCGTGCGGGAGTGGATCGCCCGCGAGACGGCGCACGCCCGCGCGGGGCGGCCCGCACGCATCCGGGCCAAGCTGAACGCCCTCGTCGACCGCGGGACGATCGAGGCGCTCTACGAGGCTTCGCAGGCCGGGGTGCCGATCGACCTGATCGTCCGTGGCGTCTGCTGTCTCGTGCCCGGGCTCCCGGGCGTGTCGGAAACGATCCGGGTGCGCTCGATCGTCGGACGATTCCTCGAGCACAGCCGCTTCTTCCTCCTCGAGAACGGCGGCGAGCCGGAAGTCTGGGCGTCCTCGGCCGACTGGATGCCGCGCAACTTCTTCCGGCGCGTCGAGGCCTCGTTCCCGATCGTCGAGCCCGAGCTGGGACGGAGCCTCTCCGACGCGTTCGACGTCCTGATGGCCGACAACGTGAGGGCCCGGGCGCTCCGGGCGGACGGGACCTACGAGAGGTGTCATCCGGGGCGCGGCGAGCCCGCGATCGACTCCCAGGCGTACTTCCTCGACCAGGCCCGCCGTCGCGTCCTGAAGGCCGCGGAGCACTTCGTGAAGGGCTCGGCCGCCGACGATTTCGACCGCGTCCCCGAGCCGCGCGAGCGCGGCCCGGAGGACGAGGAGCGCTGAGGCCTTACCTCTCGAGCTCGAAACCCGGGGGATGCATCAGGACCGGCTCCGCGTAGAGCATCGACGTCTCCCCGACGGGGAGCAGCATCACGTGCGTGTTCGAGCCGTACTGGACGTGGACCTCGTAGAAGCCGTGAGGGGAGACGGCGATCAGCGTCCCGGGCTGCTTCTTCAGCTCCGCGCTCGCGCAGGTGATGTAGATCTTCGCCGGAATGTCCATGCGGCTCCTCCTGAGGCTGTGCTTGCGGGAGGATTCTAGCCGGAGGAGTCCGGCCCTTCGTCGTCGGCCTCGTCCTCTCCCTCGTCGCCTCCGACCCCGCCCCGGTACTCCTTGAGCTTTCTCTGGAGCGTCCGAAGGCCTATGTCGAGGCGCTCGGCCGCCTTCCGGCGGTTGCCTCCCGATGCCTGGAGCGCCGTGAGGATGGCCTCTTTCTCGATCTCCGCCATCGTCTTGCCGATGAGGATCGCCGAGGGCGGCACGTACCGGGGTCCTTCCGGCCGGACCCCCTCCCCTTCCGCGCCGTCCTCCGCGTCCCCCTTCACGTCGGGCGGCAGGTCGACGACGTCGATGCGCGGCCCGGCCGCGCTGAAGACCGCCCACTCGATGGCGCTCTTCATCTCCCGGACGTTCCCGGGCCAGGAGTAGGACATGAGGGCCGACAGCGCCGCGGGCGTGAAGCCGGTGACGGGGCGGTCGTGCTCCCTCGCGAAGACCTCCCGGAACCGCTCGGCCAGGAGGGCCAGGTCCTCGCGCCGGTCCCGCAGGGGGGGCAGGTCGACGACGACCCCCTTGAGCCGGTAGTAGAGGTCCTGGCGGAAGCGCCCGACCTCGATCTCCTTCTTCAGGTCGCGGTTCGTGGCGGAGACGAGGCGGAAGTCGGACTCCTTCGAGTCGTTCCCGCCCACCGGCGTCACGCGCCGCTCCTCGAGGACGCGCAGGAACTTCACCTGCAGGTCGGGCGGCATCTCGGAGACCTCGTCGAGAAAGAGCGTGCCGCCGTGGGCCTGCTCGATCCGCCCCATCCGCTTCACGAGCGCACCGGTGAAGGCGCCCTTCTCGTGCCCGAAGAGCTCCGACTCGATGATCTCCCTCGGGATCGCGCCGCAGTTGAGCGCGACGAAGGCGCGCGGCCGGCGGGGCGAGTTGTGGTGGAGGGCGTTGGCGACGAGCTCCTTGCCCGTCCCCGACTCGCCGGTGATCAGGACGTTCATCTTCGTCGGCGCCACCTTCCGGAGGACGTCGAAGACCCTCTCCATCGCCGACGAGACGCCGATGATCGCCTCGAAGCCGTAGCGCTTGTCGAGCCGCTCGCGCAGCTGCTTGATCTCCCCGGCCTGCCGCGCCCGCCCGAGCGCGGCCGAGGCCCGCAGGCGCAGGTCGTCGCGGGCGACGGGCTTGGCGACGTAGTCGACCGTGCCGAGGTCTTTCGCCTTCAGGAGCGTCTCGATGTCGCCGAAGGCCGTCACGAGGAGGACCGAGACGTCCGGGCGCGCCGCCGCGAGCTCCGTCGCGAGCTCGATCCCGGTCTTGCCCGGCATCTTCAGGTCGGTCACGACGAGGCCGACGGACGGGTCGTCGATCGCCCGGGAGAGGGCCGAGTCGGCGTCGCCGAACTCCTCCACGCGGCGCCCGTCGGTCGCCAGCGTGAGGGCCATCGCCTTGCGGCTCCCCGCGTCGTCGTCGACGACGAGGACGAGCGGCTCCCGCGGGGGAGCCGCGCTCACGCGATCCCCCCGAGCGCCGCGTCGAGGTCGGCCTCCGACCAGACGGGAACGCCGAGGGCCTGCGCCTTCGTCAGCTTGGAACCCGCGTCTTCTCCGGCCACGACCGCGGCCGTCTTCTTCGAAACGCTTCCGCTCACCTTGCCTCCGGCTCTCTCGATCGCTGCCGCCGCTTCTTCTCGCGTCCGCCTCGGGAGCGTCCCCGTCAGGACGAACGTCTTCCCGGCCAGCGGCCCTCCGGGGGCGGGCGCCCCCTCCAGTTCGTTCATACGGACGCCGGCCGCCTCGAGTTTCGACAGGAGCAGGACGTTGGCGGGCCTGCCGAGCCAGTCGAGAACGGATCTCGCGGTTTCGGGGCCGATCTCGGAGACTCCCGTCAGGTCGTCCTCGGTCGCGCCCCGCAGGGCCTCCATCGTCCCGAATTGCCGGGCGAGGACTTTCCCCGTCTTTTCGCCGACGTGCCGGATCCCGAGCCCGAAGAGGAGCCGCGCCAGGCCCGCCGCTTTCGACTTCTCGATCTCGGAGAGGACGTTGCCGGCCGACTTTTCGCCCCAGCGTTCCAGGGCGGCGAGATCCTCGACCCGCAGACCGTAGAGGCCGGCGACATCGGAGATGAGCCCCGCGGCGAGGAGCTGGTCGATCCGCTCGTCGCCGAGCCCTTCCACGTCCATCGCCCGCCGGGCGACGTAGTGGCCGATCGCCTCTTTCAATTGCGCCGGGCAGGAAGCGCTCACGCAGCGGACGGCGACCTCGCCCTCCTCGCGGACGACCGCCTCCCCGCACTCGGGACAGGCCGCCGGCATCGCGAACGGGACGGCGCCGGCCGGACGCGCCTCGAGCAGCACGCGCGTCACCTTCGGGATGACGTCCCCCGCCTTCTCGACGGCGACCGTGTCACCCACGCGGACGTCCTTGCGCGAGAGGTCTTCGTAGTTGTGGAGCGTGGCGCGGCGGACGGTCGTCCCGGCGAGGAGGACCGGCTCGAACTCGGCGACGGGCGTCAGGACGCCCGTGCGCCCCACCTGGACGACGATCGCCGTCACGCGCGTCGTCGCCTCCTCGGCCGGGAACTTGTAGGCGAGGGCCCAGCGCGGGAACTTCGCCGTCGCCCCGAGCCGCTGCTGGTCTTCGACGGGGCTCACCTTGAGGACGGCGCCGTCGGTCTCGAGGTCGAGGGTGTGCCGCTTCTCGCGCCACTCGGCGAGGAAGGCCTTGACCTCCTCCGCGCTCCGCGCCACGGCGCGGTGCGGGCTCACCGGGAGACCGAGACGGACGAGCGCCCCGAGCGCCTCGGCCTGCGTCGTCGGAGCGCCTTGCCCTTCCCAGCGGGCGACGGAGTAGAGGTAGACGGACAACTTCCGCCGCGCCGTCTCCCTCGAGTCGAGGAGGCGAAGCGAGCCGGCCGCGGCGTTTCGCGGGTTTGCGAAGAGGGGATCGCCCGCCTCCTCCCGCGCGGCGTTCAGCGCGCGGAACGCGGACTTGCCGAGGTAGACCTCGCCCCGCGCCTCGAGGAGGCGCGGCGCGCCCGGAGGCAGCCGGAGCGGGAGGACGCGGATCGTCCTCACGTTCGGCGTCACGTCCTCGCCCGTCGTCCCGTCGCCGCGCGTGGCGCCTCGCACGAGCACGCCGTCCTCGTAGACGAGGGAAACCGAGAGGCCGTCGATCTTCAGCTCGCAGACGACCTCGGGGAGCCTCCCGTCGAGCCGGTCGCTCACCCGCGTCAGCCACGCGTCGAGCTCCGTCTCGTCGTATGCGTTCTCGAGCGAGAGGAGCGGCACCTCGTGCCGCACGTTCGGGAGGTCGTCGACGGGGGCGCCTCCGACGCGCCGCGACGGCGAGTCGGGGGTGACGACCTCCGGATACGCTTCCTCGATCGCGAGGAGCTCCCGGGAGAGGGCGTCGTACTCGGCGTCGCTGACCTCGGGTCGCGCCAGGGCGTAGTAGAGGTGCTCGTGCCGGCGGAGCTCGTCGCGCAGCACGGCGGCGCGAAGGGCCGCGGCGTCCGCGTTCTCGGGAAGCGTCACAGCCGGATTGTAGGGGGGCGAGGGCGGGCCCCTTCCCAAGAGGACGGGCCCGCCTAGCATCGCCGCCGTGCAGCGGAGACAGGCGATCCTCGGCCTCGCGGCCCTTTTCATGGCTTCCCTCCCCGCGCTCGGCGCTTCGAGGGTGCCCCCCGTCGCCTCCTACCGGATCGAGGCGGCCTGGGACGCGGAGCAGAAGACGCTCGCCGGCCGGGAGACGGTCACCTTCGTCAACCGGACGTCCCGTGAGCTTCCCGACGTCGTTCTCCACCTCTACCTGAACGGCTTCCGCAACACGCGGTCCACGCTCTGGCGCGGCCTTCCCCCGCCGTCGGGCTCCGCGGACTTCGGTTTCTGCGAGCTCAAGCGCGTCGCCCTTCCCGACGGGACCGACCTGACGCGCCAGATCTCCTTCGAGACTCCCGCGAACGACAACGCCGACGACCGGACGCTGGCCCGCATCCCGCTCCCGCGGCCGGTGAGTCCCGGCGCAGTGCTCGTCCTCGAGGTCGACTTCGAGTCGCGTCTGCCGCGCGGCGTCCTGCGCACCGGCTGGAAGGACGACTTCGTGTTCGCAGGGCAGTGGTTCCCGAAGCTCGCCAAGGCCACGAACGCCGGCTGGCGCGGGAGGCCCTTCCGCTGGGCGACGGAGTTCTTCGCCGACTTCGGCACCTACGACGTCGCGCTTCTCCTGCCTGCCGAAGTGAAGGGAAAAGTGGCGGTGACCGGACGCGTCGTCGAGGAGACGGAGGAATCCGCGGAGCGCATCCGCGTCCGTGCCCACGCCGAGGACGTCCACGACTTCGCCTTCGCGTTCTCCCCCCGCTTCGAGGTGAGGAAGGAAACCGTCGCCCCGAAGGGGCTCCCGACGGTCGACGTCCTTCTCTTCCTCCAGCCGGACCACCGGCGCTCGAGGGAGCGCTACCTTCGCGCCGCCCGCGAGGGTCTCGCCCTCTTCGGAACGTGGCTGACGCCCTACCCGTACCCGGCTCTCACGATCGTCGACCCTCCGGCCGGCTCCGGCGCGGAGGCGATGGAGTACCCGACGCTCTTCACCGGCGCGACGGCGTGGCTCTCCCCCGCGTCGGGAGGCGAGCCGGGCGCGGTGACGCTGCACGAGCTCGCGCACCAGTGGTTCCACGGGATGCTCGCGTCCGACGAGACGAGCGAGGCGCACCTGGACGAGGGACTCGCGACCTGGATCTCCGCGAGGGCCGCGACGAGGATCTTCGGGACTCCGAGCCCCGTCGTGGAGGCGTTCGGCATCCCGATTCCCCTGCGCTCGCTGAAAAGGCCTCTCCCCGAGGGGGAGTCGCAGGACGCGCTCGACCAGGCCGCGTTCTCGCGCTCCGATCCGACGCTCCGGGAGACGTGGCGCGCTCTCGACGGCGCCGCCGTCAGGACGAACGCCTACTCCCGCACGGCGCTCCTCCTCGAGTCGGCGGCGCGGACGAGCGGGGAGCAGCCCGTCTTCGCGGCCGTCCGGGAGTACGCACGCCGCTACGCCTTCCGCCACCCGACGACGAGCGACTTCCTCGGCGTCCTCGGCGAGGTGGCGGGTTCCGAGGCGCGCGACCTCGTCGAACGCGGCTGGGCCTCGGCGGGCGCGGTGGACTATGCCGTCACCCGGGCCTCCACCCGGCGGGCCGCGCCTGCCGCCGGGTACCTCGGCGAGGGGCCCCGGCGGGCGTACCGCGCCCCGTCGGAGGCGGCCCGGTCCTTCGAGTCGACGGTCGTCGTCCAGCGCCTCGGGGAGATCGCGTGGCCCGTCGAGGTGGAGATGCGCTTCGAGGGAGGGCAGACGGTCACGCGCCGCTGGGACGGTCGCGCCGAGTGGATGCGGTGGCGGATCACGGGCCCGCGGCTCGTTTCGGCCGTCGTCGACCCGCGCCGCGCCTGCCTCCTCGACGTGAACCGCCTGAACGACGGCCTGCGAACCGAGCCCGACCCGACGGCCGCCCGGGCCTGGGGTCACCGCCTCCGGTTCCTCGCGCAGAACCTCCTCGAGCTCTTCGCCCTCGTGGCGGTCCTGCCGGGGGTCACCCGGTGAAGGGCAACGCACTCCCGTTCCTCTGGGTGCGTGGCCTCGTGGCGGCCGCCACGACGTGGAAGGCCCTGCTTCTGGCCCTCGCCCTGAACGCCGCCCTCGCCATCGTCGTCACCGCCCCGCTCGCTTCGCGCCTGCACGACCTGCTCGACAGCCGGCCGGCAGGGCAGGAGCTGGCGAAAGGCTGGGACGTCGTCCTCGGGGCGCACCTCCTGCGCTCCGAGCCCGGCCTCCTCGGCGACCGCGCGCGCCTGGACGCGCTCGAGCAGGGGACTCTTCCCCTGGCCGAGGCCCCACGCCTCTCCGGCCCGCTCGCCGGCCTCCTCGCGGCCGGCCTCCTCCACGCCGCCCTCTCGGCGCTCCTGGCTGGCGGCTTCGCCGGGCGTTTCGCCGCCGAGCGGGACCGCGGCAGCCTCGGGGCGTTCCTGACCGACGTCGTCCGCCTCGGCCTCCCGTCCTTCCTCATCGGCGCCCTCGGTTTCACGGCGATCCTCGGCGCGTTCCTCCTCTTCATCGAGATCCCGCGCGAAGCGACGCTCTCCCCCGAACTGCGGTGGGACTGGGAGCGGACGGGCCTCTCCCTCCTGCGCCTCTTCGCGTTTCTCGTCGCCGCGGGCGCCGTTCGCGCCGTCGTCGCCCAGTCGCGCGCCGCGCTCGGCCTGGCGAAGACCGCGAATCCCTTCCTCGCCCTCGCGTCGGGGCTCGGTTTCGTTCTGGGCCGCCCCGTCAAGGCGCTCCTCCTCGAGGCGTCCTTCGGCGTCACCGCGCTGCTCCCGCTCACGCTCTGGCTCCTGTTCGCTCCGTCGTGGAGCGGCGGCGACGCGCGCCTGCTGGCGCTCCTCGTCCTCGGCCAGCAGGCCGTCGTCCTGCTTCGCCTGTTCGCCCGGACGGCGCTCCTCGGCGCGGCCGCGGCCTGGATGCGAGGGGCCCGCGAGGCCTCGCGCCCCGCTCCTGCGAAGATCGAGACGTGATCGAGCTCCTCACGAGGACTCCCCCGTCCTGGGCCGAGCGCGCCGTCTCGCGCCTTCCCGAGCTCGTCGCCGACCACGCCGTCTGCGAGCTGCAGGCCGCCGTCTTCGCCCTCGCCCTCGTCGGCCGCTACCCGGGCAATCCGGCTCTGGTCGACCGGCTCTCGGCCCTCGCCGCCGAGGAGCTGCGCCACTTCCGCAAGGCGACGAAGGAGGCGCGGCGTCTCGGCGCCCGATCGCACACCCGCCGCTCGAACCCCTACGTTTCGGCCCTGCGTGCGGCGTGCCGCTCGGGTCGCGAGCCGGAACAGGGGCTCGACCTCCTCCTCTGCGGGGCCCTCGTCGAGGCGCGGAGCCACGAACGCTTTCTCCTCCTCGTGCCGCACCTCTCCGCCGAGCCGCGCCTCGCGAAGCTCTACGCGGAGCTGGCGGTCGCCGAGGAGCGGCACGGACCGGCCTACCTGGGCCTGGCCGAGCGGCACGCGGGAAAGGAAGCGACGGCCGCCCGGCTTTCCGAGCTCCTCGTCGTGGAAGCGAGGGCGCTCGAGGGCCCTCCCGTCGGCCCCGTGGCCGTCCACTCGCCGGGATAGAAGTGGATCGGGGAGGCTCGCCACGAGCCTCCCCGCGGCGCCACGGGCGCCTCCCCTCCACTACGGACCAGCGGATCGGGAAGGCTCGCCCGCTGGCGTCAGACTGGTTCGTCCGGCAGCCGGCGACGCGCGATGACGTACTCCTCGACGGGGCGACCGCCGAGGAGGTGCTCGTCCATGATCCGGTCGAGGACGGGAGGGTCGCAGGCGCGGTACCAGATCCCTTCGGGGTACACGACGGCGATCGGCCCCCCCTCGCAGATCCTCAGGCAACCGACCCGGGTCCGGAGAACGCCGCCCTCCTCCGAAAGCCCCCGCTTCTTCAGGCCGTCCTTGAGGTGTGTCCATGCCTCGAGAGCCCTGTCCCCGTCCGCGCACTTCGGGTTCTCCCGGTCGGCGCAGAGGAAGACGTGCCTGCGCGCGACCGCAACCCCGATCTTCGCGACTTTCCGGGCGATCTTCTCGGCCTCGGCATCGGGCTTCTCGTCCATGGCGCGGTCCTCTCGTCACGAGTGTAGGCGAGTACCCCGACCGTCTACGCGCGCGAAGGGTTCGCGCCGGGCCGGCGGGGCCTCGATCCCGTTATAGACTCGCCCGCGACCCCAGCCCCACAGCGCAGGAGTCGAGGAGCGAGACGATGGGTCTCCTGAAGGATTTCCTCAGGATCGAAGCCGACCGGCGAGGCGCCCTGGCGGCGCTCCGGGTCGAGGCACAGTCGCGCAGGCTCCAGATCGACGAGATCGGAGCGGAGGCCAAGCGCAAGCGCGACGAGGTGGCGATGATCGAGGAAGGGCTGCGCCGCCTCGCGGAGGACGTCGCCCGGACCGAGGAGGAGCTCCTCGAGATCGAGTCCCGCAGGGAGGACCACGATCGCGAGTCGCACGAGCGGAAGATCGAAGCCGTGCGGTCGAGCCTCGAATACGACCGCGCCGACGGCCACCGGATCGCCGAGGACTTCCGCCACCTCCGCTCGGCCTTCGAGACCGAGCGGGCCCGGCTCCTCGCCGAGGCCGACACCGGCCGGATGATGGACAACTTCTTCCAGATCGAGGCGTTCCTCAAGGACACCGGCACACCGATCCCCGACGCGGCGCGCAAGGCCCTGATGAAGGAACGGCAGGACCTGATGGGCCGGATCGGCCCGCTCGTCGCGCCACCGCCGGCGCCCGACGGGGTCTTCAAGGCGACCGTCGTCTACTCCGCCCTCGAGGAGGGGGAGCCCGCGGCCGTCGTCGCGGTCGGCCTTCCCGACGAGGCCGAGCCGTCCGGCGCGCACGACCTCGCGGCCCTCCTGCTCTACGGCTCCTACGCGGCCGTCGTCGAGAAGATCGGCCCGGGCGTCCCCCGGCCGCGGCGGGAAGAGGGGGTCGTCATCTACGAGCAGCCTGCCGGTTCGCGCGCTCCCGACGAAGCCGCCCTGGACCTCTTCCTCGCGGTCAAGGCGGGTCTCGAGAAGGCGGCCGCCGCCGCCGGGGTCCCCTGCGAGCTGACCGGCGTCTTCCTCGAGCCCGAGATCGCTTCGGCGGTCTTTTCCCGCGGCGGCCAGGGCCGCCGCTTCTGACCGGAGGCAGCCATGGCCGTGAAATGGATCGGCGACGCCGCGCAGGAGCTCGGCATCACCCCTCTCGACGCCGTCGAGATCCTGGCTTCGCGCCAGGAGTACCCGATGAACGGCCTCGTCGACGAGGACCGTTTCAAGACCCTGCGCCTGATGCGGAGCGGAAAACGCCTCGAGACGTCCGGATCGCAGCCGATACCGGTCCCCGACCGCCAGGCCTCGCCGCTGACGGTCCCCGTCACGCCGCCCGCCCCGTACGCTCCCGTGACGGCCCATCGCGCCGCGGAGACCCACCCGCCTGCCGCGCCCTCCGTTGCACCGCCTCCGCCTCCCGTGAACGTCATCCCGGCGCCCCCTCCGATCCGTCCGCCCGTCGGCGAGGCCACGTCCGTGACGGCGCCCCTGCAGACGATTCCGGGACGGGAGGGGGAACGCACCGTCATCCTGCCGCCCGTCGACCCGAAGCGCTGACATCCGCGCCCGGTCGGAAGGCGTAGTTACGACCGGAGGTCTGGAACGATGAAGCTCTGGCAGAACGTGGCGGTCGCGGCCGTCCTCGGGATCGCGACGACGGCCTCGGCCGCGGACGCCGGTGTCCACGCCTTTTCGCTCGACCTGAACGACGGCTCCCCGAAGAAGCTCGCCGACTACAAGGGGAAGGCCCTCCTCGTCGTCAACACCGCGAGCAAGTGCGGCTACACGAAGCAGTACGCCCCGATGGAGCAGCTCTACCAGAAGTACAAGGACCGCGGCTTCGAGGTCCTCGCCTTCCCCGCCAACGACTTCATGGGTCAGGAGCCGGGGACGAACGAGGAGATCCGGGCCTTCTGCACGGCGAACTACAAGACGACCTTCCCGCTGTTCGCGAAGATCTCGGTCAAGGGGGACGGCATGCATCCCCTCTACAAGTACCTCACCACCCTGCCCGGGTTTTCCGGGGACATCACGTGGAACTTCAACAAGTTCCTCGTCGACCCGACCGGAAAGGTCGTCGCCCGCTTCGGGACGAGGGTCGACCCGATGTCGGAAGAGGTGACGAAGAAGCTCGAGGAGATCCTCCCGAAGAAGGGCTGAGTCCGGCGCCCGCGCCCTCTTCTCCTCACGAAGGCCCGGTGCGACCGGGCCTTCGCTATTCCGGCCCTGTCGCCAGGAACAGCTCGACGAGACGCGGCTCCAGATGGGTCCCCGCGATCCGGTGAAGGTAGTCGCGGACCTCGGGCACGGCGACGGCCTTGCGGTACGGCCGGTCGGAGATGAGCGCGTCCCAGATGTCGACCACCGCGAAGACCCTCGCCGCCAGCGGAATCTGCTCGCCCCGGAGGCCCAGCGGATAGCCGGTCCCGTCCCACTTCTCGTGGTGGGCGACGGGGATGTCGAGCGCCGGCCGCAGGAAGCCGATCCCGCCCAGCATCTCCTCTGCGTACGTCGGGTGGAGCCGCATCACCTTCCACTCGTCGTCGGTGAGCGGGCCCGGCTTCTGCAGGATCCGGTCCGGAATGCCGACCTTGCCGATGTCGTGGAGGAGCGCGCCCCGACGGACGTGAACCAGCGCCGCGGCGTCCATACCGGCCCGGCGGGCCAGGTCCACCGTCCGTTCGACCACGCGCTGCGTGTGCCCCTCCGTCTCGCTGTCGCGCAGGTCGAGCGCGCGGACCCAGCCTTCGAGTGTGGCGTCGTAGGCACTCGCCAGCTCTTCCGCTGCACTCTTCAGGTCGCCGACGAGGCGGGCATTGGCGATGGCGACCGCAGCCTGCTCGGCGAAGAGGCGGACCGTCTCCACGTCGTCGGCGCCGAATCGCCCGGGCACCTCGTGGTTGACGAAGAGGCTCCCCAGGACCTCACCCCTCCAGAGGACCGGTACTCCGATCACGGAACCGATGCCGGCAGTCGCGAAGACCGGCGCCCGGTTCGGCCACGCCCGATAGTCGTCGAGGAGGATCGGCTTTCGCGTCCTGGCGACGGTTCCCGCGACCCCCTCGCCGGACGAGAGCACCACCCCGACGTAGCGCGAGAGGCCTCCGTTCGCCAGGGCGAGGCTCAGCCTCCCGTCCTCCCGCACCAGGTAGAGGCCGGCCATCGTCGCGTGCACGAGGCCCTGCGCCCGGTCGATGATCGCGCGCAGCAGCTCGTCCCTCTCGAGGCTCGAGCCCAGGTCGACGCCCGTTTCGTGAAGAGCGAGGAGCGTCGCGACGCGCTCCGAGTTCACCTCGAGCAGGCGTGCCTTCGCCAGGGCGAGAGAGAGCTGGTTCGCGGCGTCGGCGCCCGCTTCGAGCGCCATCCCATCGCGGCCCCCGGCGATGGCCAGCAGGCCCAGGGGGTGCGCCCCGTCCCTGAGCGGCCAGGCGATGACGGAAGCTCCCGGGACCAGCTTCGATGCGACGGAGCCGTCGTCACCCGGCTCCCGGCCTCCGCCGAGCAGGGCTTTCGCCTCCGTCGCCAGCAGCGGGCTCGAGGCGGCTTCGGCGAGAAGGCCGCACCCTCGGGCGAGCGAGAGGCGCCCGCGGTTCTCGTCCCACTCGGCGACGAGGGCGCCCGCCGCGCCGAACCTTTCCCCCGCCGCCCGCGCGAGGGCGTCGAGGAGCCCGGGCGTGGTCTCCTCCCGGAACGATGCGGAGGCGACGTCGGCCCGAAACGCCCTCTCCCTGCGGGCCCGCGTGCGCTGCGCCTCGGCGTCGATGCCGTCGATGGCGGTCGCGATCCCGTCGGCCAGCTGCTCGATCAGCTTCGACTCCTCGGCGTCGAACACGCCCCGACGGGGAGCGTGCACGACGAGGACACCGAGGGCGCGCTCGCCCTTCCAGAGCGGCAGGGCCAGGGCCGTTCCCTCCGGATGCTCCGACAGGGTCGGACATTCCGGGCAGGACAGCGCGCCCGCGCTCTCGTCGACGAGGACGGCCGCTCCCCTGAGGAAGGCCGCCTTCCCGCACGACGGGCCTCCGTGCAGCGTCTTCAGGTCGATCCGGAAACGGGCCGGATCGCAGGGCCCGGAGGCGGCCGCGAGGCGCACCTCGCTCCCGGTCTCGTCGAGGAGGCCAATCCACGCGAAGACGTAGTCGCGGTCCGCGACGAGGGTGGCGCAGATCCGCCCGAGCAGCTCTCCTGTTTCGCGCGCCTCCGAGAGGATCTCCTGGACGTGCGTGATCGTCCGCAGGATGCGGTTGAGCCTCTCGAGCCGCCCCTCCCGCTCGCGGAGCGCCTCCTCCACGCGGCGGCGTGCCGTGATGTCGAGGAACGACGCGACGACCTCGCCGGGACCCGTCTGGAAGGCGTGGACGAGAAAGGCTCCCGCGACCCGGCCGTCCGAGTAGACGACGCTCTCGTCGTGCCACGGCAGCCCCTCCGACGCGGCCCGCCTGTAGGCGTTGGGGATCTCGGTCCCGGCGAGACTCGGGAACGCTTCCTCGATCGTCCGGCCGACGAACGGGCGGTGGTCGACTCCCAGGATCGTGTCGGCGGCCGGGTTCGCCCCCGCGAAGACGAGTTGCCCGTCGCCGTGGAGCCGGTAGCGGTGCAGGCCTACGGGAATCGACGCGACGAGCCGGCGGCTCTCCTCCTCGAGATGCTGCTCCTGCTCCCGCGCTTCCCGCCGCTCGATCTCGGCGGCGGCTCGCCCGGCGAAGAGAACGAGGGCCCGGACTGCCGAGTCGCCGTCGTGGAGCGGGCGCCGCGAGAGCGCGGCGAGGAGACCGAGAGGGCTTCCGCCACCCGACGTCAGCGGGACGCCGACGTAGCTGGAAAGCCCGCTTCCCGCGAGCAGGAGGTCTTCCGGAAAGAGCTGCGCGACACGGCAGGGGAAGACGCACGGAACCCGTCCAACGACCTGCTCACAGGGCGCGCCGTGGAGGTCGTAGGTGAACGGTGCGGCCGCGCCTCCGTCCGCCCAGACGGCGAGCGTCCTCACGCACCGGGACTCACCCTCCTCGATCCGCCCGACGATGGCCATCTCCATCCGAAGGGTCCGGGCGAGGCCCTCGACCAGGCGGTCGAAGAATCCGTCGGCGCCGGGCGTGTCGAGGGAAACACCGAGCACGGCCGCCGCCCGCTCGAGGCGCCGGGCCGCCGTGACGTCGGCCGCGAAGACGACCAGCCTCTCCTCCGAGGACTCCGGGTCGGCCAGGCGGCGGGCCGAGAGGCGCAGCTCGATCTCGGTTCCGTCCTCCAGGATGGCGCGGCCGTCGCACGAAGAGCTCCCTCCGGCAGCGACACCGTCGAGCAACTGGGCGGAACCATCAGCGAGGAACGTCGAAAGGGGCTCCCCTTCGCTCCCTCCCCCGATCCCCCGACGCCACGTTGCCGCAGCGGCCTCGTTGGCCGCAAGCACGGCTCCGCTCGTCGTCGTCAGGAAGGCGGGGTCAGGCGAGGCCTCGAGGACCGTCGACAGCGGGCAGGAGCGACCCTCTCGTCCCCCGGCGGGCGTCGCCCCCCGTCCGCTCCCATGCGGAAAGGCTTCGTCGTCAGGGGGGAATCCGGCGGCCGAAGTCATCGTCCCTCCACGGCCAGGTCCTCTCGCCTGTCACACCGCCAGGATGACTCTAGCAGGACGGCCCTGAAGACGATGCGCCCCGCCGTGCCGGGGCCGGGAGGAACGGCGCTGGCGGGAACGTCGTCAGCGTGGGAGCAGGACGCGCACCTCCCGCGCGATCTCGAGGCAGGAGGTCAGACCCGGAGACTCGATCCCGACGAGGTTCACCCAACCCGGGAGGCCCCGTTCCGACTCCTCCGCGATGACGAAGTCGCGAAAGGGGCCTCCCATCGCCTGGAGGCGTGCCCGTATTCCCGACTGGTCGGGAGAAACGTCCTCCGGCCCGAGCGAGGGAAGGAAGCGCCGGGCGGCCACGAGGAACGAGTCCCGGCGCCCCTCGTCCACGGCATAGTCCTGCCGACGGGTCGAGAGGACCTCGACGTCGGGACCCAGCTTCATCTCGCCGTCCAGGTCGACCGTCAGGTGGATCCCGAGGACGCTTCCGAATCCGACGGGATGGACGGGGTAAAGGAGGCGCCGCGCGAGCGGGCGGTGGGCGGAGCGGATCCGGAAGTAGCTCCCTTTCGTCCAGATCTGGCGGTACCCCGCGGTCTCCGGGTCGAGCCCGGGAAGACCGGCGACGCGATCCGCGTCGAGGCCGGCCGCGTTCACGACGCGCGGCGTCGTCAGCCGGACCTCCTCGCCCGAGGGATCCGAGAAGACGAGCTCGTAGCCGCCGGCAATCGGTTCGGCTCTCCTCAGCTCGTGCCGGAACGCGAAGCTCGCGCCGTGCTCTTCGGCCAGCGTTCGAAGCACGCGGAGAAGGCCGTGAACGTCGAGGATGCCGGTCGAGGGTGAAAGGACGGCCGCAACGGCACGGACGTGAGGCTCCTCGGAGCGAAAGCGGTCGATCGGGGTCTCCACGAGCTCGACGCCGTTCGCGCGCCCTCCCGCCGCGACTTCGGCGAGACGCTCCTCCTCCGCCGGCTCCACCGCGAGGAGCCACTTGCCGATCCGCCGGAACGGGATGCCGTGCGCCTCGCAGAACGCCGAGAGGCTCCGGTTGCCGCGCACGCAGAGCCCGGCCTTCCAGGACCCGGCCGGGTAGTAGATCCCCGCGTGAACGACCTGGCTGTTGCGCGAGCTCGTTTCCTGCCCCGGCGAGGCGTGCCGCTCGGCGACGACGACCGAGAGCCCCGTCCGCGAAAGCGCGGCCGCGCACGCGAGCCCGACAGCGCCCGCTCCCACGACGACGACGTCGGCGTCCACGGCGCCGATCGTCGCACCTGCGGCCGCGACCCGTCATCTCCCACGTGGCGGCATCTCCTCGCGGCGTTCCGGCGGCGCGCGCGGGCCGATTCCGCCGCCGGGCCGTCGCGGGGGCTCTTTATCGTGTAAAACCCCGCCGACACGCATGAGCGACTCCAGGGCGCCCGTCACCGGCTCCGTGCCCGCGCGGCTCGCCGCGCGCGGCCTCGCCGTCCTGACGCTCATCAACCTCTTCAACTACCTCGACCGGTTCGTCGTCGCCTCGCTCGTCGAGAGCCTGCGCGCCTCCGAGCTGCGCCTCACCGACACGCAGGCGGGCGCGCTCATGACCGGGTTCATCGTCGTCTACATGGTCGCCTCGCCCTTCTTCGGCGTCCTCGGCGACAGGGGCTCGCGGCCGCGCCTCCTCGCGCTCGGCGTCTTCGTCTGGAGCCTCGCCACGGCCGCCGCGGGGCTCGCGAAGAGCTTCGCCTCGCTCTTCGCCGCGCGCGCGGCCGTCGGCATCGGCGAAGCCGCCTACGGGACGATCGCCCCGAGCCTCCTCGCCGACTACTTTCCGAGGGAGAAGCGCGGCCGGGTCTACGCGATCTTCTTCTGCGCGATTCCGATCGGTTCCGCGCTCGGCTACATCGTCGGCGGCTACGCCGACGCGCACCTCGGCTGGCGCGCGGCCTTCTTCGTCGCCGGCCTCCCGGGCCTTCTCCTCGCGCTCCTGGCGCTCACGCTGCCCGACCCCCCTCGGGGCGCGAGCGACGAGGGGGAGCCGCCCCCCAGGGGCGCCTCCACCGAAACCGGCTGGGGCTCCTACCTCGCCCTCGCGAAGAACCGGCCCTTCCGCATCGCCGTCCTCGGCTACGCGGCCTACACCTTCGGCATCGGCGGCATGGCCTTCTGGATGCCCGCGTTCCTCGAGCGGGTCCGTGGCGTCCCGAAGGAGGCGGCGACGGTCCAGTTCGGCCTCGTCGTCGTCGTCACGGGGTTCGTCGGGACCTTCGCGGGAGGCTTCCTCGGCGACGCCCTCCTGAAGCGGACGAAGGAGGCCTACCTCTGGGTCTCCGGCGTCGCGACGCTGATCGCCGTCCCCTTCGCGTTCGTCGCGCTGACCGTCCCGGATCCGCGCGTCTACTTCCCGGCGCTCGTCGTCGCGCAGCTCTTCGTCTTCGCCTCCACCGGCCCGATCAACTCCGCCATCGTCAACGACGTCCTGCCGTGGCAACGGGCGGCGGCCGTGGCGGCGTGCAACTTCACGATCCACGTCCTCGGCGACGTTCCCTCGCCGCCGCTCCTCGGCGCCCTTTCCGACGCGTCGTCCCTCGAGACCGCCGTCCTCCTCGTCCCGATCGCCTTCCTCGTCGGAGGGGCGATCTGGACCTGGGGGGCCCTTTCGGGGCGTCGCGGGTGATCCGGACCGCGGCCACTTCCGTCTCGCGCCTCGTCCTGCGCGTCTTCTACCGCCGCATCGAGGCTTCGGGCCTCGCGCGCATTCCGGCTTCGGGCCCCACGATCCTCGTTCTCAACCACCCGAACGGCCTGATGGACCCGCTCCTCCTCCTCTGCCTCTCGCCCCGCCCCGTCGCGTTCCTGGCCAAGTCGCCCCTCTTCTCGATGCCGTTCGTCTCCCTCTTCGTAAAGGCGTTCGACTCCATCCCGGTGTACCGGCCACAGGACCCCGACGCGGACGTGCGGCGCAACCGCGAGACCTTTGCGAAGGCACGGGACCTGCTCC
This sequence comes from Holophagales bacterium, assembly GCA_016719485.1. Classification (NCBI taxonomy): domain Bacteria; kingdom Pseudomonadati; phylum Acidobacteriota; class Holophagae; order Holophagales; species Holophagales bacterium. The sequence continues at coordinate 313,530 of JADJZB010000029.1, forward strand.
GGCGAGGCGGAGTTCTCGCGCTCTTCCCCGAGGGCGTCTCTCACGACGAGCCGCGCCTGATGCCGCTGAAATCGGGCGCGGCGCGTATCGCCCTCGGCGCGGCCTCAGAGGGACCCGTGACGGTCGTTCCCGCGGGCCTGACCTACGAGGCGAGGGACATCTTCCGGAGCGGCGCGCTCCTGCGCCTCGCGGAGCCGTTCACGGTCGAGCCGATCCCGCTCGACGAGAAGGGCGAGCCGCCGCGGACCGCCGTGAAAGCTCTCACGGGACGGCTGCGCGTCGCGCTGGAGGAGGCCACGCTCCAGGCCGACGACCAGGCGACCCTCGACCTCGCCGCGGCCGCCGAGAGCCTCTTCGCGCCGGGAGGCGAAGCCGAGCTCGACGCCCGTTTCGCCCTCAGGCGCCTCCTCCTCGAGAGAGGTGCGCTCCTCGGCGCATCGCTGCCCGAACGCCACGCGGCGATCTCGGCGCGCATCGAGCGCTTCGCCCGCGTCCTCTCGACCTCCGGGCTCTCTCCTGCCGACCTCGACGCCGGAACGGTCCGCGCCGAGCTCGCCGCTTCGGCGCTCGCAGCTCTCCTCGTCGCGCTCTTTCTCGCTCCCCCCGCGCTCGTCGGCCTGGCTGCTCACGCGCCCGCCTACAACCTGATCGGCCCTCTCGCCCGGCGCCTCTCGCGCGGCAACACCGACATCGTCGCCACGATCAAGGTCCTCGGCGCCTTCCTCTTCTTCCCGCTCACCTGGCTGGCCCTCGGCACCGCGGCCGGGCTCGCCTGGGGCCTTCCCCTCGGCCTTCTCACGGGCCTCGCGCTCCCCCTCTGCGGCACCCTCGCCCTGCTGCTCCTCGAGCGGTGGGAGCGGACGCTCGCCGCCCTCCGCGTGCTTGGCCTCTCGCTCTTCCGTCGCCCCACCCTCGCCCGCCTCCGCTCCGAGCGGGCCGGAATCGTCGCGGAGATGCAGGCCCTCGACACCCTCCTCGGACCCGCAGAACAGAAAATCAAGACCTGACCCCCTCGGAGAACCCAAGGGGGTCAGGTCTACCTTCTACACTCTGCGGCGGTCAGACGAGGGAGAGGAGCGCCTCCTCGACGGCGCCCTTCACGAGCGGGACCTTGTAGTCGTTGCCCGACATCGGCTCGGCTCCCTTCACCGCGGCCTCGGCCGCTTCCGCGGCAACCTTCGCGTCGAGAGGACGTCCGACGAGGAGCTTCTCGACCTCCGGGACGCGCCAGGGGGTCGGGGCGACGCCCGAGAGAACGACGCGGGCCGATGCGACCTTGCCGTCCTTCACCGACAGCGCGAGGGCGACGCCGCCGAGGGCGAAGTCCCAGGCGCCGCGTGCGCGGACCTTCTTGTAGAGGCCTTTGCCGCCCGCGAGGGGCGCCGGGAGGAGGATGTCGGTGATCACCTCACCGGAGGTCAGCACGGTTTCGCGGGTGTGATCGACGGCGGGAAGCACGAACAGCTTCTCGACCGGCACGCTCCGCGTTCCCTTCGGCCCGGCGATCCGCGCCGTCGCCTGGAGCGCGACGAGAGGCGAGGCCGTGTCCGAGGGGTGGACGATGAAGCAGCCCGAGCCGCCGAAGATCGCGTGGTAGGTGTTCTCGCCCTCGACGGCGTAGCACGTCTCACCGCCTTTCCTCGCGCAGTCGAAGTCGCCGCGGAAGTACCAGCAGCGGGGACGCTGGCAGAGGTTCCCGCCGAGCGTTCCCTGGTTGCGCAGCTGCGGGCTCGCGGCCGCGGCGGCACCCTGGGCGAGGGCTGGCCATCCCTTCGCGAGGTCGGCGTGGCGGGCGATCTCGGCGAGCGTCGCGAGGGCGCCGATGCGGAGGCCGCCGTCCTTCGTCGCGGAAATTCCCTTCAGCTCGGCGAGGCCCGAGAGGCTGACGACGGCCTTCGCGCCGAAGACGCCGTCGCGCAGGCAGCCGACGAGGTCGGTGCCCCCGGCGTGGGCGCGCGCGCCCGGCTCGGACAGGGCCTTCACGGCCTCGGCGACGGTGCGGGGACGGACGTAGCGAAAGCTCGGGAGCATCGCGTCACCCCTTCTTCCCGCGCCCGGAGAGGAGCGCGACGAGCCTCGGCGGCGTGATCGGGGAGTCGAAGACCCGGACGCCGACGGCATCGTGGACGGCGTTTGCGATCGCGGCGGCCGTCGGGATGGTCGATGGCTCGCCGACCCCCTTGGCGCCGGCGGTATTGCACTCGGTGTCGACGAGGTCGACGGAGAGGACCTTCTGCTCCGCCGGCACGTCGAGCGCCGTCGGAATCTTGTAGTCGTGCCAGTTCGCGTTGCACATCTTCCCGGTCTGGCGGTCGAGGACCCGCTCCTCGGTCCGGCCGAGGCCGAGCCCCATGACGAGGCCGCCCTGAACCTGGCACTCGAAAGTGAGCCTGTTCATGACCCGGGCGCTGTCCTGCGCGGCGAGGAGTCGGGTCACCGTCACCTCGCCGGTGCGCGTGTTCACCTCGACCTCGGCGAAGTGCGTCGCGAACATCGAGATGACCTTCCCTTCGACGTTCGGGCCGCGCGTCCCGACGCCGACGAGGACCTGGTGCCTCTCGAGCGCCTTCACGGCGGTGACGGCGACCTTCTTCGACGGGTCCTTCGACGAGACGACGTCGGGACCCTCGAGCCGCAGCTCCTCGACGGGAAGCTTGAGGTCCTCCGCGGCCCCTGCGAGGAGCTTGTTCCTCACCTCGATCGCCGCGGCGCGTGCCGCCGGCATGTCGGACGGCACCGTCTTCGAGCCGCCGCTCGGCCCGCTGTACTGCGTCGTCCCGGTGTCGGCGTGCTCGATCTGGATCTTCTCGACCGGCACGCCGAGCTCCTCGGCGACGACCTGCGCCATCACCGTCTTCGTCCCGGTGCCGATGTCGGCGGCGCCGGTGTTCACGTTGACGCTCCCGTCCGCGTAGAGCTTCACGACGACCGTCGCCGGCGGGCCTCCCCCGTAACCCCAGAGGGCCGACGCGACGCCGACCCCCTTTCGAATCGGTCCGTCCCCCTTCGCGCGCTTCGTCGCCTCACTCCAGCCGAACGCCTTCGCGCCGTCGCGGAGCGTCTCCGCGAGGCCTGTCGACGTGTAGGGCTGGTTCCCGCGGCGCTGGCTCACTTTCGGAACGTTCGCGAGCCGGAGCGCGACGGGGTCCATCCCGAGCTTGACCGCGAGCGCGTCCATCGCCTGCTCGAGCGCCCACGCTCCCTGGGGGAAGCCCGGGGCCCGCATCGCGCGGGCCCGGCCCGCGTTGATCGCGACGTTCTCGTCGCGGGCCTTCACGTTCGGGCAGGTGTAGAGGTCCGTCGCGAGGAAGGACGTCGACGCGCCGTTGGGGTAGGCCCCGCCGGAGCCGATCGAGGAGAACTCGATCGCCGTGAGCGTGCCGTCCTTCTTCGCCCCGACCTTCACGGTCATCGTGTTCGCCGGGCGGTTCCCGGAGGCGAGGAACTCCTCCTCGCGGGTGAGGAAGAGCTTGACCGGCCGAGCCGTCGTCTTCGCCAGGAGCGCCGCGATGACCGTGTACTTCCCGGCCTCGAGCTTCGAGCCGAACCCGCCCCCCATGTAGTGGCCGATGACGCGGACGTTCGCGAGGGGGAGCTTCAGCGACTGCGCCACGGCCGTCTGGACCTCGAAGACGCCCTGCGTGGTGTCCCAGACCGTGAGGCGGTTCCCGTCCCACTTCACGACCGATCCGTGCACCTCCATCGGGGAGTGGATCTCGCAGGCGGTCGAGAACGTCCCCTCGACGACGGCGTCCGCCGCCGCGAAACCCGCCGCGACGTCGCCGCGTGCGTAGTCGGCCGGGTCGCCGTAGCGGTTCGTCCCTTCGTGGATCGGCGGAGCGTCGGACGCGAGCGCCTCGCGCGGGTCCAGGACGAACGCGAGCTCCTCGTACGCGACCTTGATCGCCTTCAACGCGTCGAACGCCTGGGCGCGGGTCTCCGCGGCGACCGCGGCGACCTCGTCTCCCTCGTACCGCGCCCTCTCGTCGAAGAGCTTCGAATACCACTTGCCGCGCCCGCGGAACCACGGGATGTCCGCGCCCGGCGTCTTCCCGGTGATCACGGCGCGGACGCCCGGCATCTTCTCCGCCGCGCTCGTGTCGACCGACTTCACGACGGCGTGGGCGTGCGGGCAGCGGAGGATCGCCGCGTGGAGCATGTCGGGGAGGGCGAAGTCGAGCGGGTAGACGGCCGAGCCGCTGACGCGCTCGTAGGCGTCGACACGCGGCAGCGGCTTGCCCACCACCTTCGTCTCGCCCCACGGCGGCATCTCCACCTTCGGAGGGGCGGTCTCGGGGACGGGGCCCTGGAGCCAGTAGAGAAGGTCCGTCACGGAATCACCTCCCCTTCCGCAGCGTGGCGGCCTTGCCGACCGCGTTGAAGATGTGGGCGTAGGCGCCGCAGCGGCAGAGGTTGCCGCTCATGCCGAGGCGGATCTCGTCCAGCGTCGGCTCCGGGCTGGCGCGCAGGAGCCCTTCGGCCGCAACCACCTGTCCGGGCGTGCAGTAGCCGCACTGGAAGGCGTCCTCCTCGACGAACGCCTTCTGCACCGGCCCGAGCTCCTCGCCGTTCATCAGCCCTTCGACCGTCGTCACCTCTTTCCCCTCGGCCTCGAGGGCGAGCGTGAGGCAGGAGTACCGCGGGACGCCGTCGATGAGGACCGAGCAGGCGCCGCACTCGCCCCGCTCGCACCCCGGCTTCGTCCCGGTGAGGCCCAGCTTCTCGCGCAGGACCGACAGGAGCGTGTCGCGCGGCTCGACGAGGACCTTGTGCGTCCGCCCGTTCACGACGAGCGTCAGCTTCGACGGCTCGGCCGCGGGGAGCTCGGCGACGGGCGTCGCCCCCGCCCGCGGAGCCGAGAGCGCATCCTTCGCCACCACGACGCCGACCGCTGCCGGGACCACCGAGCCGAGGAAGCCTCGACGGCTGACGCCGCCGGGCGCGGAGTCGAGGTCGTTGGGATCGTCCGTTCTGTCGACCATGCGTCCTCCCGCGGCCGGGGCTTGGCGCGGCGCGGCGTCCCCGGCCCGATCGAACATGTTACGACGCGACGGGGTGACACAATGGGTCGGAACGATGCGACGCGCTCTCGTCTTCATCGCTGCGCTCGCCCTCGCCCCAGCAATAGGGGCGCAGCCGCGTCCCGGGCCGACGACGCTCCCCGGGGGCGTGGCGCCCGGCGGGCTCGCTGCCCAGGCGGGCGGCATCAAGCTCAACCGGAAGGTGAAGGCCGAGTTGAAGCAGGACGCCCCGGCCCGGTCGCGTGCCCCGGTCCTGAAGGGGGGCAGGATGCGCCCTTTCCTGGAGCCTCGAGCTTCGACCTCTCCGCCGCCGAAGACGAAAGCGAAGCCCGCTCCCCGGAACCCGTAGCCCAGACCAGCGCCCTGTCGCGGACGAAGCCACCTGTCGGGACGGGGGATGGGCCTCGACCCGGCCTCAGCCGAGGGTCATTCTCCCGATTCCCGAAGGACCTGCGCCAGAGCCGCAGCGAGGGCGTCGGCGTCCTCTCCACGGACGAGGTGAACGACGCCGCAGGGCAGGCGCATGACCCCGCCAATGCCCGCGGCGAGTGTCGCCGGCTCGTCGAGCAGCGCCGGATCCGCGAGGGTGACGCGGACCCGCGTCCTCGCGCACGCCTCCACCGTCCGGACGTTCGGAGCCCCGCCGAGCGCCTGCAGGACGACCCTGGAAAGCAACCGGACCTCCGGCGACGGTCGTGCACTGGAGGACCGCACGGTCGCAGCGGGAGTGCACGGCGACGACGCCGCTCCGAGAACGCCTTCCATGGCCGTCTTGAGGTTCTCCGAGCGGGTCCCGAAGACCGCCTGGACGGCGTTCCCGATGACGACGACGCCCGCCGCTCCCAGCGCCCGCAGCGCCTTCTCGTCGGCACCGTCGAGGTCACGGACGGTGACCCGGATGCGCGTGATGCACGCGTCGAGGCTCTCGATGTTCCGTGCGCCGCCGAAGGCGGCGACCAGCCTCTCGGCGAGGCCTGCGGCCTCGGCGGGGGCAGGGCGGCCGGCTCCCGGGGCCGGCAATGGCGCGGCCACTGACTCTTCCCTCCCAGGCGTCTTCAGGTCGAAGCGGAGGATCGCCGCGCGGAAGACGCCGAAGTAGAGGAGGCCCCAGAGCGGCCCGAGAAGCGGCACGAGCCACGGCCGGGTGTCCATCGACCAGTAGAGGACGAGGTCGAAGAAGCCGTGCGAGAACGTGAACCCGAGCTTCATCCCGGCGAGGTTCGCGACGACGAAAGCGAGGCCCGCGAGGAGCGCATGGAGCGCATAGAGGAGCGGCGCGAGGAAGAGGAACGAGAACTCGATCGGCTCGGTGATCCCCGTCAGGAACGACGTCGCCGCGGCCGAAACCATGATCCCGCCGACGCGCGCGCGATTCTCGGGGCGGGCGCAGCGCCAGATGGCGAGGGCGGCCGCCGGCAGGCCCCACATCTTGAAGAGGAAGCCTCCGGAGAGGATCCCCGCAGTCGGGTCCCCCGCGAAGAAACGGGTGATGTCGCCGCGGACGGTCTTCCCCGCCGCGTCGACGAACGACCCGATCTCGAAGAAGAACGGGACGTTCCAGATGTGGTGCAGGCCGAACGGCAGGAGGAGGCGCTCGACGACGCCGTATACGAACGTCGCCGACGTGGGCCGGCCGTAGGCGACCTGGTCGGACAGGACGTGGATCGCGCGCTGGACGGGCGGCCAGAGAACGGCCAGGGCGACGCCGAGGAAGGTCGCCGCGAGACCGGTCAGGATCGGCACGAGGCGCTTGCCGCCGAAGAAGCCGAGCCAGGCGGGAAGCTCGGCCCGCGCATAGCGGTTGAAGAGCGACGCCGCGAGGAGACCGACGAGAATTCCGCCGAAGACCCCCGTCTCGACGGAGTCGAATCCGAGTATCCGTGTCGTCGGCAGCCCCAGGAGGCGTGCCCCGGCACCCATCGTCGCGAGGAGGACGACGTGGCCGACGACGGCCGCCACGGCCGCTGCCCCGTCGTTCTGCGTCAGGCCGAGCGCGACGGCGATGGCGAAGATGAGAGGGAGGCTCGTGAAGATCGCCCCGCCCGCCTGGCCGAGAACGCTCGCGACGGCGTCGGGCAGGAGGCCGAGCTTCGCGCTCCCGAGCCCGAGGAGGAGGCCCGCCACGGGGAGGACGGAGACCGGGAGCATCAGCGCCCGGCCGATCTTCTGCAGGAGCCCGAAGGCCCGGCCCGCAACGCTCACGGCGCGCCCCCCGTCTGCGAGAGGAGGGCTCTCACCTCGGCGGCCGTCGTCGTCTCGAGTGCGCGGACGGCGACCGCGCGGCACGCGTCGAACGAGACCTCGCGGACGCGCGCCTTCACCGACGGGACCTGCCCCGCGCCGACCGACAGCTCGCCCACGCCCAGTCCGAGGAGAAGTGGTATGGCCGCGAGGTCTCCCGCGAGCGCCCCGCAAACCGCCGAGGGGATCCCGTGCCTGCGCGCGGCGGCGCAGGTGCGGGCGATCAGGTGGAGGACTGCCGGGTCGAGGGCGTCGGCGCGCGGAGAGAGCCGCGGATGCCCCCGGTCCATCGCGAGGGTGAACTGCGTCAGGTCGTTCGTCCCGATCGTGACGAAGGCCGCCTCCTTCAGGAACGCGTCCGCGAGGATTGCCGCGGAGGCGACCTCGACCGTCATGCCCGCACGCCGCCGGGACGCGCCGAGACGCTCGCGCTCCTCTTCCAGGTCTGCGGTCGCCCCGCGCCACTCGTCGAGAACCGAGACCATCGGGAACGTCACCCTCACGTCGTACTCCTCCGGCACCCTGAGGAGCGCGCGGAGCTGGGCCCGGAACAGGTCGGGCCGGTCGAGGAAGACGCGCAGGCCGCGCTCGCCGAGCGCCGGGTTCTCCTCCTCGGGAAGGGGAAGCCAGCGCAGCGGCTTGTCGCCCCCCGCGTCGAACGTCCTGACGACGATCGGCCGGCCGGGCCCGACCGCCTCGGCCACGGCGCGGTAGACCGCCTCCTGCTCGTCTTCCGAAGGGACGTTCGCGCGGTCGAGAAAGAGGAGCTCGGAGCGCAGGAGCCCGATACCCTCCGCACCGGAGGCGATCCCTTCCTCCGCGTCGACGAGGCTCCCCGCGTTCGCCAGGACCGCGACCCTCACGCCGTCCATCGTGAGCGCGGGCTCGGCCGCCGCGAGGCGGTCTGCGCTCCGGCGCGCCGCGCGCCGCTGGCAGCGCAGCCGTATCGCCTCGCGCTCGTCGTCGTCCGGCGAGAGGCGCAGCTCGGCGGCGTCTCCGTCGAGGACCGCCAGCGTCCCCTCGGGAATCTCGAGCGCGCGGGCGTCGATCCCCGCCACGGCGGGTATGCCCATGGAACGGGCCAGGAGAGCCGCGTGCGACGTCGCCCCTCCCGACACCGTGCAGAAGCCGGCCACACCTCCCCGGCCGAGCGTCGCCGCCTCCGACGGTGACAGGTCCTCTGCCACGACGATCGAGCCCTCCGGAGGCGAGGGGGGCGAGGAGCGCTGCCCGACGAGGATGTGCAGGACGCGCCCCCCGGCATCGCGCAGGTCGGCCGCGCGGGCGGCCAGCGCCGGGTTCGGCAGGCGCGAGATCCGGTCGGCGTACCGGCGCACCGCCTCGCGGAAGGCCCAGGCGGCGCTCTTTCCCGCGACGATCTCGTGCTCGGCCTCGGCGAGGAGGAGCGGGTCGTCGAGGAGCGCGACGTGCGCCTCGAAGATGTCGGCGTGCTCGCTGCCGGCCTCGGCGCCGACGCGCGCCTCGAGCGACCGCAGCTGGACCTTCGCCTCCTCGAGGGCGAAGTCCAGGTCGCGCCGCTCCGTCCTCTCGTCCTCGCCGTTCTCGAGGACCTCGGGCTCCTCGCGCACGAGCCGCGCCACCGGCCCCGCCGCGCATCCGGGGGCCATGGGCACACCCGTGAAGACGCGCTCCCTTCGGGGCGCGACTCTCGGGGCCGTCGAGAGAGGCGCCCCGGGCTCGTTCCCGTCCACGGCTTCCAGGACCCGGGCGAGGGTCGCGAGCGCCTTCCCCGCGTCGGGACCCGTCGCGCGAAGCCTCACGATCTCGCCGTGGACGACGCCGAGAGAGAGGAGCCCGACGATGCTCCGCGCGCTCGCCATCGAGGTCCCCGTCTCCACGAGGACCTCCGCCCGGAACCGCCGTGCCGCGCTCGCGAGGGCCGCCGCAGGCCGGGCGTGGAGGCCGAGCCGGCGAAGGACCCTCACGTCCCGCGACTTCTCTCCGAGAACGGGACCGGACGGAACGCCGGCAACCGCGGCGAGCCTCAGGACGAGGAGATCGTCGATCCCCGCCGTCACGAACCCCGCGGCCGCCTGCATCCCCAGGACCCGCTCACGGCTCGTGACGACGACCGGCGTCACGAGGCTCCGCGCCGAGCGCGCGACGAGGTCGGCGTCGAATGCGAGGAGCGCTTCCCCCGCGACGACCCGGCGCCCCTGCGCCACGCGCGGCACGAAGCCGCGGCCGCCGAGGGCGACCGTGTCGAGGCCGACGTGCAGCATCACCTCGACTCCCGAGTCGGTGGTGAGCGCGATCGCGTGCCCCGCCGGGTGGATCGTCGCGACGACGCCGTCGCACGGGGCGAGGAGGAGCGACGAGACCGGGTCGATCGCCACGCCGTCGCCGAGGAGGCGGTGCGCGAAGACGGGGTCGGGAACCCTGTCGATCGGGACGACGGGTCCCGACAGCGGCGCCTTGAGTACCAGCGTCGGCTCGGCGGCAGCGGCGAAGGAGCCGCCTGGGGGTCGTTCGTCCATGGCAACGGGAAGGGGACGGCCAGTATAGGCCGGGCCTCCCGCTCCACCGGGTTTCGTCAGGCCTGGCCGTTGCCGGAAACGGCCTCCAGCTCGACGACGGTCCGCGCGAGCTCCTCCACGATCGGGGCCGTCCCGGCCTCACGGAACGCCTCGACGAGGGCTCCGAGGTACCAGAGCGTCTCGTCCCGGCCGGCGTTGAACCTCTTCCAGAGAATCGGGCCATGGATCCGCAGGTCGGTGACCATCGTCCGGGCGTTGTGGAGCTTGTCGGCGGCCGAGACGAGCCTCACGTGGGCCGGCTCCCGCCGGACGCGGGCCACGTACGCCTCCTTGCGCGCCCGCCACGGCGGCTTCGGGGTGACGTCCGTGTCGGTGCAGCCGTCGACGATATCGGCGACGACGTCTCCGAACCGCCCTCGGATCGCCTTCGCCGTCGGCAGCCCCCCCTGGTCCTCCACCGCGTCGTGCAGGAGGGCGGCGATCGCCTGCTCTTCCGTCCCACCGTGCTCGAGGACGAGCGCGGCCACCGAAAGGAGGTGGGACACGTACGGGACGCCCGTCCCCTTCCGCGGCTGCTGCCGGTGGAGGTCGACCGCGTAGACGAGGGCCTCGTCGAACTTTTTCGACAGGATCAGCGGACCGTTCTCGGACATGCCCCAATCCTGACACGAACCGGCCCGGACCCGTTCCTTCCTCCGCCGTAAACCGTTAGCCTTCCGGAATGCCGATCGACAAGAAGACGCCTCCCAGGCCCGCCCGACGCCAGAGCGCCCCGAAGCCCGCTCCCGCGCCATCGCAGATCAGCGACCCCGCCGGCCTTGCCGACGTCCCCCCGCCACTGGCCTTCGAGCGAACCGCCGCCGCCGCCGAAGACGAGGGTTTCGACCCCGCCACCGCCGCGGTCTTCGCGGCCATCGTCGCGGTCGATATCTTCTGCGTCGCTGAGGCCAATGCGAAGTCTCCGGAGCAGTCCCTCGACGCTCTCGTCTACGCCGCCGACCTCGCAGAGCGCGCCCTCGAGGCGGACGGGGCCGGCGACGATCAGTTCACCCACCTCTTCGCTCCGCGCCTCCCCTTCGACATCCTCCTGCAGGACACCGGGCGCGTGACGGCGGCCGACCTCTTCCTCGCCCGGTTCGAGGCCGACCTTCCGAAGGAAGCGGCCCGCGCCGTGAAAGCCCTCATCCGCGCGGAGGACACCGTCGCCCGCGCGACCTGGGTGGGAAAGGACGTCACGATCGAGGACCTCTCAACGGGCCGCGCGCTTCCCGGACCCGCCCTCTGGCGGCGCGGAACCAGGCCGTTCGTCTGCCGCCTCGTCCGGTACGGAAGCGTCCACGTTCCCGTCGCCGTCGAGCGCGTCCAGGGACGCGCCAACGTCGAGACGCTTCTCGCGGAGGTGAGCCTCGCCTCGACGGTCGCGCGCGACGTCCTGAAGGCCGGCGGCCTCCGTCTCAGGAGCACGAAGAAGGGCTTCGGTCTCGGCGCGCGGCTCCTCGCGGTGCCGGAGGAGAGCTAGGACTCGAATCGAATCCGAAGGACCAGGAACCGGAGAACCGGAGAACCGGAGAACCGGAGAACTAGCTTCACCATCTCGTCCTTTCGGCAGGGGGCCGCGCGCGGTGCGGTACGTCTCACGGCCGCCTGCTGCGCGCGCCCGACCCGCTTCCGAGTCCGCTGCGGCCGGGCGGGGGGCCCGCGCGAACTCCTCGCTTCGCTCGTCAAACACGCGCGCGGGCCTGATCCCCGCCCGGTCCTCGCGAACTCGAGCGGGTCCCCGGGCGTGCTCGGGGGCGGCTCGCGAGACGCACCACCCCACCCGCGGCCAACGAGCTTCAGCATTCGACTGGGAGCCGCCTTCGGCCCCAATCGGGGTCGCCCCAATCGGGGTCGCCCCAATCGGGGTCTGGTCTACGTTCTACACTCTGCAATTGCTATAGCAGAAAATCAAGACCTGACCCCGGCCGGGAAACACTGCTGCACCTGAGTTCCGAGCGGGCGGGAGGGGGGCCGGCTCCGCGAGCAGGCCGCCGGATCACGCGAAGCACGCGCGGGGCCCGCCGGCTCCGCGAGCAGGCCGCCGATCGGGTCGCGCGCGCGGAGGAGGCGCCGCGGGACACCCCTCCCGTCCGCGACTCGTGAGGCACGGTGAAGTGAGTTGGCTCTGCTCTCCGGTCTCTCTTCTCTCCTTCTCTTCTTCTCTCCTCATCGTGGTCACTAACGCCGGGCATGCACGCGAAAAGGCCCGGCGCCTTTCGGTGCCGGGCCTTTCCTTCCCTGCGCGGAGGGGGCTTTGGGGAACCCGGCGGACCGGGTTCCCCGAGGGAATTCCTAGTACATGCCGCCCATGCCGCCGCCGCCACCGGGCATCGCGGGGGCCTTGTCCTTCTCCTTGATCTCGGAGATGAGGGCCTCGGTCGTCAGCATGAGGCTGGCGATGGAGGAGGCGTTCTGCAGCGCCGACTTCGTGACCTTGGCCGGGTCGATGATCCCCGACTTGAGCAGGTCCTCGACCTTCTCGGTGGCCGCGTTGAAGCCGATGTTGCCGCCCTTTTCCTTGAGCTCCTTGAGGATGACCGCGCCCTCGATCCCCGCGTTCGCGATGATCTGGCGGGAAGGCTCCTCGAGGGCCCTCTTGACGATGTTGATGCCGACCTGGATGTCGCCCGCTTCCTTGAGCGTGCCGACCGCGTCCATGGCGCGAAGGAGCGCCACGCCGCCGCCGGGGACGATGCCGTCCTCGACCGCCGCCTTGGTGGCGTGCATCGCGTCCTCGACGCGGGCCTTCTTCTCCTTCATCTCGGTCTCGGTGGCCGCGCCGACCTTGATGACCGCGACGCCGCCGACGATCTTGGCGAGCCGCTCCTGGAGCTTCTCGCGGTCGTAGTCCGAGGTGGTCTCCTCGATCTGCGCCCGGATCTGCTTCACGCGGCCCGAGATCGCTTCCTTGCGCTTGCGCTCGGTCGTGTCGACGACGATGGTGGTGTTCTCCTTGTCGACGACGATCTTCTTGGCCTCGCCGAGGTCGTCCCACTTGACGTTCTCGAGCTTGATGCCGAGGTCCTCGGAGATCATCTTGCCGCCCGTGAGGATCGCGATGTCCTCGAGCATGGCCTTGCGGCGGTCCCCGAAGCCCGGCGCCTTGACGGCGCAGACCTGGAGCGTGCCGCGGAGCTTGTTCACGACGAGCGTGGCGAGGGCCTCGCCCTCGATGTCCTCGGCGATGATGAGGAGCTGCTTGCCCTGCTTGGCGGTCTGCTCGAGCACGGGGAGGAGGTCCTTCATCGAGGAGATCTTCTTCTCGAAGATGAGGATGCGGGCGTTCTCGAGGACGGACTCCATCCTCTCGGCGTCCGTGACGAAGTAGGGGGAGAGGTAGCCGCGGTCGAACTGCATCCCCTCGACGACCTCGAGGGTCGTGTCGAGGCCCTTGGCCTCCTCGACCGTGATGACGCCGTCCTTGCCGACCTTGTCCATCGCCTCGGCGATGATCTTGCCGATCTCCTCGTCGCCGTTGGCGGAGATGGTGCCGACGAAGGCGATCTCCTTGGCGTCGACGCTCTTCTTGAGCTTGTCGATCGACTCGACGGCCTTCTTCACGGCGATCTCGATGCCGCGCTTGAGCTCCATCGGGTTGTGGCCGGAGGTGACCATCTTGATCCCCTCGCGGTAGATGGCCTGCGCGAGGACCGTGGCGGTCGTCGTGCCGTCGCCGGCGATGTCGGAGGTCTTGGAGGCGACCTCGCGGACCATCTGGGCGCCCATGTTCTCGAGCGGGTCGGCCAGCTCGATCTCCTTGGCGACGGTGACGCCGTCCTTGGTGATCAGGGGCGAGCCGAACTTCTTCTCGATGACGACGTTGCGGCCCTTGGGGCCGAGGGTGACCTTGACGGCGTCGGCCAGCTTGTTGACGCCGCGGAGGATGCTCTGGCGAGCGTCCTCGCCGTAGGTGATGTTCTTGGCAGCCATTTCTCTAACCTCGCCTTACTTCGCGTCGACGATGGCCAGGACCTCGTCCTCGCGGAGGATGAGGAAGTCCTGGTCGTCGAGCTTGATTTCTGTGCCGGCGTACTTGCCGATGAGGACCTTGTCGCCCGTCTTGACGGTCAGGGCCACGCGCTTGCCGTTGTCGTCGAACTTGCCCTCGCCGACGGCTTCGACCGTGGCCTCCATGGGCTTCTCCTTGGCGGTGTCGGGGATGATGATTCCGCCGCGGACCTGTTCCTTGGTCTCGATCCTCTTGACGAGGATCCGGTCATAGAGAGGACGAATCTTCATTGGGTGCTCCTTCGTGGGTTTAGGGTCTCTCGGGGCAGTAGGCCCCTGTTGGAGGTTCTGCTGGCGCCCGTTGGCACTCGCTCGTGGCGAGTGCCAAGAACTTACGACCTGCGTGCGTTCTTGTCAAGTGAGGAGATACGCACGCCCGGAAGTAACGCTCCGGAGACGGCGCTCTATTCCCTCGAGAACTGCGCCAGGTGGTACGCGACGAAGGCCTTCTGCGACGGGGCCAGCTCCGGAAATACTGGCAGCGCAAGGGTTTCCAGCGCCGCCCGCTCCGCTTCCTCAAAGTCGCCAGGCTTCCCGCCGAGCCCGGCGAAGCACTCCTGGAGGTGGAGCGGGACCGGGTAGTAGACGGCGTGGCCGATCTTGAGCTGGACGAGACGCTCCTTCAGAGCCTCCCGCCTTCCCCGGGCGACCCGGACGACGAACTGGTTGTAGACGTGGAACGCCCCGGGCGCCTCGCGCGGGAAAGCCGATCCCGCCTTCCTCGAAGGTCCGCCCCCATGCTCGAAGTAGCGTTTCTGGATCTCGGCCGCGTTCTGCCGCCGGCCCGCGGCCCAGGAGTCCAGGTGCGGGAGCTTGACGTGAAGGACGACGGCCTGGAGCGCGTCCAGGCGGAAGTTCCCGCCGACGAGCTTGTGGTGGTAACGGCTCGTCTCCCCGTGCATCCGGAGGGCGCGAAGGGTCGCGGCGAACCCGTCGTCGTTCGTCGTCACCATCCCGCCGTCTCCGAAGCCGCCCAGGTTCTTGGACGGGAAGAAGGAGAACGCTCCGAATTCGCCCATCGATCCCGCCTTGCGCCCCTTGTACGAGGCTCCGAGCGACTGGCAGGCGTCCTCGATGACCGGGATCCCCTTCGCCTTCGCGACCGCCAGGATCGGGTCCATGTCGGCACACTGCCCGTACAGATGGACCGGCTGGATCGCCTTCGTCCTGGGAGTGATCGCCTTCGCGAGCTTCTCCGGGTCGACGTTGCAGGTCACGGGGTCGATGTCACAGAAGACCGGCCTCGCGCCGAGGCGGACGACGGCCCCGGCCGTAGAGAAGAACGTGTAGGGCGACGTCACGACGTCGTCTCCCGGACCGATGCCGAGCGCCATCATCGCGGCGAGCTGGGCGTCGGTGCCGGAGGACATGCCGATCGCGTGCCTGGCCCCGACGTAATCGGCGACCGCTTTCTCGAACGCCTCGACCTTCGGGCCGAGGATGAAGCCCTGGCTCTCGAAGAGCTCGTCCGTTGCCGCGCGGATCTCGTCGCGGAGGGTGGCGTACTGCTTCTTCAGGTCGAGGAGGGGGACGGGGACGGCGAGCGGCATCGTCGGTTCCATAGCGGCCGGGAAGCATACGGCAGGGCGGCCCCGGTGATCACCAGGTCCGGGAGGCCCGTTACCGGATCCAGTACCGCGGCGCGGGGCGTCTGGGGGGCTTCAGGAGGGCGAGCAGGGCGATCCCTGCCGCGAACCCGCCGACGTGGGCCCACCAGGCGACACCTCCCGCGGCCGCTCCCGGCTGCCCCGAGGTGACCAGCGCGGCGGAGCCCTGCCAGAACTGGAGGAGGAACCAGAGGAGGAGGAAGAGGAAGGCCGGGACCTCGACGAGAGGAAAGAGGAAGAAGAGGGGCACGAGCGTGACGACCCGTGCGTGCGGGTAGAGGACGAAGTACGCGCCGAGAACGCCGGCGATCGCCCCCGAGGCACCGACCATCGGTACGAGCGACGCCGTGGCGAACAGCCCCTGGAGAAGGGCCGCCGCTGCGCCGCAGCCGAGGTAGAAGAGAAGGTAACGACCGTGGCCCAGAGCGTCCTCGACGTTGTCTCCGAAGATCCAGAAGAAGAGGAGGTTCCCGGCAAGGTGAAGAAAACCGCCGTGGAGGAACATCGAGCTGAAGAGCCCGAGGGCTCCCATGGGAAGGCTCCCCGTCCCCAGGTTTCCCGGGTGGAACAGCCGCGCCGGGACGAAGCCGAAGGTCCTCACGAGCGCCTCGCCTCCGTTTCCGGCGAGGAGCTGCAGGAGGAAGACGCCGACGCAGGCCACGATGAGAGCGCCGTTGACGAGCGGGACGGTACGGGTCGGGATGGTGTCGCGCAGCGGGATCACGGCCTCGGGATGATACGGGCGACTCCCCCGCCCCTCCGAAAAACGAAACGCCCCGGGGAGCCCCGGGGCGCCGCAGAGGCCTGAGCCTCCACGCGGAGGGGCGCGGGGCCCCTCGCGTTCATCGCCGGAAGACTACTTCCTCTTCTTGTTGAGGAGGGTCTTGAGGTCCTTGCCGGCCTTGAACTTGGCAACCTTCGACGCGGCGATCTTGATCTTCGCCTTCGTCTGCGGGTTGATACCGATGCGGGCCTTGCGGTCGGCCACGCTGAAGATCCCGAGGCCCGGGACGGCGACGCGCTCGCCCTTCTTCAGGTTGTCGCTGATCGAGTCCACGAAGGCCTCGAATGCGGACGTCGCGTCCTTCTTCGACAGCTCCGTCTGCTTGGAAATCGCCTCGACGATCTCGGCTTTACCGGCCATGTGCGGATTCCTCCTCTTTCTCTCTGTGTCGTGCGTGCTCCGGGTCTACGCCCCGGAAAGCGTCACGTTTGTTCGAACGGCTGAAATGTAGGATTACGCCAGCACCTTGTCAACGGAAAACCCGCGTATTCAGCGGCTCCCTCCGCCCTTCCGGAGGACGACGGCGGAAAACCCGTCGTTCGAGGCGCCCGGCGGGACCCGAAAGAACCCGTCCGGACGGAGGGCGGCCCGGAGCGGAACGGGGAGCCCGGCTTCGGCCGGGCGCTCCGGCGCCGCGTCCGCGCGAGAGGAGAGAACGCCGGCGACGACCCCTTCGTTCTCCTCCGGCTCCAGCGAGCAGGTGACGTAGACGACGCTCCCGCCCGGAGCGCAGAGGTCGAGCGCAGCGTGGAGAAGCGCCTGCTGTACGCGGGCGAGCGCAGGCAGGTCGTCCGGCGAGAGACGCCAGCGGATCTCCGGGTTCTTCCGGAGCGTCCCCGTCCCGGAGCAGGGCGCGTCGAGGAGGACGGATCGAAACGCCCCGCGCGGCAACGGCGGGCGCGACGCATCGGCGCGGACGACGAGAACGTCGTCCCGCCGCCCTGCCGCCAGGAGTCCGGCGGCGAGCCGGCGCGAGCGGGTGGGATTGCGCTCGAGGGCCACGACGCGCCTCGCCTTCCCGCGGGCGAGAAGGGTTCGCGTCTTTCCGCCCGGGGCGGCCGCCAGGTCGACGACGACGTCCGCCGGCTCGACGAGCTCGCACATCGCCTGCGCCGCGACGTCGACGACGGCGAGGCGCCCCGACGCGATCGCCGGGTGGCTTCCCGCCGCAGGCGAGGAGAGGGTGAGGGCCAGTGGCGCCCAGGGAGACGGCGTTCCGTCGAGCCCTTCCTCGTGGAGGCGCTCGCGGAGGGAATCCACGTCCCCGTCCCGAGGATCGAGGAGAACGTCCACAGGCGCGTCCACGTCGTCTTCGCGCAGCGCCGCTTCCGTGGCGGCGAGCCCGAGGTCCGCGATCCAGCGCCGCACGAGCCACTCGGGATGCGAGGACTCCAGCGCGAGCCGGGCGATCGGGTCGGTCCCCCGCGGCAGGACGACCCGCGGCGGCTTCACTTCCTTCGTCAGGCGGCGAAGGACGGCGTTGACGAGCCCCGCGGCACGCTCCGAGCGGGCGCGCACGACCTCGACCGTTTCGCTCACGGCGGCGTGCGCCGGGATCCGGTCGAGGAGGAGAAGCTGCGCGGCGCCGGCGCGCAGGGCGGCGCGGACGTCCGGGTCGAGCCCTTCGAGAGGCCGGGAGAGGCTCCTCCCGAGGACGTGGTCGAGGAGAGAGCGGTTGCGCAGGACCGACCGGACGATGGTTCTCAGGAGCGGCCTGTCTCGCGGCGCGAGGCTCACCTCGCGCGCGGCGAGGAGGGGTGCGGCGAAGGCGCGGTCCCTCTCTACCCGAACGAGGATCTCGACGGCGAGCCCTCTCAGGGAGGTCACGACCAGACCTCTCCCGCCACGACCCGCTCGCCACGAGAGAAGGCGCCGGCGCCGAGAGGCTTGCGCCCCTCGGCCTGCAGGGTCGTCACCGAGAGTGCCCCTTCGCCGCACGCGAGGACGATCTCGTCCCCGGCCGCAAGCACCTCTCCCGGGGTCGCTCCCCTTCGGCCTTCCGTCCCGCGGGCCGCCAGGAGCTTCACTCGCCGCCCGCCGCGATACGCGAAGAGGCCGGGCCACGGCGTAAAGGCGCGCAGCCTGCGGGCGAGCTCGAGCGCGGGGCGCGTGAAGTCGGCCCGTCCGTCCTCGCGGCGAATCTTCGGGCAGGCGGTCGCGAGCGCGTCGGCCTGAGGGGCGGCCAGGGCCTCGCCGGAGGCGATCCGCGGGAGGGTCGCGACGAGGAGAGCCGCCCCGGCTTCGGCCAGTCGCGCGGAGAGCCCACCGGCGTTCTCGTCCGCGCCGATCGGCGTCCTCAGGTCCGCGAAGACCCCGCCCGTGTCCATCCCCGCCTCCATCCGCATGATCGAGACGCCCGTCTCCGCGTCGCCCGCAAGGAGCGCCGCCTGGACCGGCGAGGCGCCGCGCCACCGCGGGAGGACCGAGCCGTGGACGTTGACGCACCCGAGACGGGGCAGGTCGAGGACGCGCTGCGCGAGGATCTTCCCGTACGCGACGACGACGAAGAGGTCCGCGTTCGCTTCCGCGAGCCGCGCCACGGCCACGTCGTCTTTCAGGGTCTGCGGCTGGAACACCGGAATCCCGAGCTCTCGGGCACGCCGCGCGAGCGGAGGGTCGGCGACCTCGGCCGATCGCCCCACAGGCTTCGCCGGCTGGGACACGGCGAAGACGACCTCGTGACCCGCGGCGACGAGGGCCTCGAGCGAAGGAACGGCGAAATCGGGGGAGCCGAAGAAGACGATGCGCATGCCGGTGGGGATCGCCGCCTCAGCGCGGCTGGCGATCGACGTCGTCGTAGTAGTCGGGCGGCATGAGCACCTCGCGGCTCTTGGCCCCCCCGCTCGGCGGGCCGACGATGCCGTCGCGCTGCATCATGTCGATGAGCTTGCCCGCGCGGGAGAAGCCGATCTCGAGCCGCCGCTGCAGGAACGAGATCGAGGCCATCCGCTCGCGGACGACGAGGCGCGCCGCCTGCTCGTACATCGGGTCGGCGTCGTCGGGGTTCGCCTTTCCGCCCCGGCCGCCGGCCTCCATCACGGGCTCCCGCTCGGCCGTGACGGACTCGTCGTAGATCGGCTTGGCCTGCTTCTTCAGGAAGCGGCAGATGTCCTTGATCTCCTCGCCCGAGACGAAGCCGCCGTGCACGCGCTGCAGGTACGACGTCCCGGGCGGGAGGAAGAGCATGTCCCCCATCAGGAGGAGCGCCTCGGCGCCGGTGGCGTCGAGGATCGTCCGCGCGTCGATCTTCGTCCGGGTCGTGTAGGCGATGCGGCAGGGGAGGTTCGCCTTGATCGTCCCGGTGATGACGTCGACCGAGGGACGCTGCGTCGCCAGGATGAGGTGGATGCCGACGGCGCGCGCCTTCTGGGCGAGCCGCGCGACCGACTCCTCGATGTCCTTCGGGGCGGTCATCATCAGGTCGGCGAGCTCGTCGATGACGACGACGATGTAGGGCATCGGCGAGATGGTGCCGTCGGGCCCGTCGGCCTTCAGCTTCTCGCCGATCTTCTCCCTCACCTCGGCGAGGGCCTCGGGGTCGCGGATCGCGGCGTTGTACTGCTCGATGTTGCGGACGCCGGGCCACTCGGAGAGGAGCTTGTAGCGCCCCTCCATCTCGTCCACGGCCCACTTCAGGGCGTTCGCCGCCTTCTTCGGGTCGACGACCACCGGCACGAGGAGGTGCGGCAGGTCGTCGTAGTCCTTCATGTCGTTCATCTTCGGGTCGACGAAGATGAACTTCACCTCGTCGGGGCGCGCCTTGTAGAGGATCGACGTGATCATCCCGTTCACGCCGACGCTCTTGCCGGCACCCGTCATGCCGGCGACGAGGAGGTGGGGCATCCGCGCGAGGTCGGCGACGACGGGATTCCCCTCGACGTCGATGCCGAGGGCGATCGTCAGGAGCGAGGGGGACCTCTTGAACTTCTCGCTCTCGATCACCTCGCGCAGCGAGATGAGGTCGCGGTTCCGGTTCGGCACCTCGATGCCGATCGCGGCCCGGCCCGGGATCCGCTCGATGCGGACCTTCTCGGCCGCCAGCGCGAGGGCGAGGTCGTTCTCGAGGCCGGAGACCTGCGCGACCTTGACGCCCGCCGAGGGCTTGAACTCGTAGGTCGTGACGACGGGCCCCGGCCGGTAGCTGTCGACGACGCCCTCGACGCCGAACTCGAGGCACTTGGCGGCGATGAGCTCCATCGTCTGCTGGAACTCCTCGCGCGACTTCTCGCGGTCCCTCTTCACGGCGGAGCGCAGGAGCTTCTCGGGCGGAAAGATCCAGCCGTTCGATTCCTTCGGCGAGGGGAACGGGAGGACGCGCTGGGGCGGCGTCTCCACCTTCTTCAGCTGCGCGGGGCGCGACACCGTGACCGGGCGGGCGGGCGCGGACGCGGGAACGGAGGCCGTCGTCGCGCTCCCCTCGCCGCCCGAGACGTCCCCGGAGCCCGCCGCGCGCCGGATGGAGAACTGCCCCGAGCCGCTCCTCTCTCGGACGCGAAGCGTCGCGAGCGAGGGAATGGTGACGACCTCGCCGCCCGGTTCCTCTTCCTGTTCTACCTCGGGGGGCGCCTCGCGCGCCCTTTCGAGGTGTTTCTGCACCACGGCCCTGCGCGTCCGCTCCTTCTCCTCGACCTGCCTCTTCTTCTCCCGTTCGACCTTCCAGTCCGAGAAGCTCGCCGAGGCGCGCACGGCCGCGCCGCGCAGCGCCTCTCCGAGCGAAAGCGACGCGACGAGGAGGACGCCGATGAGGAGGCCGGCCGACAGCGCGATGACGGCGCCGGGCGGGTTGAGGGCGGCGACGAACGCGCCCGCGAGGAGGTCCCCCACGAAGCCGCCGGCGCCCAGGCTGCCGCCGAGGAGCTGGGGGCGCCCGAGAGCGAGGTGGAAGAGAGGCGCGGCGGTGAGGAGGACGACGAGGAGCCCCAGCGCCTTCGTCCCCCAGGCCCCGAGGGCGCGGGAGCGCAGCCGCGCCAGGCCGAGCCCGAGGACGACGATCGGCAGGGCGAAGGCCGCGAAGCCGAAGAACTGGAGCGTCGCGTCGGCGAAGGAAGCGCCGACGCGCCCCGCCCAGTTTCCGGGGCGGGCGTCGGGGTCGGCGACGGACGAGAAGAGCGACGGATCGGCCGGGTCGTAGGAGAGAAGCGACGCGACGAGGAGGAGCCCGGCCGCCACGACGAGAATTCCGAGGAACTCGTCGCGCCGGCGGTGCGGGGCTTCGGGCCTGTGGGAGCTGTCGGTCATCGGCGTCAGAGGAGGCCCGCGGCGAGGACCGCGATGCCGAGCAGCGCGGTGTAGACGATGAACGGCTGGAGCTTCATGGAGACGACGAGGCGCAGGAGGGCCGCGACCGCGACGTACCCGACGAGGGCGGCGACCACCATCCCCGAGAGGTAGACGCCGACGTGGCTGCCGGCCGTCACGAGGTGCCCGGTTGCGCGGTACTCGCTGACGTTCTCGACGAGGGCCGCGGCGAGGATCGTCGGAACCGAGAGAAGGAAGGCGTACTCGGCCGCCGCCCGCCGCGACAGTCCCGCAAAGAGGCCCATCGAGATCGTGTTCCCCGAGCGCGAGAGCCCCCGGAAGAGGGCGGAGAAGGACTGGAAGGCGCCGATCAGCACCGCGTCCCGCACGCGCATCTCCTCGAGCGACCGGCCTCCCTCGCCGCGCCTCGCGCCGACCGCCTGCGCTCCGGCGAGCAGGAGCGACGTGGCGAGAAGGGCCACGCCCATCCTCGGGAGGTTGTCCATCCCGTCGAGGGCGAACTGCTTCAGCGGAAGGGTCAGCGCCCCCGTGAGCCCGACGGAGACCGCGAGCATCAGGGCCATCTTCCAGGAGGCGCGCCGGGACGCCGGATCGCGCGACACCGCGCCGCGCAGCAGGCCGCCGATCTTCTCGCGGAAATAGACGACGACCGCGACGAGCGTCCCGACGTGGAGCATCACGTCGAAGAGGATTCCGGGCTGGGAGAAACCCGGCAGCAGCCTCTGGGCGAGGATGAGGTGGGCGCTCGAGGAGACCGGCAGGAACTCGGTCAGACCCTGCAAGGCCCCCAGCAGGATCGCCTGCCAGAACGTGACCGACATCGACGAAGTTTAGCAGGGCAGGGGCTGCACCCTGCGCCGTCAGCGGCCCGGAGCGGTTCCGGGGCGCGGTCCGAGGAGGCGCGCCAGGCCGAGAAATGCCTCAGGTCCGAGCTCTTCCGCCCGTGCCGTCGGCAGGAGACCCGCCGCGGCCACCGCCGCCGCCGCGGCCTCGCGCCCCCACGCCGCGCCCAGGGCGTTCGTCAGCGTCTTGCGCCGCACCGCGAAGCCGGCCGACGCGACGGCGATCGCCGCCGCGGCCCCTTCGGGCGCTGCAGACGGGACGAGCTCGACCACGGAGGAGACGACCTTCGGCCGGGGCGTGAAGTCCCCCGGCGGGACGTCGAAGAGGCGCCTGGCTTTCGCGTGCAGCGCCACGTCGACCGAGAGAAAGCCGTAACCGTCGTCTCCGGGGCGGCCGCAGATCCGCTCCGCCACCTCGCGCTGCACCATCACCACGAGCCGCGAGAAGAGGTCCGGGCGGCGGGCGAAGGCCCGTACCATCGGCGTCGCAGACTCGTACGGCAGGTTCGCGACGAGGGGGACCGGTGGCGCCGCGCCCGCTTCGGCGAGAGCCACGGCCGGGTCGAAGCGCAGGGCATCCGCCTGGATCACCCGAAGCTCCTCGCAACCGAGCTCCGCCGTCAGCCGGCCGGCGAGGAGCCCGTCGATCTCCACCGCCAGGACGCGGACCCCGCGCGAGAGGAGCGGGCGCGTGAGGGCGCCCCGGCCGGGACCGACCTCGAGGACCCAGCAGCCCGCCTCGGGGGCGAGCGCGTCGACAATCCGCCCCGCCGTCCGGGGGCTCGACAGGAAGTTCTGACCGAGCCGGGGTCTCCTTGACGGTCTCACGACTGCCAACCTACCATGCCCCCCGGCCGGCGCCCGAAGGGGTGCCGCCACGCTCCCAGAAGAGAGGAACCCATATGGCAGGAAACGTCCAGGAGTTCACCGCCGCGAGCTTCGACCAGGTGGTGCTCAAGAGCGACAAGCCCGTTCTCGTCGATTTCTGGGCCGTCTGGTGCGGCCCGTGCCGCCAGGTGGCCCCTGTCGTCGAGGCCCTGGCCGGAAAATGGGGCGAGACGGTCAAGGTCGGCAAGGTCAACGTCGACGACCACCCGTCGATCGCCGAGAAGTACAACATCATGTCGATCCCGACACTGATTCTTTTCAAGGACGGCGCCGTCGTCGAGCGCGTCATCGGCTTCGCCTCCCAGGCCGCCCTCGAGCAGAAGTTCCAGCAGTACGTCGCCTGATTGCGCGCGAAGGGTCTGCCCTGCGGGCAGGCCCTCCGCGTCACGGCGTGCGCGGCGGCGGGGCCGCTGCGATCGGACCCGGCAGGATCTTCCGGGCGACCGGCCCCTCCGGGCCGTCGACGTAGAGGACCCTGACGCGATCGCCCTTCCGGACCTCCACTTCGATCCGGGTCTCGGCGTCGAGCCGGAAGACGCGACCGGTGGCGCCGACCTCGGCCAGGACGAGGTACTGCCCGGGGGTGATGTTCATGCACGCCCCCGCGGCGCGCAGGTACGGCTCCGGTGTCGGTGCCGGCGGGCCGTAGTAGGGCCGCTGCACCGGCGTGGGCACGGGGCGCCTGGTCTTCTTCCGCTTCTTCGTCTTCGCGTCGGCCGGAGCCGGGATGAGGAGCGAGAGAAGGAGAAACGCCGCGGTCGCGAGGGGGAACGAGGGCCGGCGCATCAGGCGGGCGAGGATAGCCGAGCCGCGCCGGAACGTCGCGGCACCAGCGTTGCTCTAAGAGGTCGGGTGCCGCTTCCGACACGCCGAAACGGCAGCGCTCCGCCCGAGTAACGTCCGCCTGCGCGTCCCTTTGACGCGCCCCGAGGAACGATGAGCATTGCCCCCACCGACGCGGCCGCCCTCACCGAGAGAATCCGGGAAAGCTCCCTCGCCGTCTCCGCCCTCCTTGCGGAGGTGCGAAAGGTCATCGTCGGCCAGCCCAAGATGGTCGAGCGGCTCGTCATAGGCCTCCTGGCCGACGGCCACGTCCTCCTCGAGGGGGTCCCGGGGCTCGCCAAGACGCTCGCCGTCCGGACCCTCGCCCGCGGGCTCGACGCGAGCTTCTCGCGCATCCAGTTCACGCCCGACCTGCTGCCGGCCGACCTCATCGGGACGCTCGTCTTCAATCCCAAGACCCAGGAGTTCGTCGCGCGGCGCGGGCCGGTCTTCGCCCACATCGTCCTCGCCGACGAGATCAACCGCGCCCCGGCCAAGGTCCAGTCGGCCCTCCTCGAAGCGATGCAGGAACGGCAGGTCACGATCGGCGACGAGACGATGCCGCTCCCGAAGCCGTTCCTCGTCCTGGCGACGCAGAACCCGATCGAGCAGGAGGGGACCTACCCGCTTCCCGAGGCGCAGATCGACCGCTTCCTGATGAAGCTCAGGGTCGGTTACCCGACGAAGGCCGAGGAGCGCCAGATCCTCGACCGGATGGGAGACGCGACGGAGACCCGCGCCTCGGCCACGGTCCGTCCCGTCCTGACGCCGGCCCAGATCGAAGGGCTCCAGCAGCTCGTCCGCGAGCTCTACGCCGACGAGCGGATCAAGGGCTACCTCGTCGAGCTCGTCGCGGCGACCCGCGAGCCGCGGGCTTACGGCCTGCCCGAGCTCGCCGACTTCGTCCAGTACGGCGCCTCTCCCCGAGCCACCCTCGCGCTCCTCTCGACCGCCCGCGCCCACGCCTTCCTCCAGGGCCGCGGGTACGTCATCCCCGAGGACGTCAAGGAAGTCGCCCCGGACGTCCTGCGCCACCGGGTCCTCCTCTCGTACGAGGCCGAGGCGGAGAACGTCTCGAGCGACCAGGTCGTCTCCCGCATCCTCGAGCGGATCGAAGTTCCTTAGAGGGTTTCTTCCGCAATGCTCCCCCGCGAGATCGTCAAGAAGATCCAGAGGATCCGGATCACGACGAACCGGCTCGTCGACGCCGGGCTCGGCGGGGAGTACCACTCCGTCTTCCGCGGGCGCGGCATGGAGTTCTCGGAGGTCCGCGCCTACGTTCCCGGCGACGACGTGCGGGCCATCGACTGGAACGTCACGGCCCGGACCGGTGTCCCGCACGTGAAGAAGTTCGTCGAGGAGCGCGACCTCACCACCCTCCTCGTCGTCGACCTCTCCCGGTCGCAGGAGTTCGGCTCGCGATTCCTCACCAAGCGCGCCCTGATGGCCGAGCTCGCCGGCCTGCTGGCCTTCGCGGCCGTCAAGAACAACGACCGGGTCGGGGCCCTCCTCTTCACCGATCGCCTCGAGCGCTTCATCCCTCCCCGCAAGGGCTTCGACCACGCCCTCGCCATCCTGCGCGACGCCCTCGTCCAGCCGATGAAGGGGACGCGGACCGACCTCGCCCTCGCGCTGAAGACCGCCGCCTCGCTCCTCAAGCAGCGCGCCGTCGTCTTCGTCCTCTCCGACTTCCTCGCGGCCGACTACGAGAAGCCGCTGAAGATCCTGAGGCGCCGGCACGACGTCGTCGCCATGCCGATCACCGACCCGCTCGAGACGGCCCTCCCGGCGCGCGGCCTCGTGAGGCTGCGCGACGCCGAGACCGGCCTGACGCGCGTCTTCGATGCCGGCGACCCCGCCTTCCGCGCCGCGTGGCAGAAGCGCGGCCGCCCCTTCCCCGACCCGGCCGAGGTCTTCCGCTCGTCGGGCGTCGACTCGATCCCGCTCTCCACGGACGCCCCGTACGAGCGCGCGCTCGTTCGATTCTTCAAGGAGCGCGAGCGCAGGAGGTCGGCGGGCCGATGAGGCGGACACTCCTCCTCGCGTCCCTCCTCGGCCCGGTGCTCGCGGCGCCGCTCGCCGGTGCAGACGGCCGGCCCTCTCTCCCGGCCGCGACGATCCCCCCTCCGATCGTCGTCACGTCGACGGCCGACCGGACGACGGTGGCCGTCGGCGAGCGGGTGACCGTCGTCTATTCCGCGAGGATCCCGGAAGGGGCGACGCTCGAGCTCGAGTCCCTCGTCTCCCCCGCCCGGCCCGAAGGGCAGTCGGCCACGGCGGGATTCGTCCTCGACTTCGAGCCCGTCGATCCTCTCGTCTCGGAGAAAGGGAAGGGGCGCACCGGCCTCGTCGACGTGCGGCAGACGGTGAGGCTCGCCGCCTTCGTCCCGGGCGAGACGCGCGTCCCCGGCCCCGTCTTCTCCTACGAGGGACCCGACGGAACGAAGGCCGTCGTTCGCCCGCCCGAGGTCACGCTCACCGTCTCCTCGCGCCTGCCGGCCGACCAGGAGCCCGGACAGCTCGCTCCGAAGCCCGAGCGGCCCGTGCGCATCCCATCGCGCAGCCCCTGGTTCTGGGCCTCGATCGCCGCCGGCATCCTCGCCGTCGCGGCTCTCGTCCTCTGGCTCGTGAAACGGCGAAAGAAGAAGGGTGCGGCTCCCGCGGAGAGCGTCCCGCCGCCCCCGCCGCCCGACGTCGAGCTGGAGGCCGCGCTCGCCGCCCTCGCCGCCCGGGCCGCGTCGCTCGACGGTGACGCGCGTCCTTTCTACACGGAGCTGACCCACGCGGCGAAGCGTTTCCTCGAGCGCCACCTCGGGCAGCCGGTCCTGGAGTGGACGACGTTCGAGACCGTCCGTCGCCTGCGCGAGGGCGGCACCGAGCCTCCGCGCGAAGTGGCGCTGCCGGAGCTCCTGACCGGCGCCGACCGGGTGAAGTTCGGCCGGGCGGGATCGACCCGCGAGGACGCGGCCCGGGCGCTCGAGAACGCGCGCCACCTCCTGGCGTGGGGACGCGTGAGAATGGCCGCGCAGGCGGCCGCCGAGAAGGCCGCGGAGAAGGCCGCGGACAAGCCTGCCGGGAAGGGGGCGGGTCGATGAGCCTCCTGGCCTCGCTCCTCCCGTCCGGTCTCTCCTTCCGCGACCCGCTCTTCCTCCTGCTCCTCGTCGCCCTCCCGATCGCGATCGCCTTTCGGATCATCCGCGAGCGCAGGGGCGACTCCGCCCTCGTCGTCCCGACGCTCGCCTTCGTGGCGCGCGTGAAGCCGGGCTGGCGCGTGAGGTTCCGGCACGTCCCGTTCGTCCTCGGCTGCCTCGGCTTCGCCGGGCTCGTCGTGGCGCTCGCCCGCCCCCGCGTCGGACTCGAGAGGACCGAGTCGTGGACCGAGGGCGTCGACATCATCGTCGCGCTCGACGCCTCGGGTTCCATGGCCGCCGAGGACTTCAAGCCGAAGAACCGGTTCTTCGTCGCCAAGGCCGCCACGCGCACCTTCGTCGAGGGGCGCCCGCAGGATCGCCTCGGCCTCATCGCCTTCGCCGGCCGGTCGCGGACCGTCGTCCCCCTGACGACCGACCGCGCGATGCTCCTCACCCGCCTCGCGGAGCTGAAGCTCGGCGACCAGGGAGACGGAACGGCGATCGGCATGGCCCTGGGAAACTCGCTCGCCCGGCTCGGAGCCTCGAAGGCGAAGTCGAAGGTGGTCGTCCTCGTGACCGACGGCGGGAACAACGCGGGGGAGATCGACCCCGACACGGCCGCAAACGTCGCGAAGGGGCTCGGCATCCGCGTCTACACGATCGGCGTCGGCACGGCCGGCGGCCCGGTGGAGATCCCGGTGCCGGTCCGGGACCCGGACACGGGGCGCGTCGTCGAGCGGCGGGTGATGGCACAGATCGACGTCGACGAGAAGCTCCTCGGCCGCATCGCCGAGACGACGGGCGGACGCTTCTTCCGCGCGACCGACCCCGCCGGCCTCGCAGAGACCTACGCCGAGATCGACCGCCTGGAGAAGACCGAGGTGAAGACGACGACCTTCACGCGCTGGCGCGAGACGTTCCCCCGTGTCGCGATTCCCGCGGCCGCGCTCCTCGCCATGGCCGCCGGGCTCGCGCTCTTCGCCTTCCCGGTGGCCCCGCGATGAAGGACCTCTTCCTCGTTCCGTTCTGGCTCGGCGCGACGCTCGGCGCCGCGCTCCTGGCCGTCGTCGCCGCGTGGCTCTCGGCCCGTCGCAACCGCAGCCGGCGCGAGGGGCTCGTCGCCCCTGCCCTCGCGGAGAAGGCGGGTCTCCTCGCTCGCGACCGCTGGACTCCGTTCGCCGCGGCGCTCGCGGTGGTCGTCGTCCTCGGCGCGGGGCTCGCGCTCGCGCGTCCGCGCTGGGGCCTCGTCACGGAGACGGTGGAGCGCCGCGGGGCCGACGTCGCGATCGTCCTCGACACCTCCGCCTCGATGCGCGCGACCGACGTCACCCCGTCGCGCTTCGTTCTCGCGCGCCAGGCGGCGCTCTCTCTCGTCGAGAAGCTCCCCGGTGACCGCCTCGCCCTCGTCGGCTGCGAGGGGGAGGCACAGGTCCTCGTCCCCCTCACGCTCGACTCCGCCGCCGTCGCCCTCTTCCTCGAGGCTCTCGAGCCGGGCATCGGCACGCTCCCCGGCACCTCGCTCGCGGCCGGGCTCGCCGCGGCTGCCGAGCTGATGCCCCCGGGCACGTCGGCCGGACGGCAGGTCGTCGTCCTCTCCGACGGCGAGGACCTCGAAGGGGGCGTCGACGAAGCGATCGCGAAGGCGAAGAGCGAAGGCATCGTCGTCCACACCGTCTTCGTCGGGGCCGAAGGGCGCGGCGCGCCCGTTCCCGAGGTCGACGTCTCCGGCAGGCCCACGGGCTTCAAGACGGAGGACGGGGCGCCGGTCCTCTCGCGTCCCGACCCCGCGCTCCTCCGCCGCCTCGCCGCGGAGACGGGGGGCAGCTTCAGCATCGTCCACCCCGGCCGGACCGACCTCGACGGCGTCGCCCGCGAGGTCGACAAGGCCGCGCGCCGCCCCCTGTCGGAGACCGTCGGCACGAACCGCCAGGAGCGGTTCCAGCTTCCGCTCGGCGTCGCCGTGGCCGCTCTCGCGCTGCTCCTGGTCGGACCGCTCGGATTCCTCTTCCGGCGGACGCGGAGCGTTGCGGCCGGATTCCTGTCGGTCGCGCTCGCCCTGGCCTCCGGACCGCTGCGCGCACAGGGGGCACCGGCCGGCGTTTCCGCACCGGCCCTGGCCGCACCCTCCTCAACGGCCCCGCCGGTTCCTCCCGCGCCCGCCTCGCTGAAGGAGCGGATCCTCTCGCGCCCCCCCTTCACCACCGCCCGCGGCGAGGCGCTCGCCGGAAAGAAGGCTCTCGACGAGAAGCGCGTGGAGGAGGCCATCGGCCGCTTCGCGCGGGAGGCGGTGCTCGCCCCGAAGGACCCGTCGGGGGCCTACAACCTGGGCACGGCCCTGTCGGTCGCGGGCCGGGGCGAGGAGGCCCTCGCGGCGCTGAAGAAGGCGAAGGGAGCCTCCCGCGGAGACCTCGCCGCCGACGCGTCCTTCAACTCCGGCAACGTCCTCCTCTCGGGCCAGCAGTGGGAGGCCGCCGCGGCCGCCTATCGCGACGCGCTCCGGGCGCGCCCCGGCGAGGCCGACGCGGCCTGGAACTACGAGCTCGCGCTCCGGCGCCTCGAGCAGCAGAAGAAACAGCAACAGCAGCAGAAACAGGGCGGTCAGCCGCCGCCGAAGAAGGACGACTTCGAGAAGAAGGCGAAGATGAGCCGCGACAAGGCCGAGCAGCTCCTCCAGGCCATCGCCCGAAACGACCTCGAAGAGCAGCGGAAGAAGGTCGCCGAGCAGAAGAAGCAGCGCCGCGCCGGGAGGGACTGGTGACGCGCCGCCCCACCCGGTCCCCCATCGTCCTCGCCGCTGCCCTGCTGACGCTCCTTCCGGCCTCGCTCCAGGCCGTGCAGGAAGAGCCCGAGGTCCGGGTCATCGTCGACAACCCGCGTCCTGCAGCGGACGACGTCGTTCGGCTGACCTTCTCGTTCACCGGCCCCGGCGTCGGAGGGAGCCTCCATGCCCCGGCGTCGCTGCCGCTGAAGAACCTCGTCGTCGTCGGCGGCCCGAACACCTCCACGCAGATCAGCTTCTACAACGGCCAGCTCTCACGCCAGGCGAGCCTCACCTACTTCCTCCAGCCCTCCGGGCCGGGCCCGGCCGAGATCGGCGAGACGACGTTCAAGGTCGGCGACAAGGACGTGAAGGCGGGCGCCTATCTCCTGGAAGTCGGCACGGCGCGCCGTCCGCCCGGCGCCGGGCCGGGCAACGCGCCCGCCAGCGAGGACCCGTTCGGCCGGACGGCGCCGCGACCGGGGCCCCGCCGCGCCGGCGCCGAGCGCGACTTTCCCGCGGAAGACCCGATCCTCGTCTTCGTCGCGACGCCGAGCAAGGAAGCGTCGTTCGTCGGCGAAGAGGTGACGATCCTCTACGAGCTCGTGACGCAGGCCGAGGTCCAGGGCATCGAGTACGTCGAGGCTCCGCAGTTCCCCGGCCTCTGGGCCGAGGACCTCGAGCGGTCCGAGCGGCCGCAGGGCCGCCGAGACACCCTGGATGGGCGACCCGTCGCCCGCTTCACGCTTCTCAAGAAGGCGGTCTCGGGCCTGACGCCCGGTTCCGTGACGATTCCTCCGGCGAAGATCCGGATCGGCGTCCGCGCTGCGATGGACCCCTTCGGCGACCCGTTCGCCATGCTTCGGCCGAGGGTCCTGGAGCGGGAGACGAAGGCCCTGACGCTGAAGATCCTCCCGATCCCCGGCCGGCCCGATTTCAAGGGTCCCGTGGGGCAGTTCGGCGTCACCGCCAGCGTCGACCGCAAGAGCGTTCCCGCCGGAGAGGCGGTCACGCTGAAGGTCCGCCTCGCGGGAAGCGGAAACCTCAGGACCGCCACGGAAGCGCCCCACCTCTCGATTCCCGGGGTCAAGGTCTATCCCCCGTCCTCGCGCACGCTCCCCGCACGGGGCTCCGCGAGAGGGGGTGCGAGCGCCGAATGGGACTTCGTCGTCGTCCCCTCCGAGCCCGGCTCCCTCGTCATCCCTCCGATCTCTCTCGAGGTCTTCGACACCGCCGAGAAGAAGCTCGTCGTGAAGCGCAGCGCGCCGATCACGCTCGTCGTCGAGACCGCCGCGCCGCTGGCCGTAGCCGCCGGGGGGACGGCCGCGGCCGCCCCCGCCCAGACCGACACCGGGTCCGAGGCGTCGACGACCCTTCCGGGCGCCCCCCCGACGCCCACCCCGCTCCCCTCGGCGCGAGAGCTCGCGCAGAGAACGATCGCGATCCCACTCTGGGCTCTCCTGGCCGTTCCCGGTGTCCTCGTCGCGGCCGGCGGGGCGGCGTGGGCCTTCCGGCGCCGGGCTCACGCGCTCGGTCCCGTCAGCGCCCTCCTCGTCGCCGAGCCGGGCGAGACCAAGGAGCGGGCCGTGGCGAGGGTCGAACGGGCGATCCGCGAGCACCTCGCCCGCCGGACCGGCGCCTCCGAGACGACCCCGGTGTCCGCCCTCCTCGACGAGCTCGCCGACCGCGGCGTTCCCCCGGCGCTGCGGGAGGAGCTCCGGCAGCTTCTCTCGCAGACCGACTTCCTCCGGTTCGCACCCCAGCTCGGGGACTACGCCGACGAGATATCCCGGCTGCGGGAGAAGGCCCGGTCGGTCCTCGGACGGGTTCGCGGGGCCGGACGCGCCTAGAATCGAGGCGTGACCGTCCCCTCGCGGGTCCTTCCGCAGGCGAAGCTGGCGCGCTTCATGGAACGCCACCGCCTCCTCGACGAGACGAGCGGGACCGCTCCCGAGCGGTTCCTGATGACGCTCGTGAAGAAGGCGCTCGACTTCGTCCCGGCCGAAGCGGCGGTGCTCCTCCTCGACGACCCCGTCGCCAAGGAGGACGACCGGTCCCGCAACGAGCTGACCGTCGTCGCCACGGCCGGCGATTTCCGCGAGACCGCGATCGGCGCGCGCGTTCGGCCCGTCGACGGGATCGCCGGGTTCACCTACGCGCGCGGCGAGCGCACGGCCGTCAACGAGGTCAAGGGCGCGCGCGCCCTCTCGCTCGAAGCCGACGAGGCGTTCGCCTCGCCGGTCCGGTCGGCCCTGGGCGTTCCTGTGATCATCGAGTCGCACGTCTGTGGCTCGCTCGTCCTGGTCAACCAGCGCGAAGGGGCCTTCGACCAGCGGGACGAGCGGCTGATGGCCCTCTTCGGAGACACCCTCTCCCTCGCCCTGCAGAACCTCCTCGACGAGCGCCGCGCGCGCGAGGTGGCACGGCGCGACTCGCTGACCGCGCTCTACAACGACCGCTACTTCCACAAGAAGCTCCAGCAGGAGATCGACCGCCTCGCCGCCGGGGCCGACGGGGACCTCACGCTCCTCTTCCTCGACTGCGACCACCTGAAGGCGGTCAACGACGAGCACGGGCACCTGGCCGGCAGCCAGATCCTCCGGGAGGTCGCGTTCGTCCTCCAGCGCCAGCTCGCCGCGACGACCTCGCTCCCCTGCCGCTACGGCGGGGACGAGTTCACCGTGATCCTCCTCGACTGCAGCCTCCAGCAGGGACTGGAGATCGCCGAGCGGATCCGCGCCGCGATCCAGGACTGGACCTTCCTGCCGATGGCGATCGGGCCCGGCGAGCCGGCCCTGAAGCTGAAGGGCGTCATCACGATGTCGCTCGGCGTCGCCTCGTACCGCCGGCACTGCACCCCCGGGCGTCCTCCGGCCGAGCAGAAGAACGAGCTCCTGAAGAAGGCCGACGCCGCCCTCTACCACGCCAAGGACGCCGGGAAGAACTGTGTCGTCGGCGCCCGCCGGGAGAGCGGCCCGCCTTCCTACTCGAGCGTCCTCCTGAAGACCTGACCGCTCCCGCCCGTCCCCTCCTCCTCCGGGGGGCGCGGGCCCCCAGGGCGGGGGGGGGGCACTACACCAGGCCCAAGTAGAATGCGGCTTTGCGCCGCCTCGCGAAGGCGGACCGCGGCGGAGGAACCATGTCGCCCACCACCCAGATCGCCCCGGAGAACGTACTCGACGCGCTCGGCCGCCACATGCTCGTGGACGGCTATCACGTCGTCATGGACCTCGACCGTTCCCGGGGAAGCGTCATCTACGACAGCCTCCACGACGTCGAGGTCCTCGACCTCTTCTCGCACTTCGCGACGGTGCCGATCGGCTACAACCACCCGAAGCTCAAGGAGCCCTCGTTCCTCGAGGAGCTGCACCGGGCCGCCCTCACCAAGCCCGCCAACAGCGACATCTACACGCAGGAGATGGCCCGGTTCGTCGAGACGTTCGCGCGCGTCGCCGTTCCCGCGAGCCACGCCGCCCACATGTTCTTCGTCGAGGGGGGCTCGGTCGGCGTCGAGAACGCGCTGAAGGCCGCCTTCGACTGGAAGGTGCGGAAGAACTTCCGGAAGGGCTACCGGCGCGAGGTGGGGCACCAGATCATCCACTTCGAGCAGGCCTTCCACGGGCGCACCGGCTACACCCTGTCGCTGACGAACACCGCAGACCCGCGGAAGACGATGTACTTCCCCAAGTTCCCGTGGCCCCGGATCGTCAACCCGAAGCTGAGGTTCCCCGTCGACGAGGCCGAGGTCGAGCGGGTGAAGAAGGTCGAGGCGCTCGCGCTCGCCCAGGTGAAGCAGGCCCTCGTCGACAACCGCGACGACGTGGCGGCCCTGATCATCGAGCCGATCCAGGCCGAAGGGGGCGACAACCACTTCCGCGCCGAGTTCCTCGCCGCGCTGAGGCAGCTCTGCGACGAGAACGAGATGCTCCTCATCCTCGACGAGGTGCAGACCGGCATCGGCCTCACCGGCCGGATGTGGGGATTCCAGACGGTCGGGGTCGAGCCCGATCTCTTCGCCTTCGGCAAGAAGATGCAGGTCTGCGGCTTCGCCTCGAACGCGAGGATCCTCGACGAGAGCGAGAACGTCTTCACGGTGTCGTCCCGCATCAACTCGACCTGGGGAGGCAACCTCGTCGACATGGTGAGGGCCCGGAAGTACCTGGAGATCATCGAGGAGGAGCAGCTCGTCGAGAACGCCCGGGTCGTCGGCGGGTTCCTCATGGAGAAGCTCCAGGAGCTCGCGCGGGAGTTCCCCGGGAAGATGGGAAACGTCCGCGGGAAGGGCCTCTTCCTCGCCTTCGACCTCCCCGACGGCGCCACCCGCGGGAAGGTCCTCTCCACCTGGCTCCAGAAGCACAACGTCATGGGGCTCGCGTCCGGCGAGAACGCCATCCGGCTCCGGCCGGCACTGACGCTCGGCAGGGACGACGCGCTCCTCGGCGTGCAGCGACTGCGCGCCACGCTCTCGGAAGTCCTCGGCTGAAGAGGACGCCCGCCCCCTCATGAGCCGCCTCCGGGGAGTCTCGCGACGGGCGAGGCTCCTCCTCGTCGTCGCCGCCGGGCTCTTCCTCTTTCTGTTCGTGTTCGCCGTTCCGGTTCCACGCATCGTGGCGCTGCGGTTCTCCCCGCCCGCGACGACCGCCTTCCTGGAAGCGCGGAGGGAGCACCTCATCGACGCCGGAAAGAGCGGCCGGATCGACCGCCGCCCCGTTCCCATCGAGAAGGTCTCGCCTCACCTCGTCACGGCGGTTCTCGTCGCCGAGGACGCCCGGTTCTTCGAGCACCACGGGATCGACTGGGACGCGGTGAAGGCCGCCCGGGCGCGAAACCGGAAGTACCCGAAGCGGCGGCCGGTCGGCGCGTCGACGATCACCCAGCAGCTCGCCAAGAACCTCTGGCTCTCTCCCGACAGGAGCTGGACGAGGAAGGGGCGTGAGGCGGCGATCGCGTTGGCGATGGAGCTCCTCCTCCCGAAACGCACGATCCTCGCGCACTACCTCTCGGGCATCGAGTGGGGCGAGAGGGTGTACGGCTGCGAATCGGCGGCCCGAAAGTACTTCGGGGTCTCCGCGTCGGCGCTCACCCGCTCTCAGGCCGCGTGGCTCGCTGCCATGATCCCGGCACCCCGCCTCTTCCTCGCCAGCCCCCGCCGTCACGAACGGCGCGCCGCCCGGATCCTGTCCCGCATGGCCAGGGCGGGCGACATGCGGCCCCTCCTTCTCGAGGAGACCGAGAACGGGGACGCGCGGTAAAATCCGGCCACAATGAACGGTCTCACGCGCGTCCTCCCCCGCGCGGCGCTCCTCCTCGCCGCCGCTCTCGCCTTCGCCTGCGGGCAGAAGCCCACCGAGATTCGCCTGAAGAGCACGAAGCTGAAAGTCTACGGACTCGGCCGTGTCGTCTCCGTGGGTGGCGACGTGGTCGACAAGAAGGGGGAGATCGTTCCCGGCAAGACGGTTTCGTGGGAGTCCTCGGACCCGAAAGTCGCGACCGTCGACGGCCAGACGGGCGCCGTGATGACCGTCGGCGAGGGAAAGACGAGGATCATGGCCCGGCTCGGCGACCCGCCCCTCGAGGCCGTCGTCGCGCTCGAGGTCCTCGACATCGCCCTCGTCAACGTCTTCCCCTCGCGGACGACGCTCGCCGGCCCCGCCGCTTCGACGTTCCCCCTGACGCTCGAGGTGAAGAAGAGCACCGGCGAGGTCGTCGAGAGGGCGGCCGAATGGACCTCCTCCAACCCGGCGGTCGCGACGGTGGACGCCTCGGGCATCGTGACGTCCGTCGGCGAGGGCCGGGTCAACGTGAAAGCCACCGTGGGCGACGTCTCCGCCGCGGCCGACATCGTCGTGGTCCTGCGGTCCATCGAGACGCTCGAGGCGTCTCCCCTGAACATCCCGCTCAAGGTGGGCGAGCTGGCCAAGGTCGACCTCGTCGCCCGCGACCCCCAGGGAGCTGCGATCCCCGACGTGGCCGCGACCTGGACGTCTTCCGACCCGATGGTGGCCACCTGCTCGGGCGGAACGGTCCTGGCGATCGGGCCCGGTTCGGCCACGATACGCGCGGCCTGCGGCGCGAAGACCGCAGAAGTGTCGGTGATCGTGTTTTGAGCGAAACCGTCCGGCTCCCCGCGGTTGCCGGACTCTTCTACGAAAGCGGCGCTCAGGCGCTCGGGGCCGAGGTGGAAGGATTCCTCTCGGCGGTACCGGGCCCGCGGCTCGTCGAGACGGCGTGGCGCGCGCTCCTCCTGCCGCACGCCGGGCACGTGTATTCCGGGGCGATCTGCGGGGCGGGCGTCGGGGCCGTCGAGCTGCCGCCGACCGTCCTCCTGATCGGCCCCAATCACCACGGGGAAGGGGCCGGCGTCGCCCTCAGCGACGCCCCGGCCTGGAGGACTCCTCTCGGCGACGCTCCTGTCGCAACGGCCCTCGTCGAAGAGCTCCTCGCGGCGGGGCCATCCCTCCGGCTCGACGGAAAGGCCCACCGGCGCGAGCACTCCCTCGAGGTCATCGTCCCGTTCCTGCAGGCGGCCCGTCCGGACGTCTCCCTGGCCTTCCTCTCGCTCGGCGAGCCCGACCTCGACGCCTGCCTCCGGGTGGGACGCGCGGTGGCGCGGGCCGTATCGCGCCTGGAGGCCGGGGGAGGCAGGGTCGCCCTCGTCGTCTCGTCCGACCTGAACCACTACCTCCCCCGCGAGAAGAACCGCGAGAAGGACGACCGCGCCCTCGAGGCGCTCCTCGCCGGTGACCCGGTCGAGCTCTTCGAGCGCGTCCTCGTCCGGGAGCGGATCTCCATGTGCGGAGTCCTCGCGGCGACGGCGCTTCTCGAGGCGCTCCGGGGCCTGCCGCCCACCCGCCCGCGACTCGTCGCGCAGGGAGACTCGGGAGACGCCTTCGGCGACACGAGCCGCGTCGTCGGCTACGCCGCCGTCCTCTGGGAAACCTCCAGCGATCCAGGAGAAAGGGAGAACTGATGCGCGTTGCGAACCTTTCGGCCGAGGTCTCGCCCTTCGCCAAGACGGGCGGCCTCGGCGACGTCGTCTCGTCCCTTCCGAAGGCCCTCGCCGCAACCGGCCACGCCGTCGACGTCTGGGCCCCGTTCTTCCTCGAGGCCGCCGCGTGGTTCCGGCGCCGCGGGACGTGGCCCGAGCAGGAGCTCGAACCCTTCGACGTCTCGGTCATGGGGACGTCCCACCGCGTCGCCATCCTGCGCTCGACGCTTCCCGGAAGCACGGTCCCGGTCCACTTCGTCGCGCACGACCCCCTGTTCCACCGCCCCGGCGGTCTCTACGCAACGAACGAGCACGGCGCCGACGACGGCATCTGGCGATTCAGCCTCTTCGTGAGGGCCGCCATCGAGGGGATGAAACGCCTCGGCGACCGGCCGCAGGTGATTCACACGCACGACTGGCACCCCGGCCTCGCAACGATGCTCGGCGCGTGGAGCTCCTGGCGCGACCCCT
Source organism: Holophagales bacterium (assembly GCA_016719485.1). Lineage (NCBI taxonomy): Bacteria > Pseudomonadati > Acidobacteriota > Holophagae > Holophagales > Holophagales bacterium. Next base: position 350,887 of record JADJZB010000029.1, read on the forward strand.
GGTTCGACGACATCGCCTCCGTCCTGACCATCCACAACGTCGGATACCAGGGGATCTACGGCCCCGAGAAGCTCCCCGTTCTCGGTCTGCCGCCGGAGACCTGGACCGGCGGTCTCGTGGAGCACGGAGGGGCGATCAACATGATGAAGGGGGCCATCGTCGCGGCCGACATGGTGACGACGGTGTCGCCCACCTACGCGTGGGAGATTCGCACGCCCGAAGGGGGCGCCGGCCTCGACGGCGTCCTGCGGCTCAAAGCGTCCCGGCTCACCGGCATCCTGAACGGCATCGACCGGCAGGAGTGGAACCCGGAGACCGATCCGCACCTCCCCTCCCACTACGGCCTCGACGACCTGCGGGGCAAGCTCGACTGTCGCGCCGAGCTCTGCCACCTCGCCGACTTCGAGACGGCCGACCCCGCGATGATCGTCGGCTCCGTCGGCCGCCTCGTCCCGCAGAAGGGCTACGACATCCTCCTCGAAGCCGCCCCCGAGCTGATCCGCCGCGGGGTGAGGATCGTCGTCCTCGGGTCCGGCGAGCCGGCGCTCGAAGGGGCCATGCGCCTTCTCGAGGCCCACTTCCCGAGACGGTTCAAGGGCTTCATCGGCTACGACGACGCCCTCTCGCACAAGATCCAGGCCGGAAGCGACGTCCTCGTCATGCCGTCGCGCTACGAGCCGTGCGGCCTGACGCAGATGTACGCCCTCGCCTATGGCACCGTCCCCGTCGTCCGCAGGACCGGGGGCCTGGCCGACTCGATCATCGGCCTCCACGGCGAGAACCTCGAATGGGCGACCGGCTTTCACTTCGACGACGCCTCGCCCCACGCGCTCGCCGCCGAGGTCCTCCACGCCCAGAACGTCTTCTTCCACCGCGACGCGTGGTCGCGCCTCGTGAAGAACGGAATGAAGGCCGACTTTTCCTGGGGCCGCTCGGCCAACGACTACGAGCTCGTCTACCGACGCGCGCGGGAGGTGCGCGGACTGCCCTGGTAGGGACCTCGCCTACAGATCTTCGTCGCGGACCCCGACGTCCGCGACGAGCCTGGCGAGCGCCTCGTGGACGCCCGGGCCGGCCGCGAGGATGTTCCCGCGCTCCCGCCACGCGCCGCCCCCGTCGAAGTCGGTCACGAGCCCTCCGGCTTCGGTCACGAGGACAGCGCCCGCGGCCGAGTCCCACGGAGAGAGTCCCAGCTCGAAGAATCCGTCGAAGATGCCGGCCGAAACGTAGGCGAGGTCGAGGGCCGCGCTCCCGGCGCGACGGATCGACTGTACCTCCAGGAAGACCGCCTTGAAGACCCTCAGATACGTGTCGATCCGGGCCTGGATCCGGAACGGGAAGCCCGTCGCGAGCGCAGCGCCGGCGAGGCCGGACCTCTGTGGAACACGGACGCGATGCCCGTTCCGGAACGCGCCGGCTCCCTTTTCCGCGACGAAGAGGTCCTTCTTGACGGGATCCCAGACGACGCCGAGGACGAGCTCGCCGCTGCGCCCTCCCGCGGTCCGGCCGATGGAGACCGCCCAGTGCGGAAAGCCCCGGACGAAGTTCGCCGTGCCGTCCAGCGGGTCGACGATCCAGGCGGGGGCGTCGGGGTCCAACCCTGCTGTCCCTCCCTCCTCGCCGACGAAGAGGTCCGAAGGGAAGGCGCCGAGGAGGATCTCCTTCACGAGCGCTTCGCTCTCGCGGTCGGCGCGGGAGACGACGTCGTTGCGCCCCTTTTCCTCGACCTCCGACGGGTCGAGCGAGCCGAAGTACCCGAGGAGCAGCTCGCCCGCCTGGCCGGCGGCCTCCACGGCGGCCTGGAGTGCCCGCGAGCCCTCCATCAATGCCGGAAGACGATGCTGTCGAGAATCATCAGGAACGCGCTCTGCTGCTGCGCCTCGGTCTTGTTGATGACGGCCAGGCACGCTCCCTGCGGAAAGAGCCGATGGAGCTCGTCGGCGTCGTGGCCGGAGACGATGACGATCCGCCGTTCGCTCACGCCGCGCTCCTTCGCGAAGCGGGCGACGGAGCGGCCGTCGAGGACCGGCATCTCGAGGTCGACGAGGAGGAGGTCGACGTCCGGCCCGAGGTGGGACAGGGCCTCCACCGGATCCTGGTACGACTCGAACGAGACCTTCTCACCGTACCGGTCCGCGAAGATTCCCCTCCACGAGGCGGCGTAGGCCGGCGAATCGTCCACGAGGACGACCCGCTTGGCTGGCATCGGGGAGAGAGCGGACGGGTCGATGTCGGGCATTGGCGAACGTGCGAGACGAAGCGGCGCGACGCGACGACCGGCGTCAGCCGGCGGCCTCGGCCGAGGGAGCGGCGCCGAACCGGTGGACTTCCCGGCCGCCGACGAACGTCCGTTCGATGCGCCCGCGAAGGGTCTTTCCCGCCCAGGGTGAGTTCGTCGAGAGCGAGCGGAACGACGAGAACGTCGTCGAACGTGACGTCGAGAAGAGGACGACGTCGGCGGGAGCCCCTTCCGAGAGGGTGCCGTACGGCAGTCCGAAGAGCCGCGCCGGAGCGGTGGACATCGCCTCGACGAGCCGGGAGAGAGAGAGAAGGCGCGGGAGGACGAGCCCGTCGAGGAGGACGGAGAACGCCGTCTCGAGGCCGGTGACTCCGAACGGCGCCGCCGCGAACTCCATCGCCTTCTCGTCGTCGTGGTGCGGCGCGTGGTCCGTTGCGACGCAGTCGATCGTACCGTCGGCCAGGGCGGAGACGAGCGCCTGCCGGTCCGCCTCGTCGCGAAGCGGGGGGTTCATCTTGAAGCGGGTGTCGTAGCTGGAGCGGGCGAGGTCCTCGTCCGTCAGCATCAGGTGGTGGGGCGTGACCTCGCAGCTCACGGGGACGTGCGCGGCACGGGCGCGCCGGATCGCCGCGAGGCTGTCCCTCACGGAGACGTGCGCCACGTGGAGACGGGCCCCCGTGAGCGCCGCGAGCTCGACGTCGCGGGCGACCATCGTCGACTCGGCGACCGCGGGCCAGCCGGGAAGCCCGAGGCGGGTCGAGGCCCAGCCCTCGTTCATCTGGCCGCCTGCCACGAGGTTCGGGTCCTCCTCGTGGACGACGACCGGCAGGTCGAACATCGAGGCGTACTCCAGCGCCCGCCGCATCAGGTCGGCGTTGACGACCGGCTTGCCGTCGTCGGAGATCGCGACGATCCCCTCGGCCTTCATCAGGCCGATCTCGGCGAGCGCGACCCCCTTCTGGCCCTTCGAGACGGCGCCGATCGGGAGGACGCGCACGCGCGCCGTCTCGCGGATCCGCTTCTGGACGAACGACGCCGTCGGCGCGTCGTCGATCACGGGATCGGTGTTCGGCATGCAGCAGACGGTCGTGTAGCCGCCCGCCGCCGCGGACTCGGAGCCGGACGCGATCGTCTCCTTCCACTCGAACCCGGGCTCGCGGAAGTGGACGTGGAGGTCGACGAAGCCGGGGGCGACGACGAGGCCGGAAGCGTCGACGGAGACGGCCCCGCGGGGAAGGGCAATCCGCTCGTCGACCTTCGCCACGACCCCGCCCTCGAGGAGGACGTCGAGCGGGGCGTCGAGGCCGCGCGACGGGTCGACGACCCGCCCGCCGGTGATCAGGACAGGGGCCTCATTCATCGCCGGTCACTCCGATGAGCAGGTACAGCACCGCCATCCGCACCGCGACGCCCGCCTCGACCTGGTCGAGGATGACCGAACCGGGGCCGTCGGCAACGGCGGAGTCGATCTCGACGCCCCGGTTCATCGGGCCGGGGTGCATGACGATGGCGTCCTTGCGGGCGAGCTTTCGCCGCTGGGGCGTCAGGCCGAAGAACTCGTAGTACTCGCGGTCGGACGGGAAGCCGAGGCCTCCTCCCCGCTCCTTCTGGACACGGAGCATCATCACGACGTCCGCGCCGTCGATCGCTTCCTCGATCCGCGTCGTGACGCGGGCGCCGGTTCGCTCGATCTCTGGCGGGAGCAGGGTACGGGGTCCGGCGAGCGTCACCTCGGCTCCCATCTTCGGCAGGAGCGCGAGGTTCGAGCGAGCGACACGGCTGAAGCGGACGTCGCCGCAGATCGCCACGCGGAGCCCTTCGAGCTTCCCTTTCACCCTGCGCATCGTGAAGGCGTCGAGGAGCGCCTGGGTCGGGTGCGCGTGCGTCCCGTCGCCGGCGTTGATGACCGCGCACTTCAGGTTCCGGGCGAGGAAGTGGGGAGCGCCGGAGGCCTGGTGCCGGATGACGATGGCGTCGGGCGCCATCGCCTCGAGATTCCTGCAGGTGTCGAGGAGGGTCTCCCCCTTGGCGGCCGACGAGGTCGCGGCGGCGAAGGAGATCGAGTCGGCCGTGAGGCGCCGTTCGGCGATCTCGAAGGAGAACCTGGTCCGCGTCGAGTTCTCGTAGAAGAGGTTCGCGACGAGACGCCCCCGGAGGGTCGGGACCTTCTTGATCGTCCGCTTGTTGATCTCGGCCATCGAGTCGGCCGTGTCCAGGATCATCTGGATCTCGGCCTTGGAAAGCGACTCGATGTCGAGGAGATCCTTCTTCGTGAAGGAGGCGGGGTCGGCCGGAGCTTCGGGCTTCCTGCTCACCGCTTTCCGCGGCCGCTCCCCTTCGGGGCGGCTTTTCCGGCCACTGGGCGGGCGGCCTTCTTGTCCGGAGCCTTCCTTACGGAGACCTTCTTGACCGGGGCCGGCTTCTTCGGGGCCTTCCTCGCGACCTTCGGGGCGCCCGTCGTCCGGGACGCGGCCTTCGCGGCGTGGCGGTCGAGAAGCCAGACGTCGTCTTCTCCGTCCGTCTCCTTGAACGTGACGGAAACGACCTCGGTGGCGGACGTGGCGATCTTCTTCCCCACGAGCTGCGCTTCGATCGGAAGCTCGCGGCGCCCCCGGTCGACGAGGACCGCGAGGACGATCCGGCGAGGCCGCCCGAAGTCGAGGATCGCGTCGATGGCCGCGCGGACCGTCCGCCCCGTGTAGAGAACGTCGTCGCAGAGGACGATCGTCTTCGTCTCCACCGGGAAGGAGATGTCGGTTCGCTTGAGGACCGGCGACGAGGCGACGGTCGTCAGGTCGTCGCGATAGAGCGTGATGTCGAGGAGGCCAACGGGGATCCGGACCCCTTCGGTCTTCTCGATCTCCAGCGCGAGCCGCCGCGCGAGCGGGACGCCGCGCGTCCGGATTCCGACGAGAGCGAACCCTTCGACGCCGCCCGCCGCCTCGACGACCTCGCGCGCCATCCGGGCGATGACGCGGGACATGCCGGCGGGATCCATCAGCCTGAGCTTGCGGTAGGTGCCGTTGGCTTCGCCCATCGTTCGAACCGGCGGGACACTACACGCGAGGGCTCCCGGCGTCAACGCGTCACGAAAGGGACCGCGGACCGCGAAGCGGCCACAATCCCACCCGTGGACGTCTCCGACTTCGACTTCGACCTCCCCCCGGAAGCGATCGCCCAGCGCCCGGCGCCGCGCGGCACCTCGCGGCTCATGACGCTCGACAGGGCCAGCGGCGAGATCGGGCACCGGGGTGTCTCGGACCTCCCGTCGCTCCTCCTGCCGGGAGACCTCCTGGTCGTGAACGACACCCGCGTCATCCCCGCCCGCCTCTTCGGGCGCGACCCCGAGGGGCGGCGCACCGAGTTCCTCCTCGTCGAGAAGACGGAAGACGCCGCCTCGTGGGACTGCCTCGCGAAACCGGGACGCCGCGCGAAACCGGGGAAGACGTTCGAATTCGGTGAGGGCCTCTCGGGCATCGTCACGGGCAAGGGGGCTTCGGGGCACTACCGCATCGCCTTTTCGGGGACTCCCCTCGAGGAAGCGCTGCCGAGGGTCGGGACGACGCCGCTTCCCCCCTACATCCACCGCGAGGGGGGCGTCGCCGACGCCCGGGACGCCGAGGAGTATCAGACCGTCTACGCCCGCGAGCCGGGCGCCATCGCCGCCCCGACCGCCGGCCTTCACCTCAGCTCCGAGCTCCTCGAGGCGCTTCGGGCCCGGGGCGTGGAGGTCGCCTCCGTGACGCTTCACGTCGGGATCGGCACGTTCAAGCCTGTGAAGGCCGAACGGGTCGAAGGAGCACCGGATGGACCCGGAGCGCGGCATCGTGCCCGCGGAAACGGCTGAAGCCATCCGCCGGGCGAAGGCGGAAGGGCGGCGGATCGTCGCCGTCGGCACGACGAGCGTGAGGACGCTCGAAGCTTCCGCTCGCGAACACGGCGGGCGGGTCGTCCCGGGTCCGTTCCAGACGCGCCTCTTCCTCGTCCCGGGAGCGGACTTCCTCGTGGTGGACGCCGTCCTGACGAACTTCCACCTCCCCCGCTCCACGCTCCTGATGCTCGTCAGCGCGTTCGCGGGGCGCGAGAGGATCCTGGCCGCCTACCGCGAGGCCGTCGCCTCCGGCTACCGCTTCTTCTCCTACGGCGACGCGATGCTCGTGAGCTGACGGGATCGGGGAGCGCCGGCGAGGCGCGCCCGGTCGCTGACGGCGGAAAGGCGGCGCGGATCGTCTCGGATTCCGCGGCGGTCATCCGCGGCGCTCCCTTCCGGAGCATCGCGACGAAGGCGTCGAGCTCGTCCACCTTCGAGGGGAATCCGATATTCGTGCCCGGGCCGGCCAGGTTCGACGTCGCGATCGCTCGGCGCGACTTCCGGTCGAAGACCGCCGTGAACGGCAACCCGGCGTCCTTGCCCGCGATCGACGCCAGGAGCTCCTCGGCGCCCGGGTTCTCCAAGGCTTCCTTCTCTCCCCGTTCGAGGACGGTCAGCCCCGTCTTCTCGAAGTGACGCTCGAGGATCTCCTTCGCCGAAGGTGCGGAGAGCACGGCCTCGAGCTTGCGGCACCAGCCGCACCAGGATGCGTGGAAGACGACGAGGATGTTCTTCTTCCCCGGCTTGGCGGCCTTCGCCGCTGCGGCGAGAACCGACTCGGCGGACTCGGGGCCCGCCAGGGCGTTCGGACCCGCGAGGAGCATCCCGCCGAGAACGACGCTGGCGATGAGACGACGGCTCGACATGACGCGGGAGTCTCACCCGGATCCGCGACCAGCAGGTGCCGCCGACCCGGGGCCCGTGACGATGGCCTACTCGCCAGCCAGGCGCTTGAGGACCCGGTCGGCCTCGGCCGCCGTCGCCGGTCTCCAGCCCGAACCGAAGCCCGCCCCGAGGAGCTTCCGGAGATCCCTGACTTCCATGCCCGCGAGCGCCGCAAGGAGCTTCCTGGCCTCGACGGCGACGGCCTTCGACTCCTCTTCCCCGGCGTCGCGGCGGAAAGGCACGGGCCGCGTCGGCCGAATCCGCGTACTCCGTCGTCCAGTCCTCGTGCAGGTAGCCCCGAAAGGCCTCCCGGATGGCCGGGTACTTGCGCGTGTCGATCGGTTCGGGCGTCTTCTTTGGTGCTGCGGTCATCGGGAAGCCTCCGGATACGACGTCAGGACATAGTAGATCTCTGTCTGGGTGTTCCACTTCAGGATGACGAGGGCCCTCTTGCAGGGAACCGGAGCCTTGCCTCCCCGCCGGAGGGACCGGCCGAGGACCTTGCCGTTCCCCGCCCACTCGACGACGAGGTTCGCACGGGAACCTTCGCGCCTCACCCACCGGTCGATCCTCTTCTTGCTGGCCATGATGGCCGCCGCCACGGCCTCCTCGGCCGTCAGGCGGTCGGTGTACGTCGAGGCCGCGGAGATCCGCTGGTCGCGGCGCAGCCGTTCGCGCAGCTCGGCGTCGCTCAGGCCGACGTGCCGGGCAAGGGTGTGCCCGCCCCGTTTCTCGTCCCGGGCGAGGTCACGGCGCTTCGCGGCCTCGGCGGACGGCGAGACACCGACAACCGCCGCGAGGGTCAGGAAGACGAAGAGAAGGCCGGGCGGAATGACGGGGTAAGGCGGGCACGCACGGGGGCGGAGGTTAGCTGAAGCGTCGGCTTTGCGCGCGAGCGCCCCATTTCCGCCGTTCCCGAACCGGCCGCTCCGGTACGCCGTCTCGCCTCGGCCCCGCCCGCAGCCGGCTGTCGACGACCGTTCGGGAGACGGCCCCTCCATCGAAGAGCCGGACGATCCGCCCCTGCCATGGACCTCGCTCGGCGGCCGTGCGCCCGGACCCTTCCTACCGCTTGACAGTCGCGCCGCCCCGCCGGATCGTCCCACCCGAGCCCGCAGATGACCGACGCCTCGTCCCGCTCGTCCAACCGCCTTCTCGAGATCCTCACGGCGAAGATCGCCGCAGAGACCGGCGCCGGTCCCGATCTCGCGCGCGAGCTGGCCACCTCCGCCCTCACGTCACCTTCCGTCGACGAGGACGAGCCGATCGTTCTCTTCGACAACGGAGGCCGCGAGGTTGCCCGGATCCAGTTCGCCCTCGTCGAGGAAGCCTTCGACGAGCTGGACGACGAGGAAGACGGGAAGGGCTGAGCACGGCTCGCCGGGCCCCACCCCGGCTCCCCCGGCGGCCCGGGGTTCCTTCAGATCGCGCCCGTAGGGGCTTCCTCACCGCGCGGAAGGGGGTACGGGACTCGCCGGGGCCCCACCCCCGGCTCCCCCGGCGGTCCGGGTTTCCTTCAGATCGCGCCCGCAGGGCGGCTTCCTCACCGCGCGGAAGGGGGCACGGGGGAAACCCGGCGGCCCGGGGTTCCCCCGTTCACCTCAATACGCCTGCAGGTACTCGTCGACCTCCCACGGGTGAACCCGCGAGATGTAGGTCGCCCACTCGGCCCGCTTGGCCTGGACGAAGTGCTCGTGGATGTGGTCGCCGAGCGCGTTCTTCACGACGTCGTCCTTCTCGAGGCAGTCGAGGGCCTCGGAGAGGTTCGCCGGGAGCTGCTCGATCTTCCGGCGCTTCTTCTCGCGCTCGGTCATCTCGAAGATGTTCTCGTTCACCGGCTCGCCGGCCTCGATCTTGTTCTTGATGCCGTCGAGCCCCGCCGCGAGCATCACGGCGAAGGCGAGGTAGGGGTTGCAGGCGGGGTCCGGCATCCGGACCTCGCAGCGCGTCCCCATGCCGCGCCGCGCCGGGATGCGGACCATCGGCGAGCGGTTGCGCTCGGACCAGGCGACGTTGATCGGCGCCTCGTAGCCCGGGACGAGCCGCTTGTAGGAATTGACGAGCGGGTTCGTCACCGCCGCGATCGCCTTCGCGTGCTTGAGGACGCCGCCGATGTAGTACATCGCGATCTTCGAGAGCTGGAAGGGGGCCTTCGGGTCGAAGAACGCGTTCTTCGGGCTCGCCGCGGTCCCCGTCATGAGCGACTGGTGAACGTGCATCCCCGAGCCGTTCACGCCGAAGATCGGCTTGGGCATGAACGTGGCGTGGAGGCCGTGGTCCATCGCGACCTTCTTCACGATGAGCTTGAAGGTCGTGACGTTGTCCGCCGTCGCGACCGCGTCGCCGTACTTGAAGTCGATCTCGTGCTGCCCGGGGGCGACCTCGTGGTGCGCCGCCTCGACCTCGAAGCCCATCGCCTCGAGGGCGACGACGATGTCGCGCCGGGCGTCCTCGCCGCGGTCGACCGGGGTGAGGTCGAAGTAGCCGCCCGAGTCGTGCGTGTCGACGATGGGGTCGCCGGCCGCGTCGCGGCGGAACAGGAAGAACTCCGCCTCGGGGCCCGTCATCAGGGAGTAGCCGAACCGTGCCTTCTCCTCTGCCTCTTCAGGGTCTGGCGCGGACAGCCGGCGAACGGCTGGCCGTCGGGGGTGATGACGTCACAGACGAGACGGGCCACCTTCCCGTTCGTGTGCGACCACGGAAAGATCCGGAAGGTGTCGAGGTCGGGCACGAGGCCCATGTCCGACTCCTCGATCCGGGTGAACCCCTCGATCGACGACCCGTCGAACTGGATCTCGCCGGCCAGCGCCTTCTCGAACTGGGAACGCGGGACCTCGACGTTCTTGATGATTCCGAGGATGTCCGTGAACTGCAGGCGCAGGAACCGGACCCCTTCCTTGTCGCAGGTCTTCAGGATCTCGACGGCCTTCATTCCATGTCTTGCTCCTTCTTCCGGATCGGGCCGGAACGGCGGAATCTGACGCATCGCGGCAAGTTCGTCAAGCAAATTCTCAGAAATGCCAGTGACGACATTAAATTCTATCAAAACGGATAAAAATATCCTTTTTACGGGCCTCTCCGGTCCGGCCCGAGGGATACTCGTCCATGACCGCTCCAACCCGCCAGAACGCCTGGGCCCTCCTGACGGAATTCACCGCTTCGCAGGCGCTTCGCCGCCACGCCCTCGCCGTGGAGGCCTCCATGCGCCACCTCGCCCGCGCGTCCGGCGCGACGGACGAGGCGGAGGTGGAGCGCTGGGGTCTCGTCGGCCTCCTCCACGACTTCGACTACGAGAGGTACCCCACCGAGGCGGACCACGTCTTCCGCGGCATGGAGATCCTCCGCGAGCGCGCCTGGCCGGAGGACCTGATCAAGGCCATCGGCGGCCACGCCTTCTACACGGGCATTCCGCGCGAGACGCCGATGGAGAAGGCGATCCTGGCGACCGACGAGCTGACGGGCTTCGTCGGGGCCTGCGCCCTGATCCGCCCGTCGAAGAGGATTTCGGAGGTTCCGGTCGAGTCGGTCCTGAAGAGACTGAAAGAAAAGGCCTTCGCCCAGAAGGTCGACCGCGAGTACGTGAGGCGGGGCGCGGAAGAGTGGGGCCTGCCCTTGCCGGAGCTCGTCGGCCTGGTCCTCGCTTCGCAGGTGCCGATCGCCGCTGCCCTCGGACTCGATGGCGCCCCGGCCGCCGACCTGCCCGACGTGCCCTGCCCGCCCGCACCGCCCGCACCCTGACGCCCTGCGGCCCGGGGTCCGGCCCCGGGCGTGCGCCTCCCGGCCCTCTCCCGTCTCGACGCGCGGGGCTCGCGGGCCGATACTCCGCCAGATGCGCGCCCTACTCATCGAGAACGCCCTCGTCGCCGGGATGCGCTCGGCCGACGACCTCCACCCTGCCGGCGCCGTCTGGGCCGTGGACGGGGTCATCCGCGCCCTCGGCTCGCAGGCGCGGGCCGCCGCCGCGGCCGCCGGCGCACGTGGCGAGCCCGTCGAACGGGTCGACGCGGAGGGCCTCTGGCTCTTCCCGGGATTCGTCCAGACCCACATCCACCTCTGCCAGACGCTCCTTCGCAACGGCCCCGACGACCTCCCTCTCCTTCCGTGGCTGAAGACGCACGTCTGGCCCGGCGAGGCGGCCCACGACGAGGAGACGCTCTTCCTTTCCGCCCGACTCGGCCTCGCGGAGCTGGCGGCCGGAGGAACGACCGCGATCCTCGACATGGGGACGGTGAGGCACACCGACGCCGTCTTCCGCGCGGCGGAGGCGTCGGGCCTCAGGGTCACGAGCGGGAACGCCCTCATGGACGACCCTTCGACGAGCCCTCCCTATCTCTTCGCAGAGACGGAGGAGGCGCTCGCCGAGGGGGAGCGGCTCTTCGCCCGCTGGCACGGCACCGCGGGCGGACGGCTCCGCTTCGCCTGGTGCCCGCGCTTCGCCGTCTCCTGCACGGACCGGATCCTCCGCGAGGCGGCGTCGAGGGCCCGCTCCCAGGGCGTCCTCGTCCACACGCACGCCTCCGAGAACCGCGACGAGATCGGCTCGTGAGGTCCCGGAGCGGCCGCGCGAACATCGAGCACCTGCGCGACCTCGGCATTGCGGGGCCCGCGACGGTTCTCGCCCACGTGATCCACACGAACGAAGAGGAGCGGCGCCTCCTTGCGGACGACGGGACCGCCGTCGCCCACTGCCCCTCCTCGAACCTGAAGCTCGCCTCCGGAATCTGCCCCGTCCCCGACTACCTCGCCCGCGGGATCCGCGTCACGCTCGGCGCCGACGGCGCCCCGTGCAACGACCGGCTGGACCCCTTCTCGGAGATGCGGCACGCGGCTCTCCTTCAGAAGGTCGCCTCCGGTCCCGCGGCGCTGACCGCCTGGCAGGTCGCCCGGATGGCGACGGCCGAGGGGGCCGCGGCGCTCGGCCTCGGCGCCGTCTGCGGGACGATCGAGGTGGGAAAGCGGGCCGACGTCGTCCTCCTCGACCCCTCCGCCGGCTTCGCGCGGCCGATCTCC